>NZ_CM173234.1:324648-649297 GCF_057748015.1 Microbacterium sp. STRO-1N
GCAACGTCTACCTCGACCCGGATGCCCGCGCGCAGGCGACAGCCCTCAGCCGTGCACTCGATGCCGCGCACGCCGCCCACGACGCCGGGGAGCGGGATGCCGCGGTGATCCGCGCTGCGGCCGCAGAGGTCCTCGAGGACGCCGACGTCTCCCCGGAGTACCTCGAACTCCGCGACGCCGAGACCCTCGAGCCGGTCGTGACCACCGAACGCGACACCCTGATCGCCGTCGCCGCCCGCGTGGGTGCGGCCCGACTGATCGACAACCACACCCTTCGTTCCGCTGAACCGAGAGGCGACGCCTGATGCGACGCACCATGCTGAAGTCGAAGATCCATCGCGCGACCATCACCGGCAGCGACCTGAATTACGTCGGATCCATCACGATCGACCCCGACCTGCTCGAGGCCGCCGACATCCTGCCGCACGAACAGGTGCATGTCGTCGACGTGAACAACGGCGCACGCTTCGTCACCTACACGCTGACAGGCGAGCGCGGATCCGGCGCCATCCAGGTCAACGGCGCCGCCGCGCGCCTCGTGCACGGCGGCGACACGATCATCGTCATCTCCTACGCCGAGTATTCGCGCAAGGACCTCGCGTCGTACGAACCGGTCGTCGTGCACGTCGATCGCTCCAACGCGATCGTCCGTGTCGACGACGCGGTCGGCGAGCTGGTGGCTCCGTGAGCGCGCATCCCGGCCCGGCGAAGCGCCTGACACTGAACGACCTGGCGGCCGCGAAGCATGCCGGCACGCCGATCGTCATGGTGACCGCCTACGACTTCCCCAGTGCGCAGATCGTCGAGGCTCCGGGTGTCGACGTCGTGCTCGTCGGCGACTCCGCCGCGATGACCGTGCTCGGCTACGACTCGACCGTGCCGGTCACGGTCGACGAGATGCTCATGCTCACCCGCGCGGTCCGTCGCGGTCTCGAGCGCCCGCTGCTGGTCGGCGATCTGCCGTTCGGTTCGTACGAGGCGTCGGATGCCGAGGCGATCGCCACCGCGCGCCGCTTCGTGAAGGAGGCCGGCGTCGACCTCGTCAAGATCGAGCGCGGAGGGACGTCGGTCGACCGCGCCCGTGCGCTGGTCTCGGCCGGGATTCCGGTCGTCGGACACGTCGGCCTCACCCCGCAGACCGCCGCGTCCCTCGGCGGCTACCGCGCGCAGGGCCGCTCGGCCGACGCCGCGCTCGCCGTCATCGAGGACGCCCTCGCGCTGCAGGATGCCGGATGCTCGATGCTCGTCGTCGAAGCCGTGCCCGCCGAGGTGACCGCTGCGCTCATGCCGCTGATCGAGATCCCGGTCATCGGGATCGGCGCCGGAGCGGACACGGACGGGCAGGTACTGGTGTTCCATGATCTGCTCGGCATCCACGGGGGAGCGGCGGCGCGGTTCGTGCGGCGATACGCCGACCTGCGCGGCTCTGCGATCGAGGGTGTCGCGGCCTACGCCGATGAGGTGCGCAGCGGGGCGTATCCGGCGCCGGAGCACACCTATGCCATGGCCGAGGGCGAGGCCGCGCGACTGTCGGAGATGCTCGCGGCGCGCTGACTCTGCCGAGATCAGGACAGTTGCCCCGGAACAGGACGTTTCTGTCTGTATCGTCCTGATCTGGGCCGAACGTCCTGATCTCGGACCACCAGGCGCCGCGGAAAACGCTTGACGAGGCATCCGGACGCCCTCTAGGCTCACCCTCAGAAAACGCTTTCTCACGCCGTGAGCCGGCGCCGGAATCTCGATGAGGAGATGCCTTGCCCCTGAAAGCCCCGCGCCTTCGCGCGATCACCGCCGTATTCGTCGCCACCGCCCTCGTGTTCTCCGGCGCGACCGCGGCAGCATCCGCAGCTGCCGCAGCCGGCCCCGCACCCGTGGCTGCCTCGGCGCCAGACCCGTTGCGCTGGCAGAGCGCCGTGATCGGATCCGGCGCCGGCACCGGCGGATCGATCACCGACAACGGCGACGGCACGATCACGTTCGACGCGAAGACGAGCGGCACCAAGATCGCCACCTCTGAGGACGGATTCCAGTACTTCTACACGGCGATCGACCCGGCATCCGAGAACTTCACGCTCAACGCGACCTTCCGCGTCGACGATGCATCCACGAAAGACAACCAGTCCGGCTTCGGCATCATCGCGGTCGACGATCTCGTCCCCGGCTCCTCCGCCGATCGGTATTTCAACTCCGCCGGCGCGATGATCACCCGGTACTCCACTCCGGTCGGCACCCAGGATGGAACCCCCGGCGCGCGCTTCGTGCGCGGATACACCGGTGCCACGAGCGACAACACCGCCGGCGCCCGCGACAGCAGTCATTCGGAGGCGTTCGACCCGACGTACCGGGCCGATGCCGCGGGCCCGAAGTTCACCACCGGTGACGTGTACGAGCTGACGCTGCGCAAATCGTACACCGGTTTCCACGCGATCTGGCACCAGGACGGGCAGCCCATCGAGGTCATCGAGTACGACCCGACCATGCTGCTCCAGCAGAACCCGGACGAGTTCTACGTCGGGATGGCCGTCGCCCGCAAGATCGTCGTGACCGTCACAGAGTGGGACTTCACGACGATCGCCCCCGCAGACGACGACCCAGCGCAGGAACGGCCGATCACCTATATCCCCACGAGCCTGAAGGTCGACGTCACGGCGACGACCCCCGAGCGCGAGATCGCCCTGCCGCTCGTGGCCGACTTCCACGGCACGGGTCAGGTTCTGGATGCCGCTGGCACCGTCCTCGTCGACGGACTGCCCCTCGCGCCCGGCGAACAGACCCTCGCGACCGTCGCCCTGAAGCCCGGCGAGAACCGCTTCACCGCGCGGGCGACGCCCGGCCCGGATCAGCCGCAGCTCGGGGAGTACGAGCAGCTCGAATCCACCGACCCGGTCGACACCGAGGTCATCATCACGGTGAAGGAGTACGGCCTCCCAGGTCAGTCGATCCGCGTCGCGCCGAACGGTACGGCGGATGGCGCTGGCACAGCGGAGAAGCCGCTCGACATCTACACCGCGGTCGCATTCGCGCAGCCGGGTCAGCAGATCGTCCTCGCGGACGGCACGTACGCTCTCCCTCGCCGTATCGAGATCGACCGCGGTCGCAGCGGTACCGCGGAGCAGCCCATCACGCTGATGTCCGAACCCGGCGGTCGCGCCGTGCTCGACCTGCAGGACTCCCCGGATGGCGGGCTCGTGCTCCGCGGCGACTGGTGGCACGTGCACGACCTCGAGATCACCGGGTCGCGCGACAAGGCCAAGCCGATGCTCATCGAGGGTCACCACAATGTCATCGAGCGCGTCGAGTCGCATCACAACGCGGACTCCGGCATCCAGATCTCCGGGTCCTCCGCCGAGAAGCCCGCCTTGTGGCCGTCGCACAACCTCGTGCTGTCATCCGAGTCGCACCACAACGCCGACCCTGGGGGCAACGACGCGGACGGCTTCGGCGTCAAGCTCACCGTCGGCGAGGGCAACGTGCTGCGCTACAACATCGCGCACCACAACATCGACGACGGCTGGGACCTGTACGCGAAGTCGACGACCGGCCCGATCGGCACCGTGATCGTCGAGGATTCGGTCGCCTACTCGAACGGCTTCCTGAGCGAGAACCCGACCCTGCGCGGCGAGGGCAACGGCTTCAAGCTCGGCGGTGAGTCGATCCCGGGTGATCACCTGCTGCGCAACTCGATCAGCTTCGGCAACCTCGGCACGGGCGCGACGTCGAACTCCGGGCCGGACGTCCGGCTGCAGGGAGTGACCTCGGTCGGCAACGAGCGGGGTGTGCGACTCGAGACGAATGCCAAGACCACGGCGTACGAGGCATCCGGCGTCGTCTCGTGGCAGAACCCGCAGGCCGACGTGCTCGGCCTCAAGCAGGCCGACACCTCGCTGCTGACGGCCGCGTCGAACTACTTCGACGGCGCCACGGCGGATGCTTCGGACGGGCGTCCCGCCCAGGTGAGTGCAGACTGGTTCGTCTCGACCGACACGACGATCCTGCCGCGGATCGCCGAGGACGGATCGATCGACATGGGACGCCTGTTCGAACTGACGGATACCGCCCCGGCCGATGCGGGCGCGCGGTTGACCGCGAATCCTTCGCCGACCATCATCACCCTGCTCCCGACCGTCACGGGTGAGCCCGGTCCGGATGCCTGGTACCCGAGCGGTGTCTACGACGACGGCGATCTCGTGCAGCACCAGGGCGTCGTGTACGAGGCGAAGTGGTGGACGCGCGACTCCGAGCCGGGAGCCGTGGTCAAGCGCAGCCCGTGGGTCGAGGTCGGGCCGATCCAGGCGCGGCCCGCCGTCAGCCCGTGCGTCGCCGGATGGGATGCCGCGGCCGTCTACGACTCGGGTGACACCGTCTCGCACGGCGACATCACGTACCTCGCGCAGTGGTGGACCCGTGGCACTGAGCCCGGCGAGGACGTCCGCGGATCGTGGGCAGCGATCGGGGCCTGCGCCTAGGGGCGGCGCGCCTCGGCATCCGACTCGGGCTCGCGCGCGCTGCTACTCCTCCGGAACCCAGCGCAACAGGTCGCCCGGTTGACACTCGAGCACCTCGCACAGCGCATCCAGGGTCGTGAACCGCACCGCTTTGGCCCGGCCGTTCTTGAGCACGGCGAGATTCGTCGGCGTGATGCCGATCCGCTCGGCCAGCTCGCCGACGCCCATCTTGCGGCGTGCCAGCATGACGTCGATGTCGACGATCACGGGCATCAGATCACCTCGCCCAGCTCGGTTCGCAGCGCCTGTGCTTCGTCCTCCCTGGCGATCGCCTGACGCAGCAGCGCCTTCATGACGACGACGAGCAGCGCGATCCCGCCGAGAACCAGCGCCGCTCCGCAGATCAGGCCGACCAGGCCGGGCGCCATCGACCCCGGTGCCAGCAGGATCGCCAGTGCCAGTGCGAGCACAGCGGCGACCGCGAACGACGCGACGATCGCATTCACCCATCCGAACGAGGATGCCGAGAAGATCGATCCGCGCCGCACCTTCGTCAGCAGCATCCAGACCGACACGGCGAAGACCTGCATCGTCAGGATGCCGAGCACGGCGATGCACACGAAGGCGATGCGCCCCCAGAGCTCCTCGCCGGCCAGGTCGAGCCACAACGCCGGCACGATGAGCGCCTGCACCGCCACGGATCCCAGCAGTGCCAGGGCGATCACGACCTTCAGCACCACGATGGTCACGTTTCCCATGGTTCCGCCCTCTCATCGAAGAACAATAGGAATCTATCGTTAATCGTTCGATCTGGGAAGTGCCTGCGAACCGGGGCTTCCCCTTTCGGCAGCGTGATTAACGATATATCGTTGACTATCGCTCACCTACGAGGAGGCATCATGAACGGTTCATTCCCCACCGGCGGTTTCGGCTTCGGTCCCAACGGCCCCGGAGCGTCGATCTTCGACGCGTTCGAGCAGTTCCGGCAGACCTTCGAGCAGCAGCGCCCGGGTGGCGCGTCGCGCATGGCACGGGGCGACGTTCGCGCCGCCGTCATCGCTCTGCTCGCCGAGCAGCCCATGCACGGCTACCAGATCATCAGCGAGATCTCCGACCGCACCGGCGGCGCCTGGAAGCCCAGCGCCGGATCGGTCTACCCGACCCTGCAGCTGCTCGCCGACGAGGGCCTCATCACCGCCGAGGAGCAGAGCGGTCGCAAGACCTACTCGCTCACCGAGGCGGGAATCGCCGAGTCGGAGGCGGCCGCTGACAAGCCCGCCCCGTGGGAGGCCTTCGCCGGACGCACCGCCGCGAACCTCACCGCGCTGCCCAAGGCCGGCATGGAGCTCGCCGGCGTCGCCGCCCAGGTCGCCCGCACCGGGACTCCCGACCAGGTCCAGAAGGCGGTGGACGTCCTCGACGATGCACGACGTAAGCTGTACGCGATCCTCGCCGACAGCTGATCGGAGCGCGCATGGATTCGACGTCGGATGCCGTGGGCGAGAGCGTATCGGCGCAGGCGCCTGCGCCTGCGGCGCCGTTCGCGGAGGAGGCCGAGCAGGGGGTGCCGGAGCACCGCGCCCGCTATCGCCGCATCGTCGGCTTCGCGGCCCGCGAGTTCCTGATCGTCTGGTGGAACGAGCTCGTCCTCCCGCGCTTCGGCCTCGCTTCGCGCGCGGAACGTTCGCGTGCGGCCCGGATGCAGCGCTTCGCCCGCCGTTTCCACGCGCTCGCGGTCGAGCTCGGCGGACTCATGATCAAGGTCGGACAGTTCATGTCGTCGCGCCTCGACGTCCTGCCGCCCGAGATCACCGCTGAGCTCGAAGGGCTTCAGGACGAGGTCCCCGCGGTCGCGTTCGCCGACATCCGCGCACTCGCCGAGGCCGAGCTGGGCGTGCCGCTGACCCGCGCCTACGCCTGGTTC
Organism: Microbacterium sp. STRO-1N; assembly: GCF_057748015.1. Next base: position 331,018 of record NZ_CM173234.1, read on the forward strand.
GATGAGGTGCCGCTCGCCGCGGCATCCCTCGGCCAGGCGCATCGTGCCCGTCTGTCGGATCAGGATGCCGAAGACACCGGGCTGCACGACGTCGTCGTCAAGGTGCAGCGCCCGGGCATCGACGGGATCGTCGCGACCGACCTCGCCGCGCTGCGGCGGGTCGCGCGCTGGGCGAGCCGCGTCCGGCTGGTCTCGAACCGTGTCGACGCGCCGGCGCTCGTCGAGGAGTTCGCCCAGACCTGCCGCGAGGAGATCGACTACCTGCACGAGGCCGCCGGCGCCGAACGGTTCGCGGCGGACTTCGCCGCTGACCCGCGCGTCTCCGCCCCGGAGGTCGTCTGGGAGCGCAGCACCCGCCGCGTGCTCACGCTGTCGGATGTCACGGCGATCAAGATCAACGACACGGTGGCGCTGCGCGCCGCGGGGATCGACCCGACCGATGTCGCGAACGTGTTCGCCGACGTCATGCTCGATCAGGTCTTCACGCACGGGTTCGTGCATGCGGATCCGCACCCCGGGAACATCTTCGTGACGCCACTGCCCTCGGATGCCGACGGCTTGGCGTGGCGCCTCACGTTCGTCGACTTCGGGATGATGACGTCCGTTCCCGACAGCCTGCGCGCCGGTCTCCGCACACTCGTGATCGCCGTCGCCGGTCGCGACAGCAAGGGCCTCGTCGCCGCAGCACAGGAGATCGGCGTGCTGCTGCCGTCCGCCGACACGCGAGAACTGGAACGGGCGCTGACCGTCCTGTTCGCCCGCTTCGGCGGCATGGGCTTCGCCGAGCTGCGCCATGTCGACCCGAGCGAATTCACCGGCTTCGCGACGGAGTTCACCGACACCGTGCGAGAGCTCCCGGTGCAGCTGCCCGAGAACCTGCTGCTACTCATCCGCGCCGTCTCGCTGACATCGGGGCTGTGCAGTGCGCTCGACCCTGCTTTCAACATCTGGGATCCGGTCGAGCCCTACGCGGCGAAGCTGCTCCAGGACGAGGGAGGCAACCTCGTGCAGGACTTCAGTCGCCAGGCGGCGGCGAATGCCGGCATCCTGTGGCGACTGCCGAAGCGGCTCGACGACGTCATCTCCCGCGCCGACAGCGGCACTCTGTCGTTCGACACGTCCCGGCTCGAGCGGCGCCTCGACGTCCTCGTCGGCATCGGCAGGCGCGTCATCTCCGCCGTGCTGTTCATGGCCCTGGTGGTCGGCGGTGCACTGATGCTGGCGACCGCGCCGGTGTTCGGCTGGATCCTGATCGGGGTCTCGGCGCTGCCGCTGCTGCACGCGCTGTTCGGCGGGCGGCGGCGGACCTAGCCGCGGTCGATGTCTGCGGTCGGGGCGTCTCCACTGGTCGACGCCTGCACGCGCACCTTCTCTCGCAGTTCGACCGGCGGCCAGACCACGAGCAGGAAAACCGCGATCGGACCGAGGATCAGCGTCGAGAAGAACCAGTTCCACGCCGATCGGTTGCGCGTGCGCGCATAGCCTGCGGAGAGCAGCGCCATGCTGAACCACAGCGAGGTCACGGTCACGGAGAGTGCGGGATCCGGCATGCCCGAACGCTATCAGTCGGGAGCTGGCTCGGCCTCCGCCTTCGCGCCCTCCGCCGCACCCGTGATCCGGGCAGCCATACCGGCGAAGATCGATCCGTGGAACGGCAGGACGGCGAACCAGTACAGCCGCCCGGTCAGCCCGCGCGGGAAGAAGATCGCCCGCTGTTCGTAGCGGGCGCCCTCGGCATCCGGCACCGCCCGCAGCTCCAGCCAGGCGGATCCGGGGACCTTCATCTCGGCGCGCAGCCGCAGCAGGCCGCCGGTCTCGGCATCCGGCTCCTCGACCGCCTCGACCCGCCAGAAGTCGATCGCGTCCCCGATCCGCGCGCGGCTGCGGCTGCGGCGTCCGCGACGCAGACCGACCCCGCCCATCAGCCGGTCCATCCAGCCGCGCACGGCCCAGAGGAACGGTGACGAATACCAGCCGTTCTCGCCGCCGATGCCGACGATCACGCGCCACAGCTGGTCCACCGACGCCTTCGTCTGCAGGGTGCGCTGATCGGTGAACACGGTGCGGCCGGCCCAATCCGGGTCACTGGGCAGCGGGTCGCTCGGGGCTCCGGAGATCTCGGCATCCTGCCAGCTCGTCTCGACGCTGTCGGCGTCGACGCGTCCGAGCGCGAGGCGGACCGCCGTCCGATACGGGGTGAGGCCGCCGTCCGGCGGCGGGATGAGCGCGTCGATGTCGTCGTTCTTGACGACGCACTCGTTCTGCAGGGAGGCGACGAGGGGACGCGCGATCGAACGGGGCACCGGTGTGACGAGGTTCACCCAGTGCGATGCCAGCTCGGGCGTCAGCACGGGGAGTGCGGCGATGCCGCGCTGGGGAAGCCCGGCCTCGACGGCGTACCCGTTCATCATCTGCCCGTACCGCAGCACGTCCGGGCCGCCGATGTCCACCGTGCGATTCACCTCGTCGCTGACGTGCGCTGCACCCAGCAGATAGTGCAGGACGTCGCGGATCGCGATCGGTTGGATGCGGTTGCGCACCCACTTCGGCGCCGGCATGTAAGGCAGCACCTCGGTCAGGTGCCGGATCATCTCGAATGACGCCGAACCGGACCCGATGACGACACCCGCCTGCAGCACGAGCGTCGGCACCCCTGAGTCGAGGAGGATCTCGCCGACCTCGACGCGGGAGCGCAGGTGTGGCGAAAGCTTCACGTCGTCCGGATGCAGACCGCCGAGATACACGATCCGGCGGTCTCCGGCATCCTTCGCTGCCTGCGCGATCGTCGTCGCGGCGCGCTGGTCGGCGTCCTCGAAACCCTTCCCGGCACCCATCGAGTGGATGAGGTAGTAGACGACGTCTATGTCGTCCATGGCGGTGCGCACGGCATCCGTCTCGTCTGCAGAGCCCTCGACGATCTCGCACTCCGACCCCCAGGGGAAGGACGCGGCGCGGGCGGCATCCCTCGCGAGCACCCGCACCCGGTAGCCGGCGTTCAGCAGGCGGGGAGTCAGGCGCCCGCCGATGTACCCCGTCGCGCCGAGCACGAGCGCCCGAGGAGCGCTGCCGTCCTCGCGGGGGAGGGCGCGCAAGGCGCTCTCGCGGCCGGTGGGCTGAGTGAGCTCGGTCATGTCCCGAGCGTAGGCGGCGGGTGGCGCGACGGCGAAGCGGTTGCGCTCGAGGGGGAACTGTGAATTCTGTGGTGCGCCGTCACGTGTACGCTTGTACGCATGACTTCCGCGCCCCGCCCGGACCTCGCGACTCGGCGTGCCCGCATCGCGGTCTCTGCGCTGTTCCTCACCAACGGCGCCCTGTTCGCGAACATCCTGCCGCGCTACCCCGAGATCAAGGCCGCGCTCGAGCTCGACAACATCGCGTACGGTGTCTCGGTCGCAGCCTTTCCCGCCGGCGCGATCGTCGCCGGTCTCGCGGCCGCGGTCCTGATCCGGCGGATCGGTTCGGCGCGGGTCGCCGTGGTCGGCACGGTGCTCACCGGCCTCGGACTGCTGTTCGCGGCCTTCGCGCCATCGGCGGTGCTGTTCGCCCTGGCCCTCTTCCTCGGCGGGGCGTCGGATGCCATCACGGACGTCGCGCAGAACGCGCACGGCCTTCGCGTGCAGAAGCGCTACGGCCGCTCGATCATCAACTCCTTCCACGCGATCTGGTCGATCGGTGCGGTCCTCGGCGGCGCGATGGCTGCGGGTGCGATCGCCCTGCACATCCCGGTCGGCATCCATCTGTCGATCTCGACGGCCCTGTTCGCGATCGTCGCCCTCGTCGCTCTGAGGTTCTGCCTCCCCGGCCGTGACGAGGAGACGACCGAGGATGCCGTCGCCGACGTGCCGGAGATCCAGGGCGCCGTGCGCCGCGGCGTCAGCCCGCGTACGATCTGGATGCTCGTCGCCCTCACGCTGATCGCGATGGCCGGCGCCGTCGCGGAGGACGCGGGCAACACGTGGGCCACGCTCTATCTGTCCGAATCGCTCGGGGCACCCGCCGCGATCGCCTCGCTGGGCTTCATCGCGCTCGTGGGTGCGCAGTTCATCGGGCGGCTCCTCGGCGATGGACTGGTCGACCGCTTCGGCCAGCGTGCCGTCGCGAGGGTCGGCGGTCTCATCGCCGCGGTCGGCATGGGCTTCGCCCTGGCCTTCCCGAGCGTGCCGGGGACGATCGCCGGATTCGCCGCCGTCGGATTCGGCATCGCGACGCTCATCCCGGCCGCAATGCACGCTGCCGACGAACTGCCGGGGCTGCGGCACGGTGCCGGACTGACGGTGGTGTCGTGGCTGCTGCGGCTCGGATTCCTGTTGTCACCGCCGTTCGTCGGCTTCATCGCCGAGACGTTCAGTCTGCAGGCGGGGCTCCTGGTCGCCCCGATCGCGGGGCTCGTCGCGTTCGCGCTCGCCGGTGTGCTGGAGAAGCGGCCCGCGCGCGGCTGAACGCGGGGACGGATGTCGGGAGAATTCTCGGATGTCGGGAGATTCGGGCCTGTTTCGCCCGGCATACGGGCGTCGTCCTGACATCTGTCCCGGATGCCGAATGCCGGGCCGTGGGGAGGCAACCGCCACCGGGTGGATCAGCTCCGCGCGTCGGCCGCGGCGAGGTCGGCCCGCATCGCCTCGCGATCCGCGGCGTCCCACGGACCGGAGGCGGCCAGCGGGATCTCGGTCATGAAGCGCCGCTGGTCCTCCGGGATGCGGGCGACGACGGCATCCGGATCCGAACCGGCCGTCGCGTAGAGCGCCGGGCCGTCGGCGTAGAACGGGTCGGTCAGGACGAGCCGGCCGTCCGATCCGCGCACGACGTTCGACGGGTTCTCGTCGATCGGCCCGCACCACGGCAGCTCGGCGAGGGCGCGCGCATGGATCTCCCGCAGGATGCCGGTGAGCTCGGCGACGCTCTCGTCCTCGTCCGCGATGAGGCGGTGAAGCCCGGCGGCGTCGGCGGGGTCGACGGGGTGCAGGCGCTCCATGAGCATGAGGTCTCCGCCGCCGATGAGCCGGTGGTGCGCGAACAGCCGCGGCACGAGCAGGGTGTGCTCGGCGCGACGGTAGAGCTCGGCGGTGTACGGCCCGGTCGGATCGAACGGGCTGATGCGTGCGACCGTCCGGCCATCCGGTGAGAGCAGCGCGATCGCCCAGTCTCCGGCGCCGATCCGTGACCATCCGGCGGCGGTGAAGAAGTGCTCGACGTCACGGTGGTCGACGTTCGGTGCGAACGACGGGATCTTCGGGGTCATCGATCCAGTCTCCAACACGTCCGACAAGAAACCTCTTGACACGGCATCCGCTCTGCCATAACGTACAACCAAATGGTTGCACAAACAGAACTGAGCGAAGCGGAGATCGACCGTGTGTTCCACGCACTGGCGACGTCGACGCGACGTGACATCCTGCGCAGGACGATCCAGCAGGAGCAGTCCGTCTCGGCACTCGCCGCCGAATACGAGATGTCGTTCGCGGCCGTCCAGAAGCATGTCGCCGTGCTCGAGGCCGCGCATCTCATCGTCAAGCGCGCCGAAGGACGCGAGCGGCTCGTCCGTGCCGACCCCGCGATGATCGCCCGTGCCAGGGTGCTCCTCGCCCGATACGAAGAACTCTGGCGGGCGCGCGTCGCCCGCCTCGACGACCTGCTGGCCGAGCCGGCATCCGACACTGCACCAACCGAAGGAGATTGATCATGCCCGTCACCGACGTCATCACCGACGCAGACAACCTGACCATGACCGTGATCGCGGACTTCGCCGCCCCGGTCGAACGCCTCTGGGACGCCTACAGCGACCCGCGTCAGCTCGAGCGCTTCTGGGGTCCCCCAGGATGGCCGGCGACCTTCACCGCCTGGGACCACACGGTCGGCGGGCGCGCGCACTACCGGATGAACGGCCCGCACGGCGAGACGCCGGCCGGCCTGTGGGAGTTCCTCGCGATCGAGGAGCCGCACCGTTTCGAGGTGCTGGACAGCTTCGCGGACGAGAACGGCGCGCCGGTCGAAGAGCCGCCCGCGACACGGATGACCTTCGAGTTCACGCCGACCGACGACGGCACCCGGATGGTGACCACGAGCCACTTCCCCTCGGCCGAGGCGCTCGAGCAGCTCGTCGGAATGGGCATGGTCGAGGGTCTGAAGCTGGCGATGTCGCAGCTGGACGTCGTGCTGCAGGACCTCCGCGAGTATGCACAGGGCAAGGGCACGCAGGTCGAGCTGCTCGACGACACGCACGTCCGCATCACGCGGCTCGTCAACGGCCCGCGCGAGCTCGTCTGGCGCGCGTACCACGACCCGGAGCTGGTCGAGCAGTGGATGCTGGGCCCCGGCGGCTGGGAGATGACGGAGAACGTCATCGCCACCGAGGTCGGCGCCTCCTATCGGATGTCGTGGGCTCCGGTCGGCGACACCGAGGGCGAACCGTTCGGCTTCGAGGGCGAGATGCTGGTGATCGACCCGCCGCGGCGCGAGGTCACGACCGAGCGGATGCAGGGCCAGACCACCGAGGTCCTCAACGATCTCAACCTCTACGAGGAGGACGGTGCCACCCTGATCACGGTGTTCATCGAGTACCCCGACAAGGACACCCGCGACATGATCCTCGCCACCGGCATGGCCGACGGCATGGAGGCGTCGTACGCGCGACTGGAGAGCACGCTGCTCACCGTCTGACCTGCACGGATCAGTGATCGGTCGTCCCCTGCGCGGGGCGACCGATCGCTGCGTCCGCGGCCGTCGGACTGCCGGCCCACGGTCAGTCGCGGGGTGACCGGGTCGACCAGAGCGCGAGGACGACGAGCACCGGCTGGAAGAACAGCCGCACGAACCGCTTCATGTCGGTATCGAGACCGAACCCGTCTCGGTGATGCATCCACTGGGCCACGTTCCCGGGGAAGACCGCGATGAAGAAGAGCGCCGCGATGGTGCCGACGAGCCGGCGGCGCTGACGGGCCAGCAGCAGCGCGGCCCCCAGACCGACCTCCACGACACCGGACGCGACCACGGTCGTGTCCGGGTCGAGGGGAACGGATTCCGGCACCTGCGCCTGGAACTCGTCGCGGGCGAACGTGAGATGCGAGACGCCCGCAAAGACGAGCGCGGATCCGAGGAAAAGGCGGCCGATGGTCCGCGCGGGAGACGACATGATGCGAGTGTACGCGCCGGCCACGCCGCGTCGACGGGCTCGCATCGCGCACCCGCACCGACGTACGGTGAACCGATGATCGATTGGACCTCCTGGACCGGAACAGCCATCGCCATCGTCATCGCTCTGCTCGCCGCCGTCGCCGCAGTGGTCGCCCTGCGCCTCATCGCGATTATCGTGAGCCGCAAAGTGCCCTGGGTCGCCGACCTGGATCGCCGCGTCCGCCGCGCGTGGGCCGCAGTCAGCACGGTCGTCGCCCTCTGGATCGCCTGCGCGATCACTCAGCCGGTGGGGGAGCAGTGGTGGCCGGGATTGTCCCGGCTCTTCCTGATCCTCACGATCCTCTTCGGTGCCTGGCTGATCGCCGCCCTCGTGTCGTTCGGCTTCGAGCGCCTGCTTCTGCGCAACGACACCACGCTCGTCGGGGCCGACATGCGCCGTCGTCGCACCCAGGTCATCGTGATCCACCGGCTCGTGCTGGTGTTCATCGGCGTCGCCGCCGTCGGCACCGCCCTGTTCACATTCCCCGAATTGCGCGTCGTCGGCACCAGCCTGCTCGCGTCGGCCGGTATCGTCAGCATCATCGCCGGCCTCGCTGCTCAGTCGATCTTCGGGAACCTCATCGCCGGCATCCAGATCGCCTTCACCGACGCGATCCGCGTCGGAGACGTTGTCGTTGTCGAAGGCGAGTGGGGCAGGATCGGCGAGATCAACCTGTCGTACGTCGTCGTCTACATCTGGGACGAGCGCCGGCTCGTCGTGCCCTGCAGCTACTTCACGACCACCCCGATCGAGACCTGGACGCGCCACTCGGACAAGATCCTCGGGACGGTCTACCTGGAACTGGACTGGCGAGTGCCGATGGATGCTGTGCGCGAGAAGTTCCTCGAGATCGTCGAAGCGTCGCCGGCGTGGGATCGTCGCTCGGCCGGCGCGGTCGTCACAGACGCCGTCGGCGGCAACGTCACGGTGCGGTTCGTGATGTCGGCGAAGGACTCGTCGGACCAGTGGGATCTGCGATGCGAGGTGCGCGAGCGGCTGATGACCTGGCTGCAGCAGGAGCACCCGGAGGCGCTGCCGCGGACGCGCGTCGTCGTCGACGAGCCGGCGACCGCGTAGGGCGACAGCCGACGGGGACGGCTCTGCTAGCATCGTCCCGACCACACGGGTGCCCGAGCACGGGCTGAGATCTGGCTGATGCTGCCTGCGACCGTCGAACCTGTCCGGGTAATGCCGGCGTAGGAAGTAGGACTCTTGTGAGCACCCCCATCGGCGTGCGCGCTCTCGCGCACTATCACGACGAAGAACACGGCCCTGCATCGCTGCGCGGCTGACGGCCGATGTCAGGCGAGTTCGGGCAGCCGCCCGCGCAGCCGTCGCGCTGCGTCGGCGGGGTCGTCCGCCTCGGTGATGGCGCGGACGACCACGATCCGGTGCGCCCCGGCATCCGCGACCTCGTCGACCGTACGGTGATCGATCCCGCCGATCGCGAACCACGGGAGCACGGCGCCGTCGCGGACATCGGCCTCCGCCGCCGCGCGCACGAGCTCGAGACCGACGCCGGGGCGCCCCGGCTTGGTCGGCGTGGCCCACACCGGACCGACGCAGAAGTAGCCGAGATCGGTCTCGGCTCGCGCGGCATGCAGCTGGGCGGCGTCGTGGGTCGAGAGCCCGAGCGCGACACCGTCGCCGACGATCCGTCGCGCGTCAGGGCGCGGGAGGTCGCCCTGTCCGAGGTGCAGCACGGGGGATGCCGCGGTGGCGGCGATGTCGGCGCGATCGTTGACGGCCCAGAGCCGGTCGTGCCGTTCGGCGACCTCGCGCAGGATGCCCAGGAACTCCAGCTCCTCGGCCGCCTCGAGCCGCTTGTCGCGCAGCTGGATGACGTCGACCCCGCCCGAGAAGGCGGCGTCGACGAAGTCGGCGAAGTCTCCACGGTCGCGGCGGGCGTCGGTGCAGAGGTACAGCTGGGTGTTCGAGAGGATCACCCGGCGAGTGTATCCGCGCACGCGGATGTCGTGGTGATCGGCGCCGGCGTGATCGGCCTCGCGATCGCGTGGGAGCTCGTGCGTGCCGGCCGCGACGTGCGGATCATCGATCCGTCGCCGGCATCCGGCGCGACATATGCCGCAGCGGGCATGATCGCTCCGATCAGCGAAGAGCGGCTCACCGAACCCGCGCTGCACGCGCTGGCCGTGGCGTCGGCATCCCGATATCCAGCTTTCGTCGCGACGCTCCAGGGCGCGTGCGGCTACGAGGATGCCGCGACGCTGCTCGTCGCGGTCGACGACGCCGATCGTCGGATGCTGGACGACGTGACCGCGCGGCATCCGGAGCAAATCGAAACACTCACGACGCGCGAGGCCAGACGCCTCGAGCCGCTACTGAGGCCGCGCGTGTCTGCGGTGCGCCGGGTGCACGAGCACCGCATCGATCCGCGTGCGTTGGCGGCGCGGTTGCGGGCGGTGCTCGGCGACCGCGTGATCCGGGCGCGGGTGGCCGGCATCCGGCACATCCTCCCGGGGGATGCTGCTTCGCGCGTCACGGGGGCCGACCTCGCCGACGGTGCGATGGTCGCGGCGCAGGAGGTCGTGGTGGCGGCCGCGCTCGGCGCGGCGGACCTCTGCGGTCTGCCGATCGACCCGCGCATGCGGCCGGTGTACGGCGACATCCTGCGCCTGACTGTGCCGGAGCGGTTGCGGCCCTTCCTCGCGCACACCGTGCGCGCGCAGGTCCGAGGCTCCTCGGTGTATCTCGTGCCTCGCCTCGACGGGACGGTCGTGATCGGCGCGACGCAACGCGAGCACGGCGGCGGCGAGGTGTCGGCCGGCGGCGTGTACGAACTGCTGCGGGATGCCGCCGAGGTCGTCCCCGCTGTCCTCGAGCTGTCGTTGCGCGAAGCCACCGCGCGTGCGCGTCCGGTGACGCCGGACAACGCACCACTGCTCGGGCGAGTCGGTCCTGGCCTGATCATGGCGACCGGATTCGGACGCCACGGTGTGATGCTGGCGCCGATCACCGCGGCCATGGTCGCGGGGCTCGTCGAAGGCGTCGCGCCGCCCTCGCTGGAGGACTTCCGGCCCGATCGGTTCACCCCGGCACCCCTCATTCCTCACCCGCTCGAAACCCTGGAGACGTCATGACCGACATCCTGCTCAACGGCGCGCCAGCCCAGGCCGCCGGCACCGTGACCGACCTGGTCGCCGAGCTCATCGGGCGAGACATCGGCCCGGACGGCACCGCGACAGACGGATCACCGCTCGGCATCGCGGTCGCGGTCAACGCCGTCGTCGTCCCGCGGAGCCGTTGGGGCGATGCGGCGCTGACCGACGGCGACGAGGTCGAGGTCCTCACGGCGGTGCAGGGTGGCTGACGTGATCGACGACCCGTTCGAGGTGGCGGGGGTCGTGCTCGGCTCGCGGCTCATCATGGGCACCGGCGGAGCCGAGAGCCTCGCCGACCTGGACGACGCCCTCGTCGCCAGCGGCACAGAACTGACCACGGTCGCCGTCCGACGCTTCAGCCCTGGCGAGGGAACCGCGTTGTATCCGATGATCGCCGAGCGCGGCATCCGTCTGCTGCCGAACACGGCCGGATGCTTCACCGCCCGCGAGGCGGTGCTCACTGCCGAACTCGCCCGCGAGGCGTTCGAGACCGACTGGATCAAGCTCGAGGTGATCGCGGACGAGGACACGCTCCTGCCGGACGCCATCGAACTCGCGGACGCGACCGAGCAGCTCGTGCAGCGAGGCTTCTCGGTGTTCGCGTACACGAACGACGACCCCGCGCTGGCGCTGAGGCTCGAACAGTTGGGAGCCGCAGCCGTCATGCCGCTGGGGGCGCCGATCGGCACCGGGCTCGGCATCCTGAACCCGCACAACATCGAACTGATCGTGTCGCGCGCGTCCGTGCCGGTGGTGCTGGATGCCGGCATAGGAACGGCCTCGGACGCCGCGTTCGCCATGGAACTCGGTTGCGATGCGGTGCTGCTGGCCACCGCGATCACGCGCGCCGACCACCCGGCGCGGATGGCGGAGGCGTTCCGCCACGCGGTGATCGGCGGACGCCTGGCGGCGCGGTCCGGGCGGATTCCGCGCCGCGAGCACGCTCTCGCATCGTCGCCGATGATCGGGCGGCCGGATCTGTGAGCGGTCCACTCATCGCGCCGGGCGGAGCGCTCGACGTCGCCGCCCGCACCCGGTACGCGCGGCAGATCGCGCTACCGGGGTTCGGCGAGATCGGTCAGAGCCGTCTCGCGGCCGCCCGCGTGCTCGTGATCGGTGCGGGCGGCCTCGGGACCCCGGTGCTGGCAGCGCTCGCCGGTGCCGGCGTCGGGACGATCGGGATCGTCGACGACGATGTCGTCGAGGTCGCCAATCTGCACCGGCAGCTGCTGCACGGGACCGGCGATCTCGGCCGGGCGAAGACGTCCTCCGCGTCCGAGGCGATGCGCGAGATCAACCCGGACGTGCAGGTGCGCGAGCACCGGGCGAGGCTGAGCGCGTCGAACGCCGAGCGCCTCTTCGGCGACTACGACATCGTGGTCGACGGCTCGGACAATTTCGCCACGCGGTACGTCGTCGCGGACGCCGCCGAGCGACGCGGCATCCCGACCGTGTGGGGCGCGGTGCTCGGTTTCGCCGGTCAGGTCGCCGTGTTCTGGCCGCCGCACGGCCCCGGCTATCGCGACCTTCATCCCGACGTGCCCGACGAGGCGGGAACGTGTGCGACCGGCGGCGTGCTCGGCATGGTGTGCCATGCGATCGGTGCGCTGATGGCCGCCGAGACCGTCAAGCTCATCACCGGCATCGGTGCGCCCCTGATCGGTCGGCTGATGCTCTTCGACGCGTCGGATGCGACCTGGCGCACGCTCGAGGTCGTGGCGGACCCGGGGCTCGGCTCCGGATCGACCGGTGATCCCGGATCCCGATCGGATGCCGTGGAGGCGCCGCCGGTTTCACCCGTCGATCCGGAGATCGCGCCTCCCGCGGTGACGCCATCGGCGCTCGCCGCCGAACTCGCCGGCGTTCGCGTTCCGATCGTGATCGATGTCCGCGAACCTGCCGAGACGGACGGGATCCTGGCAGGATCGCTGCGGATTCCGCTGGCCGATGTGGCGGCAGCCGCGCTGGACGATCTCGACCGGACGGATCCGGTCGTGACCGTGTGCGCCTCGGGTGGGCGGGCCCGGCGAGCGGCGGAGGTGCTGTCCGCGCGCGGGTTCCACGACGTGCGCTGGCTCGCCGGTGGTGTCATCGCCGTGCGGTGACCGCGTCGGGCCGTGGCGGGCGTCAGATCAGGCGGCGCAGCGCCTCTTCCAACGACACACCCTGTGCGTCGGCGCGGTCGCGCAGACGCGCGTGCTCGTCCGGCGTGAGAGAGATGCGCAGCTCGATCGCGTCGACCGCGGGGGAGTCGAGCCCCGCGAGCAGATCGGATGCCTCGGCCCACAGCGGCGCGGCCAGCGAAGCCGCCGCGGCAGGGGACGGAGCGGATGCCGCGGCTGCCGCCGCGGTGTCGACGGCGGTGGCGCGCGCCGGTTCTCGAGGCGGGGCGGAGTGCGTCGCGTCCGCGCCGGATGCCGGGCTCGTCGCGCCCGAAACGATCGCCGCTGCACCAGCGACGGCGGCCCCGGCATCCGTCGCGCGGGTGAAGCCCGGTCCGCGGCGCGGCTCGATCTTCGCCTGATACGCCTTCGCCGCGGCGTTCGCACGTTCGTCGGCGGCCTCGTTCAGAGCGTGCCCGGCGTGCCCCTTCACCCACGAGAACGACACGTCGCGCCCGCGCATCGCCTCATCCAGCGCCTCCATGAGGTCGCGGTTGAGCACGGGGCCGCCGTCCGACTTGCGCCAGCCGCGGCGCTTCCACCCCGGCATCCACTTGGTGATCGAGTCGATGACGTACTTGCTGTCGCACTCGATGACGAGCTTCTCGTCCGTGCCGGCCGTGGCGCGCAGGAGTTCGAGCACGGCCTGCAGCTCGCCCTGGTTGTTGGTGCCGTGCGGCGAGCCGCCCGCCGCCCAGTTCGCGTCGTCGATGTACCAGGCCCAGCCGTTGGGACCCGGGTTGCCCAGCGCGGAGCCGTCTGCGGCGGCGGTGATCGTCATCCTTCGAGCGTAGCCGCGCGCGGGGTGCGACTCGGGCGCGCCGGATCAGGCGCGGCGGAACGTGTAATAGCCGGCCACGGCGCCGTGATTGACGACGCCCTCGCCGGTGCCGAAGATGCGCGCGGAGGTCGTCGCTCCGCTCTCCACGAACGTGTACCCGGTGTGCTCGAGACGCCAGCCGATCTTCTCGACCTCGCCGAGGAAGTACCCGACGGTGTCATCCGTCGACATCATGTTGCCGGCCGATCCCCACGACGAAGACTCGCCCGTGAGCAGGCTCACGTCCAACTGCAGATGCAGCAGCACGTCGCCGCGCGTGCGGGCGTCCTTGGCGTGCTGCAGGAGCCGATTGGCGGCGTCGGCTGTGGGCATGGGTCCCCCTCGGTCTGGATCGGATCGGTCGCGATCGGCACCAGCGTAGCCGGGTCAGCCCCACGCGATCGCGATGACAGTGGTGCGCTGGATGCCGTCGTCCAGCGCCGTCTCGAATCGCACCGGCATCCCTGGGTGAGCGACCGAGAACCAGAACGTGGCAGGCTCGGCATCCGGGGTCTCGCGTACGTCGTAGCGCAGGCAGTCCACCCTGCCGATCGGCAGGTCGAGCGCTTCGGTCGAGAGCACCGTGCGATCGGACGGGAAGGCGGCGTGCCGCTGCAGGTCGGTCCACGCGACGCGGCTGCTGGTGATCTCGCCGTCGACGATCCCCGTCGGACCGGCCGTCCAGCGATCGAGGGTGGCGCCTTCGGCATCCGTCTCGCGGAACTTGTTCACGCGGATCGTCCGCGTCCCGTCCGGGTTCTCGACCTCGATCCGGATGGTCTTGCCGCCGCCGGTCGCACGGCGGATCTCGTCCGCCGTGAACGGGGTCGGCAGGAGTCCTGGTCCGAGGAGGTGGGCGTCGGGATCGGCGTCGCTCATGCTGTCATTCTGCCTGCTGCGACGCGTGGGGCCGCTGATTTCCTATCGCGTCACCGGATCATCGAGAACAGGAGCAGGCCGGCGCCGATCAGAATCCCGGTGCGCCCTCTTCGGCGAGGAAGGACTCCAGGAGGTCGCGAGCATCGATGGCCGCGAACGAACGGCAGTCGTAGAGCGGCCGGCTCTGTTCCTCATCGCGGAACGCGTCGACGTAACCGAGAGCCGGGATCTCGAGGAGAAGCGCGTCGAGGTACTGGGCGTCTGCGAGGTCCCAGCTGTTCGAGTGGAAGCAGTACTCGAACGCCGAGATCGACCGCTCTTCGAGAGCAGTGTCGGCCTCATGGATCGCCAGCGCGATGTCGACGGCGGTGTAGTCCGGCGTCCGTGGTGTCAGGTCGACGAAGATGCGTTGGCACAGGCCCTCGCACGGCTTGGCATCGGCGCGGACGCTCGCATCCAGACCGTCCTGCACGTCGGAGATGCGATCAGAGATCTGCCCCAGTGCTTCGTCGTCCAGGGACTCAGGGATGCCGAGCACGCTGCACCCCGTCAAGACGGCCAGTGCCGGGAGGAGCAGAAGAAGCCGAGTCGAGTCGCGCGTCACAGAGACATCAGATCACGGATCGGCGCGACCGCGCGCATGCCCCGAGGGAAGGCTACGCGCCGACGATGCGATCGACCGCCTCGCGGAGGAGCGCGCGATCGGTCGGAGTCACGTCGAGTGCGCTGTGGATGCTGAGGCCCTCGATCAGGGCATCGAGCAGCTGTGCAGTCGTCGGATCGAAGTGGCGTTCCAGCACGACGCGACTGCGGATCATCCACGCACTGGTCAGCTCGCGGTAGCGGCGGTCGCGCGCCGCGAGCGTGTACAGCTCGTGCGAGAGGACGAGCTCGCGGTGCCCGGCGAAGACATCCTGCTGGATGAGGTCGACCACGGCATCCTTCGCCTCCTCGCGGGTCATGTCGTGGCCGAGCCTGGCCTCGAAGCCGTCGGCGATCGCGTGGGAGAAGCGCGTGAACGCCGCGCGCAGCAGCTCGTCCATGCCGTCGAAGTGATAGGTCATGGAACCCAGCGGGACGCCCGCAGCCTCGGCCACGCGTCGATGCGTGGTCCCGGCGACACCGCGTTCGGCGATGACGTCGAGACACGCGTCGATGATGCGGTCTCGGCGCTCGGGGTCGTACCGCGGGTTCGCCGCCATCAGATGCTCCGGATGACCCTGGCCGGATTGCCGACCGCGACGACGTCCGACGGGACGTCCTTGGTCACGACCGACCCGGCCCCGATCACGCTGTTGTCGCCGATCGTCACGCCGGGGCACACGATGACACCGCCGCCGAGCCAGACGTTGTCGCCGATCGTTATCGGCTGTGCCGCCTCCAGCTTGTCGCGCCGCGGCTGCGGATCGACGGGGTGCGTCGGTGTGAGCAGCTGGACGTTCGGCCCGATCTGGCAGTCGGCGCCGATCGTGATCTTCGCCACATCGAGTGCCGTCAGGTTGTAATTGACGAAGGTGCGTGCGCCGATGGAAATGTGTTCGCCGTAGTCAACGAACAGGGGAGGACGGATCACGGCATCCGGAGCCAGCTCGCCGATGAGGTCCTCGAGCCAGCCGCGGGCGGCAGGGTCCCCCGAGATCACCTGGCGGTGGTACAGATCCGCCAGCCGCGCCGCTCGAGCGGCGCGTTTCTCGATCTCGGGATCGTCGGCGATGTAGAGGTCGCCGGCCAGCATCCGCTGATGATTGGTCCGGTCGTCTCCGAGGAAGTAGTCCTGCATGCGTACAACTGTACACATGCAGACACCGGGTAGGCCGATCAGCGAGTCGGCGGTTCGCCGTCGCTGTGATCGGAGGCTTCCGGTGCCGGAGGCGCGACGGGGAAGACGATCGATTCGACGGAGGCGCCGAGGCCGACGCTCAAGGCGTCGATGTCGGATGCCGGGAGGGTATCGACGGCATCCGTTTCGGCGGGCTCTCCCGGCAGCGCGGCCCAGGCGCTCTTGTCTTCGGGGCCCTGCGTGAACATTCCCATGGGTCCATTGTCCGCTCGGTCGCCGACTCAGTAGTCCGCGATGACGATCTTCTTCTGCGTCATCATCGTGTCGTAGGCGCCGGGGCGCTCCATGAGCTCGCCCATGTTCTCGGGCACGATCTGCCAGCTCACGCCGTAGCGGTCGGCCAGCCAGCCGCACTGCTCGGCCTCGGGGACGGCGCTCAGCGCCTCCCAGAGCCGGTCGATCTCCGCCTGATCGGCGCAGCGCACCTCGAGGGAGACGCCGCAGTCGAACGCGTACACCTGCTCGGCTGCGGAGTCCCGCATCGAGAACGGCTGTCCTGCCAGCTGGAACTCACCGAACATGACGTCCTCGACGGCGGCGGGGCCAGTCGGTTCGGTGTACTCGGCGATGAAGCCCAGATGGGCGTCGTCGAACAGCGACACGTAGAACTCTGCGGCCTCCTGCGCCTTGCCCTGCACCGGTCCGCTGAACATCAGCTGCGGGATCACGAAGGGCCGCGGCTCCCGCTCCGGCTCGGCCAGAACCAGCTGCCAACTGACGCCGAAGCGATCCTCGACCCAGCCGTAGTGACGGCTGAACGGATACTCGTCGAGCTCCATGAACACACGCCCTCCGGTCGCGAGGCCGGCCCAGGTCTCATCGAGTGCGCGTCGCGCGGCCTCGACATCGTCGTCGAAAGCGAGCGGATCGAAGGTCAGCATGAACGAGATCGACGGGTTCGGTCGGAACTCGTCGCCCGCGTTGATGAGCGCGATGCGGTATCCGTCCACGTCGAGATCGACGACCAGCGTGTCGCCGGCGAAGTCCGCCTGCCACTCGGGGACATCGTCGGGGTAGCGGGCACTGACCCGCGCGCCGGTCTTGGGGAGGACCTCACTGTAGAAGCCGCCTGCCTCGTCAGCGTTGTGAGTGAACCAGAGATTGGGGACGATCTTCTGCGCCATGACTGCTCCGTCGCTCGATGTGCTTCCAGAGTGCGCCAGCGGGGCCGCTGTGGCAAGGGGCGTCTGTCAGGTCAGCCCGCGGAACGGACGGCGTCGACGAGTCGGCGCCACGGGCCGACGAGTTCGGGCTCCGGCAGGTGCTGCTCGAGGTGCTGCACTGGTGTGCGCGCACGGATGCTCCAGACGAAGCGGTCGGCACCGCGTGATGCGGACCGTACGGGCTCGTCCTCAGGGGGCGGTTCGGGTGCCGGGGTCTGCTCCGGCCCGGGTGTCGGTTCGGGCTCCGGGGTCTTTGCGGGTCCGGGGGTCGATTCGACGCGCGGGTCGGCCGTCGGCTGGTCGTTCGCTGCCGGATGCTCCGGCGCGGCGTCGTCCTGCCCTGATGCGTCGTCCGATGCGTGGTCCCACGGGCAGGCATCGACCAGGACGAGCCATCGCTCGACATCGCCGTCCGCTGCCTCCACCTGCCATTGCCTGTGCAGCCCGGCGAAGCCGCCGGTGCGCACGACGACGATGGTCACGACGTCATCGTGGTGCTGAGCGCTCATCCTCGTATACGCCGACCGTCCTCCACGCGGTGCGGACAGCGGTCCTCACCTCCGATTCCTCACCGTACAACTCGGTCGCGGCATCCGCAGTGGCATCTGCGAACGTCAGGAAGTCGGCGGTGCTCGACAGGCCACCGGTCAGTGCGCGGTACCAGACCTGCCCTGCCCGTTCCCACGCGTGGCCGCCGAGTGCCCGCGCCGTCAGGGCGAAGGCACGGTTCGGGATGCCCGAGTTGATGTGCACCCCGCCGTTGTCTTCGGTCGTGTTCACGAAGTCGCGCATGTGCGCCGGCTGCGGGTCCTTGCCGAGCTCATCGTCGTCGTATGCGGTGCCCGGCTCGAGCATGGAGCGCAGCGCGCGGCCCTGCACCTCATCGGTGAAGATGCCCTCGCCCACCAGCCAGTCGGCCTGTTCGGCGGTCTCGCCGGCGGCGTGCTGCTCGGTGAGCGCTCCGATCACATCCGCGATGGATTCGTTGAGCGCGCCGGACTGGCCCTGATACTCGAGACCTGCGGTGTGCTGGATGACGCCGTGGGCCAGCTCGTGCCCGATTACGGACAGGGATCCGGTGAAGCCGCGGAACACCTCGCCGTCGCCGTCGCCGAAGACCATGCGCTCGCCGTCCCAGAAGGCGTTGTCGTAGTCGACGCCGTAGTGCACCGTGGCATCGAGCGGGGCGCCGGCATCGTCCAGCGAGTTGCGGGCGAATGCGCCGAGCAGCAGCTCGAATGTCGCGCCGAGTCCGTCGAACGCCTCGTTGACCGAGGCATCCTCGACCGGGCCGTCTTCCTCGGAACGGACGATGACGCCCGGAAGCGTCTCGGTGTTCTGCGCGTCGCTGATCGTGCGGTTCGGCGCATCCGAGAGCTCGGCGACGAGCGAGCCGTCGGCGTCGATCGACAGATTGATGCGCCCGCGGAACGCGGGGCGACCGGCCAGAAGCGTCTGCCGCGCGGCATCGGCGGCATGGGGGAAGCGGCCGGATTCGGCGAGGCGTGCGAGCAGATAGGCGGGAACGATGCCGGGCGATATTGTGCTCATGACAACGACCGTACGCCGGACCGGGGACATACAGGTGGCTCGCGTAAAATCGGCGTAATGACCGATGCCCCTGACCCCCTGCTGGACTCCGGCATCGACCCCGCAGACCTCGAAACGACTCTGCGCGTGCTCGCGGCGTTGCACGAGATCGATCAGGACCACCCTGATTTCATCACCGTCCGCCGCGCGACGGCGACGATGTTCAAGGCTGCGAAGCGGGTGCGCCGCAAGGAGATCCGCGACGCCATCGCCGAGGCCGACAAGTCGGTCGTCGCCAACACGGCCACTGGTGCCCCCGACCGCATCGACGATGAGACGCGAGGTATTCCGCTCGCGGCATCGACAGAGGCGCCCATCGCCGGCACGCTGCTCAAGCCGCGCAACTGCTACATCTGCAAGCAGCCGTACACGGTCGTCGACGCGTTCTACCATCAGCTCTGCCCCGACTGCGCGCGGTTCAGCCACGCCCGGCGCGATGCCCGCACCGACCTCACCGGTCGCCGAGCACTGCTCACCGGTGGACGTGCCAAGATCGGCATGTACATCGCCCTGCGTCTGCTGCGCGACGGTGCGCATCTGACGATCACGACACGATTCCCGCGCGATGCGGTTCGTCGGTTCACGTCGCTGCCGGACTCGAGCGACTGGATCCACCGCCTGCGCATCGTCGGCATCGACCTGCGCGACCCGGCACAGGTGATCGGTCTCGCCGACTCGGTCGCCGCTCAGGGACCGCTGGACATCCTCATCAACAACGCCGCGCAGACGGTGCGGCGCTCGCCCGGTGCGTACTCCCTCCTGGCGGATGCCGAACTGCAGCCTCTCCCCGACGGGCCTCTGCCTGAGATGGAGACCTTCGGCCACACCGCCGACCCGCACCCCCAGGCGCTGCAGGCGTCGGTGGACGCGCACCCGCTGCTCTCGGTAGCCGCGCTCGCCGGAACGGTCGCCGAGCAGGGCGGGCAGGCCTTGACCGCCGAAGAGCTTGCGAAGCTCGCCATGGCCCCCGGCTCGTCGTCGCTGGAGAAGCACACCGACGGCACTGCGATCGACGCAGGCGGCCTCGTGCCGGATGTCCACCGGACGAACAGCTGGGTGCAGTCCGTCGAGCAGGTCGATCCGATCGAGATGCTCGAGGTGCAGCTGGCCAACACGACCGCGCCGTTCCTGCTCATCAGCAGGCTCAGAGCCTCGATGGCGGCATCCGATTTCGACAAGAAGTACGTCGTCAACGTCTCAGCCATGGAGGGGCAGTTTTCGCGCCGCTACAAGGGACCGGGGCATCCGCACACGAATATGGCGAAAGCGGCATTGAACATGCTCACGCGCACGAGCGCCGGCGAGATGTTCGAGACCGACCGGATCCTGATGACCGCGGTCGACACCGGGTGGATCACGGACGAACGCCCGCACCACACGAAGGTGCGCCTCGCCGAGGAGGGATTCCACGCTCCGCTCGACCTCGTCGACGGCGCCGCACGGGTGTACGACCCGATCGTGCAGGGCGAAGCGGGCAACGACCTCTACGGCGTCTTCCTCAAGGATTACAAGCCCAACCCCTGGTGAGGCGGCGTCGGGTTCCGTGATCTCACCTGACGATGCTGGATAGCATCGTCAGGTGGACATTATCTCCGCAGCAGCGAACGTCGTCAGCCTGGTGTCCGCGGCCGCTCCAATGGCGCGTCGTGGTGCGATCAGGCGCGAGTTCCAGAGATGCTTCGAGGCGGCCTTGCGACGGGGCCTTGCCGTCCAGAACAAGGACGACAGGGGTTCATCGGCTTCCCTCGTCGTCGCCGCACTGCCGGCGGGCGGCGCCTACCAACTCCTCGTCTCGGAGGACTCCCCGCTGGTCGGCGCCGCCCAAGAAGCCGTGTGGGGTCCCATCCTCGCGGAGCACCTGTCCGCCCTCAACGTGCTCACCGACGACGTCGATATCCCACAGCTCGCACGGGACACGGCCGGATCGCTGCGGGAGGAGATCGAACGAGCCGCGCGGCAGCCGGGAAACGCCCTCTTCCAGTTGGTCGTCGTGGCACAGCTCACGTCTTCCTCGAGAACACGTAATGAGCCCGTTCGCATCGGCGGTGTAACCAATATCTGGGATCTGCCCCTGGCGCCCGAGCCGACAGCACGCGGTGAGAGCGATGAGATCGAGAGCGTTCTGGCCGAGTCCCCCGTCGCCGTCTTGAGCAGCGGCGCCGGGCTAGGTAAGAGCACCCTGGCATGGTTGGCCGCGCGACGCCGGGCAGATGAGGGTGATCCACCGCTGGTCTGGTGGATGAACGCTTCATCGCGCGAAAGCCTCAGCGCGTCCTGTGATGCTTTGCTGAGGGCACTCGAAATCGTCCCCGGCAACGATGCTCTGCATCAGGTTCGATTGTTGTTGTCTCAGCACCATCGTTGGTTCATCGTCCTGGATGACGTCAGTGACGGTGACCTCGTGGGCGCTGTGATCCCGAGTGGAGCACAGCCTGGATCGGCGCTGGCGACGACGCGAGACCGCACGCTCCGTTCGCCGGGACGTATGGTGAGTCTCGGTGCCACGGACGAAGCAACGATGGAACGCATTGCGCGGTCGCTTCTGCCATCGTCAGCGGGTACCGGTCAGATCAACGCGATCGTCGGCGCCTGCAGCGGACACCCGCTCGTCCTTGCGACCATCTGCCGTTTCGTCGCGGCCACCGGAGTATCGACTGTTGAACTGAGCGAAATGCTCAGGACCGAGCCGTCGACGGTGCTCTCCGAAACGCTCGGATCGCACTATCCGGTCAGTTTCGCCGAGGTCGTCGCTCGCATGCTCCAGAGCATCGATGACGTCTCGAGCCTGCAAGTGGTGTTGGCCGCGGCAGTCGGTGGTGGACAGCAGATTCCGCAGTCTCTCCTCGAATCCGCACTGCCACTCGCGGCATCCGATATCCGGAAGGGCATGCGCCGTGGCAGTGCACTAGGTCTCATCGAGACGGGTGGCTCGGCGGTCAATTGCCACGCGGTCGTCTCCGACCTGATCCTGGCCGCGCTTCCGGATGCCGCGTCGACAGTTGCCTCTCGGATGCTGGCATCGATCCAGGCGGGTGCATCCGATTCAGACGGATCAGAGCTGCGTCAGCTCGCGGTGATCGCGAATGCTGTGAGTGCGCGGGTCGCCGAGGACGCCGAGGGCGTCGTCTACACGCACCTGACGCTTGCCGATGCCCTCGCTACCCGGGGGCTCACGCTCAGCGCCGAGGAGCAGATCGACGTCGTCAAGGCACGGCTCCCCGAAGATGCATCCGCGGACCTGATCGGCGAGGTACTGGTCGTCGAGGCGCACGTGCGGCTGACCGGTGGTGACTATGCGACGGCGATCGACGTGGCGGAGATGGGGATCCGCATGGGTGAGGATGCGCAGCTGATTGGCGTCCAAGCCGCGTGTCTGATCGTGCTCGCGTGGTGCCACGAGAACCTCGGAGACCGTGGTTCCGCGTTGCGCAACGCGGAAGCTGCGGCTGTACTCGTGCCCGATGACCAGGATGTGCTGGCACTGCGTGCGCGCTTCGGCATTCCTGATCGACCATCGCCGGAGCATGTCGACGGGTACCTCGCGCTGGCGCAGGATCCCGCTGTCGGCGCGTCGTTGCGTGCGCTCAACTTTGGATTGGCCTCGCGTGCGGCGACCCGGCTCGGTCAGAGCGGGGATGCCATCGCCTTCGCCCGTCAGGCGCTGGACCTCGATCGCGCCCAAGTCAGTGGTCGGTCCGTCGACATCGCACGCGATCTGAATGACTTGGGCATGGCGCTCCTCGACGCGGGAGAACTCGACGAGGCCGAGACCGTCTTGCGCGAGTCCATGGGGATCTACGAGGGCGAGAATCCGGGTCATCCGATGGGAGTCCCGCCCCGTATCAATCTCGGGCGCCTGCTCGTTGAGAAGATGAGTCAGTCTGGGGCTGTCGACGAAGCTGTGCTCGACGAGGCGATGCATCTGCTCGAACCAGCGCTGAGCGTGCAACAGATGCAGTCACCCGGCAGCCCAGACCATGCTGCAGTGCTCGTAGCGCTCGCCGACGTCCTCGTGTTCCGTGATCGCGAGCGAGCAACGCGCCTCCTGGACGAGGCCTTGCAGATCGATCGGACCGTGTACTCGGACGATCACTACGAGGTCGGTCTTGACGTGCTCAAGCTGATGAGTGTGGACCTGCTCGCCGGCCGACCGGCGGAGGCGCTGCGTGCATTCAGGATCGTCCGCTCTGCCTTGCCCGAATGGGAAGAGGCCTACCCGAATATCGCGGTGCAACTGCAGTGCCTCCAGGCCGAGGCTCTCATCGAACTCGGCGTGCTCGGCGGGCTTCCGCGCATCGTCAGAAGCCTTAGCCAGCTCGCCGTGGACCCGCGGATTCCGGAGGCCCTTCGACCGTTCGTCGAAAACGCCGTGACCCAGATCGTCTCGGTGATCGAGGATGACCGAATGGATTGATCAGTGCGCCTGCGCGCTCAGGTTCGCCGTCGCCCAGCGGCCGAGCTGATCGAGGATCGGCAGCAGCCCGCGCCCGCTCTCGCTGAGCTCGTACGACACCGACACGGGAGGGCCGGCGTCGACGCTGCGGACGACGAGTCCCGCCTGCGCGAGTTCGGCCAGCCGATCGGACAGCACGGTGTCGCTGATGCCATCGACAGCGCGGCGCAGCGCCGCGAAGGACGCGGCTCCGCCACCGAGGGTGGCGACGATCATTCCGTTCCACCGCTTGCCGAGCACGCTGAAGGCCAGGGTGACTGCGGTGTCGCAGATCTGGACGCTCACCTCGGACTCGGCCATGTCTCCAGTCTAACGGTGCTAGTCTGTGCGCAGTCGCTAAGAAAAACGGAGCGACTACGAAAAGAGAAAGGACTGCCCCTCATGTCGCTGTTCCGTCTGGATGCCAGCATCCTGCCCGCGAGCTCCGCCAGCCGATCGCTCGCCGATCTCGTCGAGGCCGAGTGGACCGCCGCGCACCCGGATTCGACCGTCACGCGTCGCGATCTGGCGCTGGACCCCGTGCCCTCGACCGCCTGGGCCGACGCCGTCACCGGCGGATTCGTCGAGGCGGCCCAGCGCACCCCGGCGCAGAACGCCGCCCGCGACCTGGCGACCACGTTCGCCGACGAGCTCATCGGCGCAGACGCGCTGCTGTTCGCCGTGCCGCTGTACAACTACGGCGTCTCGCAGCACTTCAAGACCTGGTTCGACCTGGCCTACACGGACCCGCGCATCGACCCGACCGGCACCGCGCTGAACGGCAAGCCCGCGACTCTCGTCACCGTTCTCGGCGGCAACTACGCGCCCGGTACGCCCAAGGAGGGCTGGGACCACTCGACCGGATGGCTCCGTCGCGTTCTCGAGGACGTCTGGGGCCTCGACCTGCGCGTCGTGCAGCGTCCGTTCACGCTGGTGGGCGTGAACCCCGCGATGGATGCCTTCGCTGACGCCGCTCAGGAGCTGAAGCAGGCCGCCGAGCACTCGGCCCGCACGTACGGTCGCGAGATCGCGGCCAAGCGCGGCACCGCGGCCTGACCTGAGGGACGGATGTCGGGAGATTTCCCGAATGTCAGGGCGATTCCCCGCGTGTCGCCGGACATCCGGGATTTCTCCCGGCATCCGTTCCCGCCGCCGCGCCGCCGACGCACTCCCCGCCCGTGCCGCCGCCCCGCCGCTGCTACAGAGTCTGCGGCAGCCAGACCGTGACGATGAGCCCGCCGCCTTCGCGCGGCGTCAGGACGAGTTCGCCGTCGTGCGCCTCGGCGATCCGGCGGGCGATGGCGAGTCCGAGACCGACGCCGACATGATCCTCCGTCCTGGCGCGCTCCGCACCGCGCTGGAACGGCTCGGTCAGGGTGGCGATCACGTCCGGCTGCAGCGGCGGCCCGGTGTTCTCGATGACGAGCGCCATCGCGCCGGGACGTGCGTGCGTGCGAGCCGCCACCATCCCGCCGGCGGGAACGTTGTGCACGATCGCGTTGTGGACGAGGTTCGTCACGAGCTGCTGCAGCAGGGCGGGCGATCCGATCACAGTCCCGGCATCCCCGCCGACGTCGATCGTGACCCCGTGCCGATCGGCCAGCGGCGCGAGCGTCTCGACCGCCTCCTCGGAGAGCAGCGACAGCTCGACGCCCTCCCTGGCGAAGGCCCGGCGCTCGGCACGACTGAGCACCAGCAGCGCCTCGGTCAGCTCGATGGCGCGGGAATTGACCTGGTGCAGTCGATCGATCAGGGCGTCCACGTCCCGGTCGGGGTCGGTGCGGGCGACCTCGAGCATCGTCTGCGAGATCGCCAGCGGCGTCCGCAGCTCGTGCGAGGCGTTCGCGGCGAAGCGCTGCTGCTCGGCGACGTCTGCTTCGAGCCGATCGAGCATCGAGTCGAACACGTCGGCGAGGTCGCGGAACTCGTCTCCGGGGCCCTCCAATGCGACTCGTTGCGACAGCGAGCCCTGCGCGACCGCGCGGGCGACGGCGCCGATCCGGTCCAGGGGTGCCAGCATCCGGCCGGCGAGGACCCATCCTCCGCCCAGTCCGATCGCGAGCAGCACGAGCATCACGAAGACGGCCGAGGGGATGAACGCCCTGGTGAGGTCGCCGCGATTGGGGAAGAAGTCGACGGCATCCGGTACATACCGCAACAGGAATACGGCGACGGCGGCGAGCAGCAGCACCCCGGATGCGACGACGACGGCGGCATAGCTGAGGGTGAGCTTGAGGCGGGCGCTCATGCCGCGCGGTCTAGTCATCGGCATCCGTCCCGATCCGGTAACCGACACCGGGAACCGTGATGATCAGCTGCGGCTCGCCCAGGCGCTTGCGCAGCGACGAGACCGTGATGCGGACGGCGTTCGTGAACGGGTCGGCATTCTCATCCCACGCGCGTTCGAGCAGCTCCTCGGCGCTCACGACGCCACCGCCAGCGCCGACGAGCACCTCGAGGACCGCGAACTGCTTCCGGGTCAGCGACACGTAGCGCTCGTCGCGGAACACCTCGCGCCGGAACGGGTCGAGCCGCAGACCCTCGAGCTCGAGCACGGGCGGTCGGACGTGCGCACGGCGGCGATCCAGGGCGCGCAGCCGCAGGATCAGCTCGCGCAGCTCGAAGGGCTTGGTCAGATAGTCGTCGGCACCGAGTTCGAACCCTGAGGCCTTGTCGTCCAGGCGATCCGCGGCCGTCAGCATGAGGATCGGCATCCCGCTGCCGGAGGCCACGATCCACCGCGCCACGTCGTCGCCCGACGGGCCGGGGATGTCGCGGTCGAGCACGGCGATGTCGTAGGCGTTGATGCTCAGCAGCTCGAGCGCGGTGTCGCCGTCGCCGGCGATGTCGGCCGCGATCGCCTCGAGGCGGAGACCGTCTCGGACGGCTTCCGCGAGATAGGGCTCGTCCTCGACGATCAGCACGCGCATTTCTGCATCCTACGCAGGCGCGCATATCGGGAGCATATGAGAATCCGCATACGCCATTGCAACACGTCGGTGCGTTCACTGGAGAACATGAAACACCCCACTGCATCCCGGCGTGCTCGCCATCGACGCGCTCTCGCCCTGGTCGGAACCCTCGCCGTCGCCGCTGCCGCGACCGTCGCGGTGCTGCAGGCGATTCCGGCGGCGAACGGCACGGTGACCGTGCCGACCGGGGCGCCGATCGTCGGAGCGGCCTATCAGCCGACGGCCGCCGACGGATTCATCCCGGAGAACGAGCGACCCACCGTCTTCGACGACTCGTCGCCCGCTGTCGCGAACCTGAACCCCGACCTTCTGGATGCACTCCGAGCGGCTGCCGAGCGCGCCGAGCGGGACGGTGTCGAGTTCCGGGTGAACAGCGGTTGGCGCGCACCTGCGTACCAGCAGCGGCTGCTCGACGACGCGACCGCCGAGTACG
Source organism: Microbacterium sp. STRO-1N (assembly GCF_057748015.1). The sequence continues at coordinate 357,602 of NZ_CM173234.1, forward strand.
GCTCCGAGGAGGAGGCCGCCCGCTGGGTTGCGACCCCGACGACGTCGGCGCACGTCACCGGCGATGCCGTCGACCTCGGACCGGACACCGCGCTGGACTGGCTCGCGCAGCACGGGGACCGCTTCGGCCTCTGTCAGATCTATGCGAACGAGCGCTGGCACTACGAACTGCGACCGGATGCCGAGATGCACGGCTGCCCGCAGATGTACGCCGACCCCACCGACGACCCGCGGATGCAGTCATGAATCTCGTGCAGCACGGCATCCCGTTTCACGCGGATGCCGCGCCACAGGGCGACACGGTTGCACGACCGGGATACGGCCGCACGACCGATGCGGGGCGTGGCGCCGTGCATCCGTTCCAGGGTCGTGCATCCGTACCCGCGCGCACGACCCCGGCACCCGTGCCTCCGTCCCGGATGCGCCCGCCGACGCTGCGGACCGACAGGGCGGCGGTGGCGGCGAACATCGCGGTGGTGCGCGCCGCGACGGCGAGCGTCATCATGGCGGTCGTCAAGGCGGACGGATACGGTCACGGCGCCGTCGCGGTGGCGCAGGCCACCGTCGCCGCCGGAGCCACCTGGCTGGGCATCACGGATGTCGCCGAGGCGATCGCGCTGCGGGAGGCCGGGCTGGACCAGCCGATACTCTCCTGGTTGAACCCGGCCGGAGTGGATGCCGAGCTCGCCGCCGATCTGCGGGTCGACGTGGCGGTCGGCTCGGTCGACGAGCTGCGGCAGCTGATCGCCGACGCGGACCGGCCGCTCCGCGTGCACCTGCAGATGGACACCGGCATGGCGCGCGGTGGCAGCCCGCTGTCCGAATGGGCTGACCTGCTGCGCGTCGCACGGGACGGCAGAGCGCGGGGGCGCATCGACGTCGTCGGCGTCATGGGGCATCTGCCACTGGCCGACCGTGCGGACCAGGCGGCGAACGCCCCGGCGGTGCTTCGCATGCGGCAGGCGCGCGATGCCGTGCTGCGCGCCGGGTTCGGACCGCTCAGGGTGCACCTCGCGGCCACGGCCGGCGCGCTCACCGACCCGTCGACGCACTTCGATCTCGTCAGGGTCGGCGCTGGGCTGGTCGGCATCGACCCGTCCGACACCGTCGAGCTGACGGGGGCCGGGACGTTCACGGCGCCGGTCGTGCACACCACCAGCGCCACGGCGGGGACTGCCGTCGGGTACGGACACGATTTCGTCGCGCGCGTCGACACGCATCTCAGCATCGTCGGGGTCGGGTACGCCGACGGCATCCCTCGCGAGCTGGCACCTGGGGCGTGCGTCGAGATCGGCGGGGCGCGGTATCCGATCGTCGGACGCGTGTCGATGGATCAGATCGTCATCGACACCGGTGCCGTCCAGGCCGCGCGCGGCGCCACGGCGACCGTGTTCGGACCAGCCGGCACCGCGGCACCCACGATCCAGGAGTGGGCCCACTGGGCGGGAACGATCCCGCACACCATCGTCACCGGTATCGGGACGCGCATCAGAAGGAGCATCGGATGAAACAGCATGTCGTCGTCATCGGCGGGGGAGAGAATGCGGAGCACGACGTGTCGATCGCGTCGGCGTCCGGTGTCGCGCGGGCTCTGCGCGCGCGCGGGTGGGCGGTGGACGCCCTCACGATCGGGCGGGACGGCATCTGGTGCTCGGAGTCCGGTCCGCTCGGACTGGGGGTGGCCGACTCCCTGGCCGCAGCAGTCGCCCTCATCGGGCGAGCGGATGCCGTGTTCCCCGCCGTGCATGGAACGCTCGGGGAGGACGGCGCGCTCGCCGCGCTGTGCGCGCTCGCGCACATACCGGTCGTGGGGTCAGGACTCGGAGCGGGCGCGATCGGCATGGACAAGTGGATGACGAAATTGGTCGCCGAGGCGATGGGCATCAGAGTGGCGCGGGGGCGGCTCATCTCGGCATCCGACATCGGGGATGAGGAGTACGACGGGCCGGTCGTCGTCAAGCCGGTGTCGGCCGGCTCGAGCTTCGGGGTCTCGCTCGTCTCGGATGGCGGTGAGCTGCGTCATGCGCTGGACGCCGCCGCCGAGTTCGACCGCCGGATCCTCGTCGAAGAGGTCGTACGGGGTCGCGAGATCGATGTCGCCGTCCTGCGCGAGGCCGACGGGACGCGCTGGGCCGCTCCACCGCTCGAGATCCGGACGAGCGGGCTGTTCGACACCGAGACGAAGTACGACGGTTCGGCGGAGTTCTCGGTGCCGGCGGTTCTGGATGCCGCCGAACATGCCGCCCTGGTCCAGGCGGCGCTCGCCATGTTCGACGCGCTCGGCTGCTCGGGCGTCGCGCGGATCGACTTCTTCCTCACACCGGACGGCCCCGTGCTGAACGAGGTGAACACGATGCCCGGGATGACGGCGGCATCCCAGGTGCCGCGGATGTTCGCGGCAGCCGGCGTCGGCTACGAGGAACTGGTGGGGCGCCTCGTGGCCGGCGCGCGGGTTCCGGGCGTGCGGGTGGGCTCCGCCGTCTGAACGGTGACGCTCAGGTCACGTCGTACGAGCGGACGAGCCGGGCGAGCTGGCGGCCCGCCGCCAGCAGCGGCTGCTCGCTGCGACGGACCTGCGCCGTGACCTCCGCGCCCTCCAGGGTCGAGATCACGGTGGCCGCCAGTTCGCGGGCGTCGTCGGCCGGGAGCCCGCCGTCCACCAGCTTGTCGTGCACGATCTGCTCCCAGGTCGTGAAGGCTTCGGCGCACGCCTGCTGGATACCGGAGTCGCCGCCGAGCGTCTCGAGCGCCGCCGCGGTGACGGGGCATCCGTCGGTCCAGCCGGATGCGCTGAGGGCCGCGGCGAGCTGTTGGGCCGCAGCCATCACGGCATCCGCTGGGTCGTCTTCACTGGCCAGAGCCGCGCGGAGCAGCGTGGTGAACTCTTCGGCACCGTGGCCGAGCGCGGCGACGCCGACGGCCTCCTTGCCGCCGGGGAAGAAGTGGTACACCGAGCCCAGCGTCGCGGACGCCTCCTGGGCGATCTGCTTGATGCCGGTGCCAACGTAACCCTGCCGCTGGATGAGGCGCGACGCGGCGACGACGATCCGATCCCTGGTGCTGGTCTGCATGACAGCACCCTATCCGAGGATTGGGTAGAGCGTTCGTTCTAGAGCGTGCTACGGTGTCTGCATCGCGCGATTAGAGCGATCGTTCTAGAAAGGGAATGTCCAATGAACAGCACGCCATCCGTCACCGTCATCGGACTCGGGCCCATGGGACAGGCCATGGCAAGCGCCTTCCTCGGGCGCGGCTACGAGGTCACCGTGTGGAACCGAACACCGTCGCGCGCGAAGGCCCTGGTCGAGCGCGGGGCAGTGCTCGCGCCCGATGTCGCAGAGGCCGTCGCAGCCAACGAGCTCGTCATCCTCAGCCTCACCGACTACGACGCGATGTATGCCGCGCTCGCACCGGCAGAGGACGCTCTCGCCGGTCGGACCCTGGTGAATCTCAGCTCGGACACTCCGGAGAAGGCCCGTGCCGCCGCGGCGTGGGCGCAGGAGCGGGGCGCCGTCCAGTTGACGGGAGGGGTGACAGTGCCGCCGTACGAGATCGGCAAGCCGGAGTCCTCCACGTTCTACAGCGGGCCGCGCGAGGTGTTCGATCGGCATCGCTCCGACCTCGAAGTCATCACCGGCCGCACCGACTACCGCGGCGACGACCCTGGACTCGCCGCCCTGATGTACCAGATCGGCATGGTCATGTTCTGGACTGCCATGGCCGGCTACTGGCAGGCGATCGCGCTCGCCGAGGCCAACGGCATGACCGCGTCCGACATCGTGCAGCACGCGGCCGAGACCGCCGGCTCGCTGCCGGGGTTCTTCTCCTTCTACGCCGAGCGGATCGAGGCCGGACAGCACTCCGGTGACGTCGATCGTCTCGCCATGGGCATGGCCAGCGTCGAGCACGTGCTGCACACGAACGCGGACTCGGGCGTCGACACCACTCTGCCGGCCGCGGTCGCCGCCGTGTTCCGGAAGGGGATGGATGCCGGCCATGCCGCCGACAGCACCTCGGTGCTCGTCCGGCTGCTGCAGGCGCCCGTCGCCGCTGCCGCGGGCTGACCGCATTAGGTCCGTTCCGGGCGGGTCGGTCCGGGACACCTGCACGATCCGGGAACGGATGCACGACGATTTCCGGCATTCGGTCGTGCAGGTGTTCCCGCGTCGTGCGGCTGTACCGCGCGTGCAGGCCCCGCCTTGCCCAGAACCCGGGAGCTACAGCCGGTCGACCGCCGTCACGCGGACGACGGCCTCGCCGGCCTCATCCGAGGCGGCGAGGTCGATCGTCGCGGCGATGCCCCAGTCGTGATCGCCTGCGGGGTCGTCGAGGATCTGACGGACGGTCCACTCGGCGCGTCCCTCGGAGATGAGCAGCAGCTTCGAGCTGCGGGCGTCGCCGCCGGTGAGGATCTCATCGTGCTCGGCGAAATAGCCGTCGAGGGCGGCATCCCACGCGGCGGCGCCGAGGTCCTGATCCAGTTCGGCGAGAGCATCCACGTCCTCGCGCGCCGCCAGCTGGACCCGGCGGAACATCTCGTTGCGCACGAGGATGCGGAACGCGCGCACGTTCGAGGTCAACCGCTTGGGCGCCGGCGGGACGATCGGCTCCTCATCGGGTCGATGCAGGTCCACGATGCCGTTGTCGGTGCCGGCGCGCAGCTCCTCCCACTCGTCGAGCAGGCTCGAGTCGACCTGTCGCACGAGCTCGCCGAGCCACTCGATGAGATCGCGCAGATCCTCGGTCTTGAGGTCCTCGGGGATCGTCTGGGATGCGGCGCGATACGCGTCGGACAGATACCGCAGGACGACGCCCTCGGAGCGGGAGATCTTGTACTGGGCGACGTATTCCCCGAACGACATGGCCCGCTCGTACATGTCCCGGACGACGGACTTCGGCCGCAGCTCGAAGTCGCGGATCCACGGCTGCGCGGCGCTGAACGTCTCGAATGCGGCGTCCAGAAGCTCCTCGAGCGGCTTCGGATAGGTGATCTGCTCGAGCAGCTCCATGCGCTCGTCGTATTCGATGCCCTCGGCTTTCATGGCGGCGACGGCCTCGCCGCGGGCGAGGAACTCCTGCTGGCTGAGGATCGCACGGGGGTCGTCCAGCGTGGACTCGACGATCGAGACCATGTCGAGGGCGAACGTCGCAGCTTCGGGGTCGAGCAGTTCGAACGCGGCGAGGGCGAACGGCGACAGCGGCTGGTTGAGTGCGAAGTTCGGCTGGAGGTCGACGGTCAGGCGGATGCCGTCTGCATCGTCCTCGACGATGCCGGACTCCCGCAGCGTCCGGTAGATCCCGAGCGCGCGGATCGCCAGCGCGCGCTGCGTGGCGCGCGGCTCGTGGTTGTCGAAGATGAGCGAGCGCATGTTCGCGAACACGTCTCCGCCGCGGCCGATGACGTTGAGCATCATGGCGCTGGTGATCTGCATGTGCGAGGTCAGGGTCTCGGGCTCGGCGGCGACGAGCTTGAGGAACGACGGCTCGCCCCACGACACGAAGCCGTCCGGTGCCTTCTTGCGGACGATCTTGCGCTTCTTCTTCGGGTCGTCGCCGGCCTTCTTGACGGCCGCGACGTTCTCGGACTCGTGCTCTGGTGCCTGGGCGACCACGGTGCCTGCGGTGTCGAAGCCCGCGCGTCCCGCTCGGCCCGCGATCTGATGGAACTCGCGGGCATTGAGCTGACGCATGCGCGTGCCGTCGAACTTCGTCAGCGCCGTGAGCAGCACGGTGCGGATCGGGACGTTGATGCCGACGCCTAGTGTGTCTGTTCCGCAGATGACCCGCAGTAATCCCCGCTGCGCGAGCTGCTCGACGAGGCGGCGGTACTTCGGCAGCATGCCGGCGTGATGCACGCCGATGCCGGCCCGCAGGAACCGGGACAGGGTCTTTCCGAACGAGGTCGTGAATCGGAACTCGCCGATGAGTTCGGCGATCTCGTCGCGCTGCTCGCGGGTCGCGATCTTGGTGCTCGACAGCGCCTGCGCCCGCTCCATGGCGGCCGCCTGCGAGAAGTGCACGACATAGATCGGCGCCTGGCCGGTCGACAGCAGCTCTTCGACGGTCTCGTGGATCGGCGTCGTCTCGTAGTAGTAGTGCAGCGGCACGGGGCGCTCGACGCCCGTGACCCTCGCGGTCTCGCGCGAGGTGCGGCGGGTCAGATCCTCCGCGAGCGAAGTCACATCGCCGAGCGTCGCCGACATGAGGATGAACTGCGCCTGCGGCAGCTCGAGCAGCGGCACCTGCCAGGCCCACCCGCGGTCGGGGTCGCCGTAGAAGTGGAACTCGTCCATCACGACCTGGCCCACATCTGCGGACGTGCCCTGGCGCAGAGCGAGATTCGCGAGGATCTCGGCCGTGCAGCAGATGATCGGCGCGTCCGCATTCACCGCGGAGTCGCCGGTGACCATGCCGACGTTGTCGGGACCGAAGATGTCGACGAGGGAGAAGAACTTCTCGCTCACGAGCGCCTTGATCGGCGCGGTGTAGTACGTGCGGCGTCCGTCGACGAGAGCGGCGAAGTGCGCACCGATCGCGACGAGCGACTTCCCGGTACCGGTCGGCGTCGACAGGATCAGGTTGTTGCCCGAGACGATCTCGATGAGCGCCTCGTCTTGCGCGGGGTAGAGAGTGATGCCGGTGGACTCCGCCCATTCGACGAACGCCAGGTACACGGCATCCGGATCGGAGCCGTCCGGCACGAGGGAGGGGTTCAGGAGCGCAGGCATGGTCCTTCGATCATCCCTTACGCGGGCTCCTCGTCAGGCCGTCGCCGCTCGCAGGGCGATCCGGACCATGTCGCCGAAGGTCTGCTCCCGCTCGTGCGCCGATGTCTCCTCGCCGGTGACGAGGTGGTCTGAGACGGTGCAGATGCTCAACGCCCGCCGATCGTGATAGGCGGCGAGCGTGTAGAGCGCGCTGGTCTCCATCTCGACGCCGAGGGCGCCGTGCTGCACGAGGGACTCGGTGAGCTCGGGACGTGTGCTGTAGAACTGATCGCTGGAGAACAGCAGGCCGACGTGCACGGCGACGTCGAGAGGCTCTGATTCAGCGGCCTCGACGGCGGCGCGCAGCAGAGGGAAATCGGCGACCGGCGCGTAATCCTGCCCATGGAACCGCACGCGATTGATCCCCGAGTCGGTGCAGGCGCCGCTCGCGATGATGATGTCGCGCATCCCGACCTTCTCCGTGAGCCCGCCGCACGATCCCACGCGCACGATCGTCTGCACGCCGTACTCCGTGAACAGTTCGTTGGCGTAGATCGACATCGACGGCTGGCCCATGCCGGACCCCTGCACAGAGACGCGGTGCCCTTGCCAGGCGCCGGTGAATCCCAGCATCCCTCGGGTCTCGGAGTACAGCTCCGCACCGTCCAGGAAGGTCTCCGCGATCCACTTCGCGCGGAGCGGGTCCCCGGGGAAGAGGACGATGGGGGCGATCTGCCCTGGGGTCGCGGCGATGTGCGTACTCATTTCGCCAGCCTACGGCGATGCGATCCGAACGGCATGGGTATCACGGTCCCGCGCGCAGTTCAACGGTCTGTGCCTCGCGTCGCGCCCGGCGGAGAGTCGCCTCATGACCACCAACGACACCTTCACCCCAGCCGCAACGACCGACGGACAGGCGATCTGCGACCGCCTGGACGCCATCCACGCAGACCTGCAGACCCTGATCGGACAGCAGGGCACTCAGGGCCTCGGATGGGACGGCGCTCAGACGACCACGGATCCCGAGCGACGCCCGGGTGGCACGCCGGTGTGACCGGGGCGCTCAGCCCTCGCGACGACGCACGATCTCGGTGATCCAGATCGGTGCGAACGGCGATGTGCACCCCGGTGCGGTCGGATAATCCGCCAGCACCTGCAGTCGTTCGCCGATGGCCAGGGCGCGGTCCCGCAGGTCTGGGTGGAAGATCCCGATCTGCGCGAGCGTCTCGTTCATCGCCCACTGCAGGCGGGTCGGGGCGTCCCTCATGTCGCGCTCGATGACATCGAGCAGATACTCGAGATTCAGCCCGTCCGGGTTCTTCGCGACGCGTACGCTCGTCAGCGACCAGGCGGCCGCCGAGACGGTCGGATCGGCATCCTCGAACCAGCGCAGCCGCAGCTCCTCGGCGTGCGGCGACTTCTTCGCGAGGTAGTTCACGAACCAGTCGTTGACCTTCGGAACCTCGGTCTCGCGGACCATCGTGTCGAGTTCGTCGGCCGAGAAGTCCTTCACTTTGCAGATAAGCATCGACAGCAGCCGCGGCGCCGTCTCACCCGTAGCCCAGAGCTCACGGGCGAGGCCGTGGTCGGTCTTGATCTTCTTCGCAAGCGCACGCATCTGCGACAGATTGATCCCGTGGTCGTCGCCGCGCTTCTCGTTCGCTGCGCGCATCTTCGGGTCGTCGAGGGCGGCGAGATCCGCCAGCGCCTGGTCCAGCGTGGTCATGCGTCCAGCGTACGGCCGAGCACGCGGGGGCGCACGATCCGAACCACCGCGCTGAGTATGGCAGGGTGTGAGCAGGGAACAGACGTCGGAGGGGGCGCTTGTGAACAGGATCTTCCAGCGAACCGTCGGGCTCGCCGTGATCGTCATCGTGCTGCTCGCCGCCGGATTGCTGTGGTGGGGGATCGCGGTGACCGATCCGCCTACGCTGTGGGATCCGGCGCATGTCACGCTCGCGGGGGTGTGGCAGGTGATGTACAGCACCGAACTGCCGAACCTCGCAGTGCTCGCGACGGCGCTCGGCATCGCGCTGCTGCTCGTCCTGTTCGTCGTGGTGAGCGAACGGGTCGTGGCGAGCCGGTACCGCCGCGCGGGCGTCGAGGTGACCAGGCTGACACTCGCTCCGCGAACGGTGATGGACCGGACCCGCGGCGTGTTCGCGGGGGACGTGACGGTGACAGTCCTCATCCCTGCGCATAACGAGGAGGCGTCTCTTCCCGAGACGCTGCGCTCCCTGCAGCAGCAGACCACGCCGCCCACGCGGGTGATCGTGGTCGCCGACAACTGCACCGACGGGACGGTCCTGGTCGCGCGCGAGCACGGCGCCGACGTCTTCGAGACCGTCGGCAACACGCATAAGAAGGGCGGTGCGCTGAACCAGGCGCTCGCCGATCTGCTTCCTGTCCTCGGGGACAACGACACGGTCATGGTCATGGATGCCGACAGTCAGATCGGCGCCGGATACCTCTCCGAGGCGATCCGACGATTCACGGATGACCGCGCCCTGATGGCGGTCGGCGGGCTCTTCGCGGGCGAGCAGGGACACGGCCTGCTCGGACAGTTCCAGCGCAACGAGTACTTCCGATACCAGCGGGAGATCCAGCGTCGTGAAGGGCGCGTCTTCGTGCTCACCGGCACCGCTTCGGTCTTCCGCGCTGCGGCACTGCGCGCTGTGGCTCAGGCGCGCGGCACGCAGCTGCCCGGGAGAGAAGGCGACGTCTACGACACCTTCGCACTCACGGAGGACAACGAGCTCACGATCGCGATCAAGTCGCTGGGCGGGCTGACGATATCGCCGCGCGAGTGCAGCGTCGTCACCGAGCTGATGCCGACCTGGCGGATGCTCTGGGCTCAGCGTCTGCGGTGGCAGCGCGGAGCGCTCGAGAACCTCGGAGCGTACGGCGTCACGCCGCAGACTCTGCGCTACTGGGCTCAGCAGATCGGCATCGGATACGGCGTGCTCGCACTGTTCTCCTACTTCGCTCTCCTTCTGCTCATGATCGTGGCGATGGATACCTGGGTGTGGTTCCCGTTCTGGCTCGGGGTCGGCGTGCTGTTCGCGATCGAGCGGGTCATCACGGTGTGGCGGGGCGGATGGCGCGCCCGCATCATCGCGGCTCTGGTGTTCCCCGAGCTGGTCTACGACTGCTTCCTCAACCTCGCCTTCCTGAAGGGCGTGTTCGAGATCGCGTTCGGGCGCAGGGCGACGTGGAAGCACGTGGACCACAGTTCGGCGAGGGGAGCGACGGCATGATCACTTCGGCGATGGACGCCGTGCGCACCGGATTCCTGCTTCCAGAGTCCGTCCTTTACACCGACTGGTTCAGCGTCTTCGCGACGTTCGTCGCGATCAACACCGTGATCTACGTCGTGCTCGGAATCATCAAGGTGCTGCCGAAGGTGCGACGCCGCAGCCGTGGTGGTGCGAGCCGGAGGTCAGAGACCCGCAGCATCCACCCCGACGCTCCGGCGTAGCGCGCTCAGCGCATCAGCCATCTCGACCGCCGGCACGGGCATGCCGAGGTGGAAGCCCTGGGCGAGATCCGCCCCGATCTCACGGGCGAGATCGACGTGATCAGGCTCCGATACGCCCTCCACGAGCAGACTGGCCTGCGCATCCCTCGCCGCGGCGACGAGAGGGCGCAGCCGTTCGCGGGCACCCTGATCCGAGCGCAGCTCCCAGAACAGGGCACGATCGATCTTCACGACGTCGGGTCGCAGCGTGGCGATCCGGGCCTCGTCCGCCTGGGCCGCGCCTGCGTCATCGACGAGCAGCTGCCCGCCGAGACGCGTCATGAGCGCGCGGATCACCCGGAGATCGGCCGGCGTCTCGCCCTCGAACAGCTCCATGCCCCACGGACGGTCAGCAGCGGCGAGCAGGGACGGCAGCTGTTCATGCAGCATCGTCGTCCCCGAGGCGTTCATCGTGATGAAAAGGCCGGTCGGCAACGGTGCGGCCTCGGCGACCGCGAGTTCGATGAGATGCAGTTCCAGCCACTCGCGGCGCCCGGCGGCCTCGGCATCCGCCAGCCGCACCAGGGGCGCCGTGCCATCGTTGAATCGGGCCAGTGCCTCGAACCCGACGACCGACCAGGCCTCGAGGTCGACGATGGGCTGGAAGACGATCTGCGCGCTCGGATCATCCTGGAGGGACAGCGGTCTGGTCACGGTTCAGTGTAGCCCCCCGGAAAAGCCGTATTCTAGAGGCGGGGAGGGCTCTGGGGAGGGTCCTGTGAAAGGACGCCATCATGGTCGTACAGGGGATCAAAGCCTCGGATGCCGAGGAGCTGCGCTGGCTGCGGACGGGCTGGCTGAGGCACGCCCGTGAACGCACGTCGATCTACTCGGTGGTCACTGCCGGTTTGACGTTGCTCTTCTCGTTGCTCGGCGCCCTCGAGCTCTTCGAGACGGATCTCACGGTGTTCGAGGTAGGGCTGTCGATCGGCATCCTCGTCGCCGGACTCGCCGTCACCGGAGCCGTCGTCTTCGGTGGGGTCGAACTGCCGACCTGGCTGGGATTGGGACTCGTCGGTGCGCATGCGGTCGTGTCGGTCTATTATCTCGGTTTCTCAGACGAACGTCAGAACGCGATCGCGGCGCTGCAGGAGCTCCCGATCATGGCGATGTACTTCTCCTGGTTCTACGGAGCCCGCATCGCTCGGATCGGCGAGCTCGCGATCCTCCTCGTCGTCGGAACCGCGGCCGTGTCCGGGCCCTTCACCGGCGAGGTCGGCGGCGCTCCGGGGCCGATCGGGCCGGCGAACCTCATCGGGGCGGCGTGCTTCACGTGGCTGTGCCTGGAAGCCGGACTCTACGTCCGCCACCGAATTCGTCTCGAATCGAACACCGACGAGCTGACCGGTGTGCTCAATCGGCGCGGTTTCCTGGCGAAGGCGCAGATGGAGCTCCGTCGCGCCGCCCGGCATTCGCGACCCGTCGCGATCGCGGTGCTCGATCTCGACAAGTTCAAAGAGGTGAACGACGAAGCCGGCCATGCGGCGGGCGATGACGTGCTCAGGATGCTGACGGCGCAGTGGATGTCGCTGTCGCGCACGACTGACATCGTCGGCCGACTGGGCGGGGACGAGTTCGCCATGGTGCTCCCCGAGACGGACGCCGAGCAGGCTTCGGCCGTTCTGCGTCGCCTGCGCTCGTATGCCACGCATCCGTGGTCGTGGGGCGCCGTGCTCGTCGAGGAGGGCGAATCCGTCGAAGGGGCGATCCAGCGCGCCGACGAGGCCATGTACGACGACAAGCGGCGTTGACCGCAGCGGTCATCGCACTGACTAGCCGTCGCCGACGAGTTCCCCGCGGATGCGGCGGAGGTCCTCCAGCAGCGATCCGATCAGGATCCAGTGCGCCGACGCCGGAGGCGCCACTTCCAGTGGCGCGGTGAGCGCGGGGATGGCCGAGGTCAGCGCCTCCGGCTCCGGAGCCACGTCCGCGATCTGCACCGCGAGTCGGACGTCGTGCCCAGCGCGTCGGAGCTGCTCGGCGATCGCGTGAACGGTCGGCTCGTCGCCCAGTGTGTCGTCGTAGTGATCGAAGTACGCTCTCGTCATCCCGATCGCCTGCGTCACGATCGGCGACAGCCGCGTCAGCAGATCGCGCATCTCGCGCAGCTCATCGCGGTGCGACGAGCGCCGCGGGTTGAGCGTGAGCGACTCCTCGCCGGCCGCGATGGATGCCTCGGCCGACACCTGCATGGGGCGCAGCAGGCGCGCCTGGAGCATGAGCTCCTGCAGCTGCGCCGGCGTGCGAGCGACCGGCAGGCTCTCGGCCAATCGGTCAAGGCTCGCGGCGAGCTCCGCGCCGAGCAGGCCGAGATCGCGCCTCGCAGGCGCGACCAGCACCGGCGGGACGATGAGCACGTTCACGACGATGCCGATCGCGACGCCGATCAGCGTCTCGACGATCCGGTCCACCGCATATTCGGGGCTGTCGGACCCCAGTGCGAGCACGAGCATCGCCGAGATGGCGACCTGGTTGCCCGTCCCCGGGGTCGCGCGGAACGACCACGCCACGAGCATGGCGACGACGATCGCGAGCAGTACCACCCAGCTCTGCGGCCCGAGCAGCAGGCTGAGCCCGACCGCGATCAGCACGCCGGCGATGACGCCGATGCTCCGCTCGAGCGCCTTGGCCAGAGACTGGTTGACGCTCGGCTGCACGACGAGCAGGGCCGCGATGGCGGCGAAGACGGGCAACGGCCCGGGGATCAGCCATCCGGCGATGAGCCAGGCGGAGATGGTGGCGACTGCGGACTTCACGACCTGCAGCAGCGGACCGCGCTTCGCGCTGCGTACCGCCGCCGTCATCCGCATGGTTCCACGGTAGTCCGCGCGCTCTGTGACGTCCCGAACTGAGGCGACCCTAACTCTCTGTTAGATTAGGGCAGGCTTACCAAAGCATCCGCCCGTGTGAAGCCCGACCCCGAACCCCGACCCGAAAGGGATTCCTGTGCGCACCTCCCGACTTCTCGGCCTCGGCGCCGCGGCAGTGCTGGCCGTCGGCCTCGCCGCCTGCTCGTCGTCCGCCCCCACCAGCACCGACGCCGGATCCGACTCCGCCGCGGCATCCGACGGCACCTTCCCCGTCACCGTCGAGCACGTCTACGGCGAGACCACGATCGCGGAGAAGCCGGAGCGCGTCGCCACCGTCGCGTGGGCCAACCACGAGGTGCCGCTCGCCCTCGGCATCGTCCCGGTCGGCATGAGCAAGGCCACCTGGGGCGACGACGACGGCGACGGCATCCTGCCCTGGGTCGAGGACAAGCTCGAAGAGCTGGATGCCGAGACGCCGGTGCTCTTCGACGAGACGGATGGCATCGACTACGAGGCCGTCGCCGACACGAAGCCGGACGTCATCCTCGCCTCGTACTCCGGCCTCACGCAGGAGGAGTACGACACGCTCTCCAAGATCGCGCCCGTCGTGGCGCCGCCGGGCATCCCCTGGAGCACCTCGGTCGAGGACATGGTCACGATGAACTCGACCGCGCTCGGTCTGGCGGAAGAGGGCGAGACGCTCAACGCCGATCTGCAGGCGCAGACGGATGCCGCGCTCGAGGCGCATCCCGCGCTCAAGGACGCGAAGCTGCTGTTCGCGTACATCGACCCGAGCGACTTCAGTCAGATCGGCTACTACACCGCGGCCGACACGCGCCCCGGTTTCCTGCGTGAGAACGGGCTGCCGCTGCCGGCCATCGTCGAGGAGACCGCCGACAGCACCGAGTTCTACCTGACGACGAGCGCGGAGAACGCCCAGGCGCTCGCCGACGTCGACGTCTTCGTCTCGTATGGTGACGAGTCGATCATCCCGGTGCTGCAGGCCGACCCGCTGCTGTCGAAGATCCCGGCCATCGCCGCAGGCCGCATCGCCGTGCTCGGCGACGCGACGCCGCTCGCGGCATCCGCCAACCCGTCGCCGCTGTCCATCCCGTGGGGGATCGAAGAGTACTTCGCGATCCTCGAGGCACCGCTCGTTTCCGAGTGAGTCTCTCCGAGTGAGCTCAGCAGTCATCACCTCACCACCGGGCGCCGTCGATCTGCGGCGTCCGGTGGTCGTGGGCGTGCTCTGGCTGCTGGCCGGGCTCGGCGTCATCGTCGTGCTCAGCATCCTGTCGCTCTCGTTCGGCATCAAAGCCGTGACGATCGACGACGTCCTGGCAGCCTTCGCCGGACAGGACGACACGATCGCCCAGGCGGCGGTCATCAAGCGGATGCCGCGCACGGTGCTGGCGATCCTTGTCGGTGCGGCCCTCGCGCTCTCGGGCGCGACCATGCAGGCGGTCACCCGCAATCCCATCGCCGACCCCGGCATCCTCGGGGTCACCACCGGCGCCTCGCTCGCGGTCGTGATCGGCATCGCCTTCCTCGGCCTCTCCGATGCGACGGGCACGCTGTTCGTCGCGATCTTCGGCGCGGCCGTCGCCGCCACCTTCGTGTACACGGTCGGCTCGCTCGGCCGCGGAGGTGCCAGCCCTCTCAAGCTCGCGCTCGCCGGGGCGGCCACATCGGCGGCGTTCGCCTCGCTGATCAGCGCCATCATGCTGCCCCGAGTCGATCTGCTGCAGTCGTTCCAGTCCTGGCAGATCGGCGGCGTCGGCGGAGCCGAATGGCCGCGCATCGCGATCACGGCACCCGTGCTCGCCGTCGGTGCGCTCATCTGCTTCGCGGCAGCCCGGGGCATGAATTCGCTCGCGCTCGGCGACGACATGGCCGCAGGTCTCGGCGAGCACGTGTTCCGCACCCGGCTCCTCTCGGCGCTCGGGGCCGTCATCCTCGCGGGAGCCGCGACCGCCATCGCGGGTCCCATCGGCTTCGTCGGGCTCGTCGTCCCGCACTTCTGCCGGATGCTGCTGGGCACCGACCACCGCTGGCTGCTGCCCTTCTCGGCCATCGCCGGAGCAGTGCTGCTGCTGGCCAGCGACATCATCGGCCGTGTGATCGCCCCATCGGGCGAGGAGATCCAGGTCGGGATCATCACCGCGCTCGTCGGCGCCCCGTTCTTCATCTGGATCGTCCGCCGTCAGAAGGTGCGCGAGCTGTGAGCATCATGGACACCGCAGCTCAGCGTCCGGCCCCCGCCCCCGCCTCCGCGCGGGCGGACGTCGCCGCGGTCATCGCCGGTCGCCGTGCGCGTCGACGCCGCCACGCGGCCGCGTCGATCGTGCTCGCCGTCGCGGTCTTCGTCCTGACCGCCGTCGCCCTCATGTTCGGCGACACGTTCTACACCCCGAGCGAAATCATCCGCGTCATGCTCGGCGAGACCGTCCCCGGTGCCTCGTTCACGGTCGGCGAGCTGCGGCTGCCCCGCACGGCGCTGGCGATCCTCGCCGGAGTCGCGTTCGGCATCGCCGGAGTCTCGTTCCAGACGCTGCTGCGCAACCCGCTCGCCTCGCCGGACATCATCGGCATCACCGAAGGCGCGAGCGTCGCAGCCGTCATCGGCATCATCGTGCTGTCTCTGGACGGCCCGGTCGTCTCGGCCATGGCGCTTGGCGGCGCGCTCCTCACGGCGCTCGCGATCTATCTGCTCTCGAACAAGGGCGGATTCGCCGGCACCCGGCTGATCCTCATCGGCATCGGTGTCGCCGCCATGCTGCAGAGCGTGATCTCGTACCTGCTGTCGCGTGCCGCGCAGTGGGACATCCAGACGGCCATGCAGTGGATGACCGGCAGCCTGAACAACGCCTCCTGGGAGCGCGTGACGCCGCTCGCGCTCGCGAGCCTCGTCATCCTGCCGCTGATGTTCTCGCAGGCGCGGTCGCTCGGGATGCTGAGGCTCGGCGACGATTCGGCCGCAGGCCTCGGCGTGCGGGTGACCGGCACGCGGATGCTTTTCATCGTCGGCGCCGTCGCGCTGCTGGCGTTCGCCACTGCAGCCACCGGACCCATCGCGTTCGTGGCGTTCATGGCGGGCCCCATCGCGTCCCGCATCACCGGACCGGGCGCGAACCTGCTGCTGCCCTCGGCACTGATCGGAGCGCTGCTCGTGCTGGGCGGCGACCTGATCGGCCAGTTCCTGCTGCCCGGTCGCTATCCGGTCGGCGTGATCACTGGCATCCTCGGGGCTCCGTACCTCATCTACCTGCTCATCCGCACGAACCGACAGGGGGCCTCGCTGTGACCGCGACCCACCAGCTGAGCGCCGAGGGCGTCACCCTCGGCTACGGCGACCGCACCATCATCGACGGGCTGGATCTGTCCGTCGCGCCAGGGAAGATCACCACGATCGTCGGCGCCAACGGATGCGGCAAGTCGACGCTGCTGCGTTCGCTCGCGCGCCTGCTGGCGCCGAGCGCCGGTCAGGTGGTGCTCGACGGCACCTCCGTGCACGCCCGCCCGACCAAGGAGGTCGCCCGCATCCTCGGGCTGCTGCCGCAGTCGCCGGTCGCTCCGGAGGGCATCGCGGTCGCCGACCTCGTCGGCCGCGGACGGCATCCGCATCAGAAGGTGCTGTCGCGCTGGAACGTCCGCGACTACGAGGCCGTCGCCGATGCACTCGCCGCCACCGGGACGGCGGAGCTCGCCGACCGCAGTGTCGATGAGCTGTCCGGCGGTCAGCGTCAGCGCGTCTGGATCGCGATGGCACTCGCGCAGGAGACCGACATCCTGCTGCTGGACGAGCCGACCACGTTCCTCGACGTCGCGCACCAGGTCGAGGTGCTCGACCTGCTCACCGACCTCAGCGTCTCGCGCGGCACCACGATCGTCATGGTGCTGCACGACCTCAATCTCGCCGCCCGCTACTCCGACCAACTCGTCGCGATGAAGAGCGGACGCGTGCATGCCATCGGAACTCCGACCGAGGTCGTCACCAGCGACCTCGTGGAGTCCGTGTTCGGCATGGCCAATCAGATCACCACCGACCCGGTTTCAGGCAAGCCGATGGTCACACCAATCGGGAGGCACCATGTCCGCTGAGACCACCACCAAGGCCAAGTCGTCGTACGTCCTCGGACGCGCCGAGGTGCGCTCGGTCGAACGGGTGTCGCCGAACTTCGTGCGGATCACGTTCGGCGGTGAGGAGATCGCCGACTTCGGCACCCCCGGCGACGTCTACGACGCGCGCATCAAGCTGATCTTCCCGCCGGCCTCCGGCATCCTGCCTCCGATCGATCGCGACACCGACGACTGGTGGGGGTCGTATCTGGCCGTCCCAGAGGACGAGCGCGGATCGATGCGCACCTACTCGATCAGGGAGCTGCGGGTGTCGGATGCCGGGGAGACCGAGGTCGTCATCGACTTCGTGCTGCACCTGGCACCAGGGCTCACCGGCCCGGCATCCCTGTGGGCGAGCTCCGCCGCGGTCGGCAAGGAGCTCTTCCTCATCGGACCGCGGCGCGGCCGTGAGGACCGCGGCGGCATCGAATACGCACCGGGGGGCGCGTCTTCTGTGCTGCTCGCGGGGGACGAGACGGCCGCGCCGGCGATCGCCCGCATCCTCGAGGACGCCCCACGGGACCTCCGCGGCCACGCGTTCATCGAGGTCCCTGCTGGCGAAGACATCCTCCAGATCGGCGCACCGGAAGGGGTGGAGATCCACTGGCTGCCGCGCGGCAACGTTCAGCACGGCCTGCGGTTGATCCCGACGGTGCTGGACTACCTCGGGGATGACGACACCGAGGAGATCACCGTCACCGACATCGACGGTGAGGACCTCGTGTGGGAGACGCCGGTGTACTCGGGGCTCGGGGAGGACTTCGAGAACGCCGGCGCTTCCGCCGACCGCTACTTCTGGATCGCGGGCGAGAGCGGGGTCGTCACGACGCTGCGGCGCCACCTCGTGAAGGACCTCGGGATCGATCGATCGCAGGTCGCGTTCATGGGGTACTGGCGCCGCGGCGTCGCGATGCGCGGCTGAGGTTCTGCGGGGGCCGCTGCGGGCTGCCCCTCTCGTTCGTTGAGCGAGCGGAGCGAGTTGAAACGGGTTCTCTGCCGCAGATGCGTTCAGGCGAGCGAGCGGAAGAACGCGCGGATGTCGTCCGCGAGCAGTGCCGGCTCCTCCATCGCGGGGAAGTGACCGCCCTCGGCGAAATCGCTCCACCGGTTGACGGCTCCCCACGGGTCCATCGTGCGGCGCAGGAGCGGGTGCGTGTCGAACGCCGCCCACGCGGACGGCACCTGCGCCATCATGAAGTCCAGTTCGGCATGCTCGCCCTCGTAGTAGAACTGCGCGCTGGAGGCGCCGCTGCGGGTGAACCAGTACAGGCTGACGCCGGCGAGCAGCTGGTCGCGATCGACGGAGGGCGGCCGGTACCCGGCATCCGTCCTGGTCTTGAACTTCTCGGCGATCCACGCGAGCAGCGCGACCGGTGAATCGGTCAGCGCCGGACCGATCGTGTCCGGTCGGTGGTTGTGCATCTCGAGGTATCCGCGCTCTTCCGCGCTCGCGGCCTGCACGGCGGCGAGCTGCTCGGTCTCGTCGTCGGAGAGCCCGTCCGGCGCCGGGAAGACGGTGCCGACGAGCCCGAGCACGGCGCGGTCGACGGCGACGTGCGTGCCGATCACGCGCTCGGGGTGGACTCCGGCCAGGCGGCCGGCGATGCCCGAACCGATGTCACTGCCGTGAACGGCGAAGCGCTCGTATCCGAAGCGCGTCATGATCTCGGCGTAGGCATCCGTCGTCCGCGCGAGCTCCCAGCCGGTCCCCGACAGCGGAGTGGAGAACCCGAAGCCTGCCGGCGACGGGATGACGAGGTGGAAGTCGTCGGTCAGCAGCGGGATGAGGCCCTGGTACTCGACGAACGAGCCGGGCCACCCGTGGGCCAGGAGCAGCGGTGTGGCCGCAGGATTCGCGGAACGCACGTGCACGACATGGAACGTCTGCCCGTCGACGACGGTCGTGAACTGCTCGTGCGCGTTGAGTTGCGCCTCCTGCGCGCGCCAGTCGAATCCGTCGCGCCAGTGCTCGGCGAGTTCGGTCAGATAGGGCAGCGGGATGCCGCGGCGGAAGTCCTCTCGATCATCACGACCGGGTACAGGGAGCGGCCAGCGCGCGTGCGCCAGTCGGGTGCGCAGATCGTCGAGATCGGCCTGCGGGATGTCGATGCGGAAGGGGGTGAGGGTGTCGGTCTGTGTCATGGGATCAACGCTCTCGGCTATTGCGGCAGGTTCGCTTCCGCAATCGGTGGAATGATCGGATGCATGTTGGAGACCTCGGCACGGCTGCTGGAGCTGCTGTCGCTGCTGCAGGTGCGGCGCGACTGGACGAGCGTCGAGCTCGCCGAGCGGCTCTCGGTGAGCACGAGGACCGTGCGCGCCGACGTCGGAAAGCTGCGGTCGCTCGGGTATCCGGTCGATGCGCGACCTGGCGTCGCGGGCGGATACCGGTTGGCTGCGGGGTCTGCCATGCCACCGCTGCTGCTCGATGACGAAGAGGCGGTCGCCGTCGCGGTCGGGCTGGGTTCGCTCGCCACCGGACGCAGCGGCATCGAGGAGACGGCACTCACCGCGCTCGCGAAGCTCGAGCAGGTGCTGCCTTCGCGCCTGCGTCCTCGGGTCGCGGCGGTGCGCGAGGCCACGAGTGCCGTTCCCGGCATCGAGCCACCCCTCGACCTGTCTGCGCTCGGCGCGGTGGCCACGGCGATCCGCGGTCATGAACGGCTGCGGTTCGGATATACCAAGCCCGGCGGCATCGAGGAGCGGCGCCACACCGAGCCTCAGCGGCTCGTGAGCTGGGGTCCGTTCTGGTACCTGCTCGCGTGGGACCTCGATCGCGACGACTGGCGCGTCTTCCGGGTCGATCGCATGGTGCCGCGCGCGCCGACCGGCGTGACGTTCCGAGCGCGCGTGATCGCGGAGGACGACGTCGTCCGGTTCGTCGTCGCGCGCGTGAGCAGGGCGGCGTGGAAGTACCGCGCGCGATTGCTCGTGCACGCGTCAGCGGCGGAGTTCGCGGCGAAGGTCGTTCCCATCCCCGTCGAGATCGAGGCGGTCGACGACGTCACGTGCCGTGCCGAGTTGGGCGCGGACGATCCTGACCGGCTCGCGCTGTGGATCGTGCAACTCGATGTCGACATCGAGATCATCGAGGGTGCCGAGCTCGCCACCGCGTTCGAGCGCCTTGCGGCGAGGTTTGCCCGGGCGGCGGCAATCGCTCGCTGAGCGAGCGCCCCCGCGTTCGCTGAGCGAGCGCCCCCCGTTCGTTGAGCGAGCGGAGCGAGTCGAAACGGGTTCTCAGCCGCGAACGCGTTTCGTCTCGGTCGGCTCCGCCGTCCTCGCTCAACGAGCGAGTGAAGCGCTCGACGAACGGGGGACGGGGGCCGCGTCCGGCGACGTCGGCCCACCGTGGTTCGATGGACGTATGGACGAAGGGAAGCGGATGCTGCAGGAGACCCGCGCGATCTGGGCCACCGCCATCAGCTTCCTCGTCGGAACCGTCGTCGGCACGATCGCGCTGTGGGGGAACCCGCGTCCGATCGCGGGGGACGGTTCCGTCGGCATCCCTGTGGCGATCATCGCCGGCCTGGTCGCCGCTGCGGCCTTCGTTTTCAGCACGTTCCTGCATCGTCGCGGCGAGACCAAGCCGATGCCGCGCTGGCAGGCGATCGTGTCCGATGTCTCGGCCGTCGCGCTGACGATCGCGTTCGCCGGCGTGACCGCGCTGGGCGTGCTGCTCGCCGGCGAGATCCTGGGCGTGGGGCTACAGGGGCTCGAGCTCCCGGCCATCGGCGGCGGGCTCCTCTCCGGGGTCGCGGCGGCGGTCGGCGGGCGGCTCGCCTTCGCCGCCGGGGTCGGGCTGGAGACCGGCGACCTTGCCGGCTTGCTGTTCAGCTATCTCGTGATCGGCACGCTGTTCGCGATGCTGACGGCTGCTGACCCCGACTGGTGGGCCTTGAACTTCTCCCAGCTCGGCATCGGCGCCGGATCCTGGGCGTTCAACGGGACGCTCGTCGTCGCCGGCCTCCTCGTCGCGACCGTCGGCGCGTACATCGGGCGCGACCTGCACCGCATCCGCGGCGACGACGCGTTCCGGCAGATCCTCTGGGTCGTGGCGCTGTGGGCCGGAGCCGGTATCGCGCTGGCGTGCGTCGGGATCTTCCCGATCCACCGCATCGTCGTGGCGCACAACATCGCGGCGTTCGCGACGCTGGCGCTGTTCGTCGCGGCCGCCGTCGTGACGACCATCGTGATGCCAGGGCCGCCCAAGCCGCTGGTGTTCACGACGGTCGTGGTCGGCGCGTCGCTGGTCATCGCGTTCGTTCTGTGCGATCCGTTCCGTCTTTACTCGCTCACGGTGCTCGAGGTGATCGCGGTCGGGCTCGGACTGCTCTGGATGACGACGCTCGTGCGCATCCTCGCGGTGCTGTCGCCCGAGCAATCGCGTCCGTCGGCGCGCCCGACGCTCCGCAACCGCTGAGACGCCGAGCCTCGGCATCCGGTGGCGCTGCACGGCCCGCCAACATCAGGAGGTTCGCCTGAGATCAGGAGAAATACGGCCGTAAGGTCCTGATCCGGGGCGATCGTCCTGATCTCAGCGTCGGCGCAGGGCGAACCGAACACTCAGGCGCTCGCGCGCACCACGAGCTCGGTGTCCAGGATGACCGACCGCGGCTCGGCGCCGGCGATGACGTCCAGCAGCACGCCCACCATCTGCGCGCTGATCTGATCCCACGGCTGGCGCATGGTCGTGAGCGGCGGCTCGTGCGTTGCGGCGAGGCCCGAGTCGTCGAAGCCCGCGACGGCCACATCCTCCGGCACGCGCAGCCCGGCCTTGCGCACCGCCGCCGCAGCGCCGGCGGCCATCCGGTCGCTCGCGGCGAACACGGCATCCACTCCGCGCTCGAGCAGCCGAGTCATCGCGGCCTGCCCCGACTCGAACGAGTAGTCGCCGACCTCGACGAGCGAAGCGTCGAACGACGAACCGAGCTCATCGCGGAACCCGACGAGGCGATACCGCCCGCCTGGGGTGTCGTCAGGACCCGCGATCATGCCGATCCGCTCGTGCCCCTGCGCTCGCAGGTGCGCCGCCATCGCCCGCGCCGAGCCGATCTCGTCGACCGATACGGTCGACAGCTCGCCTTCGTGTCCGAGCGGGATGCCGCAGCACACGGTCGGGATGCCGGTGTCGATGAGTTCGTCCAGCAGCGGCTCCGATTCGTGCGACGAGATCAGCATGACTCCGTCGACGTGGCCGGCGCGGATGAAGTGCGCGACGCTCTCGCGCTCGGCCGCGGTGCCCGCCACGAGCAGCACGAGCGTCATCGAGCGCTGGGCCAGAGCCTCGGCGGCTCCGCGCAGCAGCAGGGCGAACGTCGGATCGTCGAACAGCAGCTGCTGCGGCTCGGTCAGCAGGAACGCCATGGACCCCGCGCGGCCCGTCGCGAGGCTGCGCGCGTGGTGGTTCGCGGTGTAGCCGGTCGCGACGATCGCCTCTTCGACGGCGACGCGCGCGTCGGGGGACACCCAGTGCCCTCCGTTGATCACGCGCGAGACCGTGCTGCGGGAAACCCCGGCCTGCACCGCCACATCGCGGATCGTCGGCTTCCGCTTCGCCGTCAGATCACTCATCGGAGCGACTCTACTCACTTCCGGCACATCCGCGTAGCCGACACTGGGACCGGTCTCAGTTGGGTAACGGTTCCCGCATCGAGCGCGACGCGGCACGCACCCGTGAGGTAGAACTGAGACCGGTCCCAGTCGCATCGCAGGCCTCAACCCCTGAGCCGAGCTGAGACCGGTCCCAGTTCCACTTGCACCACCTGCACCGACCCGATGGAGTGCCGATGACCTCCCCCCACGCCTGGCCCGCCCTCGAGGGGATCGCCTACGGCGGCGACTACAACCCCGAGCAGTGGTCCCGTGAGACCTGGCGCGAGGACGTCGTCCTCATGCGCGAGGCCGGGGTGAACCTCGTCAGCGTCGGGATCTTCTCGTGGGCGCTCATCGAAGTGGCCGAGGGCGTCTTCGACTTCGAATGGCTCGACGAGCTGCTCGATCTGCTGCACGACAACGGCATCGCGGTCGACCTGGGCACTCCGACGGCGTCCCCGCCGGCCTGGTTCTTCGCGAACCACCCCGACGCGCGCGTCATCGACCGCGAAGGCCGCGTCATGGGCTTCGGCTCGCGCGGTATGGCTTCGCACTCCTCGCCGGCGTACCGCGAGGCGATCGTCCGCTACGCCGACACGATCGCGGCGCGTTACGCGACGCACCCTGCGGTCGTGCTCTGGCACGTCCACAACGAGTACGGCGTTCCGGTCGGGGAGGACTACTCGCCGGCATCCGTCGCCGCCTTCCGACTCTGGC
Source organism: Microbacterium sp. STRO-1N (assembly GCF_057748015.1). The sequence continues at coordinate 381,063 of NZ_CM173234.1, forward strand.
TGCAGGAGAAGTACGGCAGCCTCCACGAGCTCAACGCCGCGTGGGGCACCGCCTTCTGGAGCCAGCACTACACCGACTGGGAGCACATCGGCGCCCCGGCGATCGCCCCCAGCGTCGTGAACCCGGCCCAGCGCCTGGACTTCGCCCGCTTCACCGATCACCAGCTGCGCGCGTGCTTCATCCTCGAGCGCGACGCGATCCGCCAGCACGCCGACCAGCCGATCACCACGAACTTCATGGCGAACCAGAGCTGGACGACCGACCTCTGGGCCTGGGCGCAGGAGGTCGACATCGTCTCGGACGACCACTACCTCTGGGCAGCCGACGAGGACGCCCACATCGGGCTCGCGATCGCGGCCGACCTCACCCGCTCGGTGGGCGGCAACAAGCCCTGGATCCTCATGGAGCACTCCACCTCCGCCGTGAACTGGCAGCCGCGCAACATCGCCAAGCGTCCGGGGGAGATGAAGCGCAACTCCCTCACGCACGTCGGGCGCGGTGCCGACGGCATCCTGTTCTTCCAGTGGCGCGCCGGCCGGTCCGGTGCCGAGAAGTTCCACTCCGCGATGCTCCCGCACGCCGGCGCCGACTCGCGCGTCTTCCGCGAGGTCGTCGACCTCGGCGCGACGCTGCGGCGGATCGAAGAGGTCCAGGGTTCGGTCGTGCAGGCCGAGGTCGCCGTGCTCTGGGACTTCGAGTCGTTCTGGGCGCAGGATCTGGAGTGGCGCCCGTCGGAGGACGTCACGCATGCAGCCCAGGTCCGGCACTTCTACGAGCAGCTCTGGCGCGACGGGATCACGGTCGACTTCGCCCTCCCCGGCCACGACCTCTCCGGCTACAAGCTCGTCGTCGCCCCCGCCCAGTACATGCTGAGCGCTGCGGATGCCGAGAACCTGGCGCGCTACGTGTCCGGTGGCGGGACCCTGCTGGTCTCGTTCTTCTCCGGCGTCGTCGACGAGAACGACGCCGTGCACATCGGCGGCTTCGCCCCCGGGCTGCGCGAGGCGCTCGGCCTTTCGGTCGAGGAGTTCCTGCCGCTGCGCGAAGGTGCGAACCACGCCATCGCCTGGCCGGGCCACGATGAGGTCCGCGCCGACGTCTGGCAAGAGGACATCCGTCTCGAGGGTGCCGAGGTCGTCGCGACGCTCGCCGGCGGGCCAGGGCAGGACGGCCCCGCGATCACGCGGCACGCGCACGGCGACGGCTTCGGCTGGTACGTGAGCACCCGCCTCGATGCCGCCGGCATGCGCGCCCTGCTGAGCTCCGTGTACGCGGATGCCGCGGTGACCCCGGCATCCCACACCGAAGGCCTCGAGGTGATCGCCCGACGCAAGGACGACGCGACCTATCTCGTCGCCGTCAACCACAACGACGACGAGGCCACGTTCGCCGCCACCGGCACCGACCTGGTCACGGGATCCGATGTCGACGGCACCGTCACCGTGCCCGCCGGCGGCGTCGCCGTGATCCGCACCTCCACCGACTGACAACTCCATACGCACGGGCTCCCGCCCGTCGCACACACCCCGGTCGTGACGATGCGACTCGCTCAGCGAAGCGCGTCGGCGGCCACAACAGAGAGGAACACCGCATGCGCAAGCACATCGCAGTCGGCGCATTCGCGCTGACCGCTGCCGTCGTCCTGACCGGCTGCGGATCCAGCACGCCGGAATCCGAAGCCCCCTCCGGCGACGGCGCCGAACTGGTCATCTGGACCGACGCCGAGCGCGAGGAGGCGATCGCCGCCGCCGCCGAGGCCTTCGAGGAGGAGACCGGCGCGACCGTCAAGCTCGTCCAGAAGAACTTCGAGGACCTCCGGGACGACTTCATCGCCCAGGTGCCCACCGGTGAGGGCCCCGACATCACCGTCGGTGCGCACGACTGGCTCGGCGCGCTCGTCGCCGCCGGCGTCGTGGACACGATCGACCTCGGCGACAAGGCATCCGAATTCGAGCCCGTTTCGATCGAAGCCATGACCTACGACAGCCAGCTGTACGCGCTGCCGTACTCGCTCGAGTCGATCGCGCTCGTGCAGAACGTCGACCTCGTCGGCGAAGAAGCACCCGCGACCTGGGACGAGATGATCCAGAAGGGCATCGAGTCCGGCGCGGAGCGTCCGTTCGTCATCAACACCGAGGGCGAGACCGGCGACGGCTACACGATGTACCCGTTCCAGACCTCGTTCGGCGCTCCGGTGTTCGTGCAGGACGAATCCGGCTCGTACACGAGCGAGGTCGGCATGGGCGGCGCGAACGGCGAGGCCTTCGCGACGTGGCTGGGAGCCAATGGAGCCAACGGCACCGGCTACATCTCCACCACGGTCGACTACGACATCAACAACGAGCTGTTCAACTCGGGCAAGGCCCCGTACACGATCCAGGGACCGTGGGCGATCAGCGCCTACCCGGACGTCAACGTCGTCGTGAACCCGATCCCGTCGGCCGGCGGCGAGACCGCGGCTCCCTTCGTGGGCGTGCAGGGCTTCTACCTCTCCAGCCAGAGCGAGAACGCGCTGCTCGCTCAGGAGTTCCTCGTAAACTACCTCGGCACGGAGGACGCCCAGCGCGCCCTCTACGAGGCCGACCCTCGGATCCCGGCGTGGACGGCGCTGGCCGAGGAGGTCTCCTCCGACCCGATCATCGCCGGCTTCGTGGCATCGTCGCAGAACGGCGTCCCGATGCCGTCGATCCCCGAGATGGGCTCGGTCTGGGACCTCTGGAACGCCGCTCAGGTGCAGATCATCAACGGCGCCGACCCGGTGTCGACGTGGAACACGATGGTCGCCGACGTCGAGGCCGCGACCGCCGGTTGACCCGCCGCGGGCCGGGAGGCGCATCGTCTCCCGGCCCGCGCACCCGCATTCCCCGCAGACAGGAGGACAGGATGCCGTCACCGGCAATGTCGACGCAGCACAAGCCCGCGTCGGAGCAGCGCGAATCGCACGCCCGCGGTTTCCGCGGACTGGGCTGGGGTTTCCTGGTCAAGCTCGCGCTGATGGCACTGATCAACGCGTTCGGGATCATGACCGCAATCGCCGCCTGGCGAGTCGAATCGTGGATCGTGCTCGGCGCGATCGTCGTCCTCGTCGCGATCGCCGACTGGGTGTACTTCACCAAGAAGGCACTCCCGCTGAAGTACCTGCTTCCAGGGCTCGTCTTCCTCCTCGTCTTCCAGGTGTTCATCTTCGGATACACCGCCTACATCGCCTTCACCAACTACGGTTCCGGCCACATCGGCTCCCAGGAGCAGGCCGTCGAGGCGGCTCTCATCCAGGGCGAGCGCCGCGTCGAAGGATCGCCGACCTACCCGCTGTCCGTCGTCGAGCGCACCGGCGAGCTCGGCTTCGCGATCGTCGACGAGGACGGCGATGTGCAGGTCGGTTCGGCCCTCGAACCGCTCACCGAAGCATCCGGAGCGTCCGTCGGATCCGGCGGCGCACCCGACGAGGTGCCCGGCTGGACCGTCGTCCCCCGCGCCACCGTTCTGAGCGACACCGAGCTGCAGGCGCAGATCGCCGAGCTGCGCGTGCCGGTCTCGGACGATCCGAACGACGGCTCCGTCCGTACGCGCGACGGCTCGTCCGGCGCGATCTACGAGTCCACCCTGGTGTGGGATGCCGAGGCCGAGACGATCACCGACACCACGACCGGGACGGTGTACAGCGCGGATGACCGCGGCTCGTTCGTCGCCGAGGACGGCACCGCGCTGCCCACCGGCTGGTACGTGAACGTCGGCTTCGAGAACTTCCTGAGACTGTTCACCGATCCGCTGCTGGCCTCCACTCTCGGCAGCGTCACGGTCTGGACGTTCGCGTTCGCGATCCTCTCGGTCGTGCTGAGCTTCGCCGTCGGCCTGGGGCTGGCGATCGTCTACAACGACCCGCGGGTGCGAGGGCGCCGCGTGCTGCGAGCGCTGTTCATCCTGCCGTACGCGTTCCCGGCGTTCATGGCCGCGCTGCTGTTCCGCGGCATGTTCAACGCCGAGTTCGGCGTCATCAACGACCTGTTCTTCTTCGGACAGCAGATCAACTGGCTGGGCGACCCGTGGCTGACCAGAGCCGCCGTGATCTTCGTCAACGTCTGGTTGAGCTATCCGTACTGGTTCCTGGTGTGCACCGGCGCGCTGCAGTCGTTGCCGGGCGACACGCTCGAAGCCGCCGAGATCGATGGCGCGAACAAGATGCAGCGGTTCCGTGCGATCGTGCTGCCGCTGCTGCTGGTGTCGACCGCTCCGCTGCTGATCGCGTCGTTCGCGGTGGCGTTCAACAACTTCACGGTCATCTACACGTTCAACAACGGCGGGCCGGCGATCGCCGGAGCGCCGTACGCGCTCGGTTCGACCGACATCCTGGTGTCCGCCATCTACGACGTCTCCGGCGTCTCGGGCGGCGCCAGCGACTACGGCCTCGCGAGCGCGCTCTCCATCATCGCCTTCATCGTGGTCGGTGTGATCTCGGCGCTGAGTTTCCGCCAGACCCGCAAGCTCGAGGAGTACCAGTGATGTCCATGCAGACCAAGGCCGTCGTCACCGGATCAGCGGATGCCGAGGCATCCAGAGCCGGAGCCCGCAGGCGCCGCTGGTGGAGCGAGGTCGGCTGGAAGTACATCCTGGCCGTCGTGGTGCTGTTCTTCGCCGCGTTCCCGCTCGTCTACGTGCTTTCGTCGTCGCTGAACCCGAACGGTTCGCTCGCAGCATCCAGCAACCTGTTCTCGGCGTTCGACCTCACGAACTACGTTGAGCTCGGGCAGTCCAGGTACTGGGTCTGGTTCGGCAACACGCTGCTCATCGGCGGTATCACGGCGATCGGCTCAGTGCTGATGGGAGCGGCGGGGGCGTACGCGTTCTCGCGGTTCCGCTTCACCGGGCGGCGGGTGAGCCTGACCACGCTGCTCGTGCTGCAGATGTTCCCGCAGGCGCTCGCGTTCATCGCGATCTTCCTCATGCTGCTGACGATCGGCGAGGTCGTGCCGGCCCTCGGGATCAACTCGAAGATCGCCCTGATCTGCGTGTACCTCGGCGGAGCGCTCGGGGCGAACACGTTCCTCATGTACGGCTTCTTCAACACGATCCCGGTCGAGATCGACGAGTCGGCCAAGATCGACGGGGCCACGCACGCGCAGATCTTCTGGCGCCTGATCATGCCGCTCGTCGTGCCGATCCTCGCGGTCGTCGGGCTGCTGGCGTTCCTCGCGGCGTTCGGCGACTTCATCCTGTCGAAGATCATCCTCACCAGCGAGGACAACTGGACCCTCGCGGTCGGCATGTACCAGTGGGTGTCGAACCAGCTCACCTCGCGCTGGGGGCTGTTCGCCGCCGGTGTCGTGGTGGCCGCGATCCCCGTACTCGCGCTTTTCTTCTCGCTGCAGAAGTACATCGTCGGCGGCCTCACCCAGGGCGCCGTCAAGGGCTGAACCCGCTCCATCCGCCCGAGAACAGGTCGACCGCCCGAGATCAGGACGAATCAGCGCATGCGTCCTGATCCGGGGCGACCCTCCTGATCTCGGCAGCACACCACGCACCTTCCCACTCGAAAGGCCGTCATGCACCGTCGCACACGCCCCCTCCTCTCGGCGATCATCGCCGCCTTCACCGCGCTGGTCGTCTTCGGTGGCTCAGCGCCCGCCGCCGCAGCGGCTCCGGTCGAGCCCGCCGTCGCCACGGCATCCGCTCGGATCGAGCCCGCCGTCGCCTCGGCATCCGATCCGGCATCCGTCCCGGTGGACGCCGAGATCACCGTCTCGCGCGTCGACAACCTCTCCGAGGACTTCATCGGCGGCGTCGATGTCTCCTCGGTGCTGTCCCTGGAGGAGTCCGGCGTCGTCTTCCGCGATCAGGACGGCGAGCCGGGAGACCTGTTCGCGATCCTCGCCGACTCCGGGGTCACCGATGTGCGCGTACGGGTCTGGAACGACCCGTTCGACGCCGCAGGCAACGGCTACGGCGGCGGGAACGTCGACGTCGATCGTGCGGTCGAGATCGCCGACCGGGCGACGGTCGCCGGCCTCGGCGTGCTCGTCGACTTCCACTACTCCGACTTCTGGGCCGATCCGGCCAAGCAGCAGGCACCCAAGGCGTGGGCAGGACTGGATGCGGCGGCGACGGCCGAGCGGGTCGGTGCGTTCACGCGCGACGCGATGCAGCGCTTCGTCGCGGCGGGAGTCGACGTGCGGATGGTGCAGATCGGCAACGAGACGAACAACGCCGTCGCGGGCATCACCGGCTGGGACGGCATGGCGCAGGTGTTCTCCGCCGGCGCCGCAGCGGTGCGCACCGAGGCGCCCGATGCGCTCGTCGCCCTGCACTTCACGAACCCCGAGCGGGCCGGCTTCTACGCGAACGTCGCCGCGCAACTGGACAGCCGCGGCGTCGACTACGACGTGTTCGCATCGTCGTACTACCCGTTCTGGCACGGCACGCCTGAGAACCTCACCAGCGTGCTGACGCATGTCGCCGACACCTACGGCAAGAAGGTCATGGTCGCCGAGACGTCGTGGGCGCACACGCTGGAGGACGGCGACGGCCACGGCAATGTGATCGATCTGGCCTCCGAAGCGACGCAGTACCCGGTGAGCATGCAGGGACAGGCGAACGCGATGCGCGCCGTCGTGCAGGCCGTCGCCGACGTCGGAGACGCCGGCCTCGGCGTCTTCTACTGGGAGCCGGCCTGGCTGCCGGTCGGGACGCCAGACGAGCTGGAGGCCAACAAGATCCTGTGGGAGCGCGACGGATCCGGATGGGCCACGAGCTTCGCCGGTGAGTACGATCCGCACGACGCCGGACAGTGGTACGGCGGCTCGGCATGGGACAACCAGGCGCTGTTCGCGCTCGACGGCACAGCCGCCGACGCGCTCAACATCTTCTCCTACGTGCGCACCGGGGCGGTTGCTCCACGGGAGGTCGAGCAGGTCGCACCGGTTGCCCTCTCGGCGACCGAAGGCGACACCGTGGCGCTGCCGGAGCAGGTCGAGGTGCGCTATACCGACGGCACCTCGGAGGTGCAGCCGGTGGCCTGGTCCGACGCCGTGCAGTACATCGAGGGCGTCGGCGAGTACGCGATCACCGGCACGACCAGCGGCGGGCTCTCGGCATCCGCCACGATCTCGGTCACCGCCAGGAACTTCCTCGTCAACCCCGGGTTCGAGGACGCCGATGTCTCCGCCTGGACGACCTCGGGCACCGGCCTGAGCCTGCGCGCGTGGGACGACCCGCACTCGGGCACGCACTCGGCGCACTTCTATTCGAATGCCGCGTACGCCTTCGAGCTGTCGCAGACCGTCACCGGGCTCGCGGAAGGCGCGTACGTCGCGCGGGCCGCGCTGCAGGGCGACGGCGAAGGCGATCAGGGGAGGGTCGCGCTCGCGCTGTCCTCGCCCGAATTCGCGGGAGAGCCCGTCGCGTTCGGCCTCGACGGCTGGCGGGTCTGGTCCACGCCGACGACCGCGGCCGTGCAGATCCCCGAGGCTGGCACGGCGACCGTGCGGGTCGCGGCGAACCTCCCTGCCGGTGCCTGGGGCACGTTCGACGACCTCGAACTCGTGCGGATGCCGGAGCCCGGTGCCGACACGACGCAGCTGAAGACGCAGCGGGATGCCGCGGCATCCGTCGATCCGACCGACTATGTCGAATCGTCCACGACCGGTCTCGCCGCCGCCATCGCGCGCGCCGACATCGTGCTGGGTGCCGCTTCGCCGACCACGGAAGCCGTGGCCGGAGCGCTGCGGGCGGTGAACGAGGCGCTCGACGCACTCGTGATCCGGGACGACGCGACCGCGGCCCCGGCACGCGGCGTGCTCTCGCACGACAACGGGCACGACACCGGCCTGCTCGATGGCGACTTCACCCTCACGATGAATCTGTGGTGGGGCGAGAACGCCACGAAGCTGCGGGTGTTCGAGAACGGCGAGCTCATCGCGACCGCCCCGCTCACGTACGGCGGAACCGCGACGCAGACCGCGACCGTCGCGGTGAGCGGCAAGCCGAACGGCACCTACGAGTACACCGGCGAGTTGGTCAACTCGCAGGGATCGACGGTCGTGAAGCCTGTGACCGTGACGGTGAAGGATGCCGCCCCCGGAGTCCCCGTGCTCTCGGCCGACAATCGCGACGGAAACGGCGATTACACGGTCACGGCCGACCTCTGGTGGGGGACGAACGCGACCGGATACCGGCTGCACGAGGACGGCCAGCTGCTGACGGCGGGTGAGCTCATCGCGAAGACGCCCGAGGCGCAGCGGGTCGCGGTGAACGTCACTGATCGCGCGATCGGAACCCGCACCTACACGGTCGAGTTCGTGAACGCGGCGGGGGTCACCGCGAGCAAGCCCCTCACGGTGCGCGTGAAGGGCTGAGCGGGCGTCGGCCCCGGCATCCGGTCTGACCTCCGGATGCCGGGGCTCGCCTCACTTGGCGAGGAACGCGGTCAGCGCGGCGTTGACCTCGTCGGCGTGCGTCCAGAGCAGGCCGTGCGGTGCACCCTCGACCTCGATGTAGTCGGCGGCCGGCACCGCCTGGTGGAATCGGCGGGCGGTGGCGTCGATCGGAAGGATGTTGTCCTTCGTGCCGTGCAGGATCAGCGTGGGCTTGCCCGCGTCGCGGACGGCGTCGACGTCCGCGCGGAAGTCCTCGATCCAGGCCGGCACCACCGCGTAAGCCGCGACGGGGGCGCTGGTGACCGAGAGGTTCCAGTTGGCGGTGACGACCTCCTGGCTGATGCGGCTGCCGAGGTTCTCGTCGAGGTTGTAGAAGTCGTTGTAGAACTGGGTGAACCAGGCGTAGCGGTCGCCCTTGGCCGCGGCGGCGATCCCGTCGAAGACCGCCTGGGGCACGCCCTCGGGGTTGTCGTCGCGCCCGACCAGGAACGGCTCGAGCGAGGCGAGGAAGGCGAGTTTGGCGACACGGCCGTGGCCGTAGCGGGAGACGTAGCGGGCGAGTTCGCCGGTGCCCATCGAGAAGCCGATCAGGACGACGTCGCGGAGGTCGAGGGTCTCGAGGACCGTGTTCAGATCCGCCGCGAAGGTGTCGTAGTCGTATCCGGTGCCGACCTTTGAGGACTGCCCGAAACCGCGGCGGTCATAGGTGATCACGCGGTAGCCGGCATCCAGCAGCTCGCGGGTCTGGCGCTCCCAGCTGTGTCCGTTGAGCGGGTAGCCGTGGATGAGCACGACCGGCTGTCCGGAGCCCTGGTCCTCGTAATACAACTCGATGGACGTGCTGTTCTCCTGGCCGACGGTGATGTAGCCCATGATGTCTCCTCTGTCTCGTTGAGAACGGTCGTTCTCGCCGCTGGAATCGACACTAGAGAACGATCGTTCTCGTGTCAAGTAGGATGTTCCCATGGACGAGAACGAAGCGCGCGAACGCATCCTCTCCGCAGCGGAGGGCCTCTACTACCGCAAGGGATACGCCGCCGTCGGCATGGATGAGCTCCGCGCGGCGGCCGGCGTGTCGCTGCGACGGCTGTACGCCCTGTATCCCTCGAAGAACGAGATCGTGTCCGCCGTGCTGGAACGCAAGCACGGCGAATGGGAGTCGTCGCTGTCCGGCGCCGTGATGGCGGCGGGGGCCGACCCGCGCGACAGACTGCTCGCCGTGTACGGGTATCTCGAGGACTGGTTCTGCACCGACGACTTCCGCGGATGCGCCTTCATCAACGCCTTCGGCGAATTGGGCGGAACCCATCCGGAGGTCGCCCGCATCGTCCGCGACCACAAGGCGTCGTTCCAGCGATCGATGACCCAGCTCGTCGAAGATGCCGGCGGTTCGGAGGCGCTCGCCGCGCAGCTGTCGATCCTGGCCGAGGGGGCGCAGAGCACGGCGGCGATCTCCGGTGATCCGCAGGCCGCCATCCAAGCGCGCAGCGCGGCCGAGGTGCTCATCACGGCGTCGCTCGCCTGACGCTTCGACGGGTGAGCACCGCCACCGTTCTCGTCCGCTAGGGGTGGTCCTCGGCATCCGGCCCTGACAGGATCGGAGGACTCGCCGTACGACGGAAGGGACGACGATGTCCGACCAGGTGTTCATCTTCATCGCGCTCGGGCTGTACTTCGCAGCCATGCTGATCATCGGCTACGTGGCCTTCAAGCGCACGACCGATCACGAGGACTACATGCTGGGCGGCAGGAACCTGCCGCCGTGGGTGGCGGCGCTCAGCGCCGGGGCATCCGACATGTCCGGCTGGCTCGTCATGGGGCTACCAGGGGCGATCTACCTCTCCGGCCTGATCGAGGCGTGGATCGCGATCGGCCTGACGATCGGGGCGTACCTGAACTGGCTCCTCGTGGCGCCGCGCCTGCGGGCCTACACGCAGGTGTCGCGCAACTCGATCACCGTGCCGAGCTTCTTCGAGAACCGGCTGCGCGACTCGTCGCGGCTGCTGCGGATCCTCGCCGGAGTGGTCATCCTGGTCTTCTTCACCCTCTACATCTCGTCCGGGATGGTCGCGGGCGGCGTGTTCTTCGAGAGCTCGTTCAACTCGGACTATCTGCTCGGGATGGCGCTCGTGGCGGGAGTCACGCTGCTGTACACGCTCTTCGGCGGCTTCCTCGGGGCATCGTTCACAGATGTCGTGCAGGGGCTGATGATGGTCGTCGCGCTGATCGTCGTCCCGGTGTCGGCCGTCGTCGCGGTCGGCGGCTTCGGCGAGGTGGGCGCGCATGTGCAGGAGCTCGCGCCCGACCACATGTCGTTCCTCGGCGGCACGGCGCTGACCGGCGGCACGGTGCTCGCGATCATCTCGTCGCTCGCGTGGGGCCTCGGATACTTCGGTCAGCCGCACATCATCGTGCGCTTCATGGCTCTGCGCAGCCCGCGCGAGGCGAAGAGCGCGCGCCGGATCGGGATGACGTGGATGATCGTCTCGCTGGTCGGGGCTGTGTTCTCGGGCTTCGTCGGCATCGCCTACATGGCGTCGCAGGGCATCGATCTGGCCAACCCCGAGACCGTCGTCCTTGTCATGTCGCAGACGCTGCTGCATCCGTTCGTCGCCGGCCTCGTGCTGGCCGCCGTTCTCGCGGCGATCATGTCGACGATCTCGAGCCAGCTCATCGTCTGCTCGTCCGCGCTCGTCGAGGACCTTTACAAGGTGATGCACAGGACGCCCCCGGACGGGAAGCGGATGGTGCTGCTCGGACGGATCGCCGTGCTGGCCGTCGCGATCGTCGCCGCCATCCTGGCGCTCGTGCCCGACGACACGATCCTCGGCCTGGTGTCGTTCGCCTGGGCCGGGTTCGGTGCGGCGTTCGGTCCGCTGATCCTGTTGAGCCTGTTCTGGCGCAAGCTGACCAACTGGGGTGCGCTGGCCGGCATGTTCGTGGGCGCGGCGGGCGTCTTCATCTGGGACGCCGTCTGGCCCGAGATGTACGAACTGCTGCCCGCGTTCGTCTGCGCGACGCTCGCGGCTGTGGTGGTCAGCCTGTTGACGCACCGCGCTGGATCCGACCGTCAGCAGGAGATCCTGCAGGAGTTCAGCGACACCGGCACGCTGCTCGTGGCCAATGGCGTCGGCCGCGGCGCGCGGGGCGACCGCATGACGCCCTGACGCGGTATCCGGCCCGCGTATGGAGCTCAGGTCGCACTTTCTGCGGTTTCGTGGCTGGGCCAGCCGTCCGGGTCGCGAATTCTGCTGCTTTGGCCTGCGCGAATCCGCAGATTCTGCGACCTGGATGCGGGGACGGGAACGGCGCGGTCAGTGCACGAGCGCCCCGCCCCGGGGCGGCAGGTCGCCGTCGCGACGTTCGATTGCCCGAAGGGATGCCGCGACGAACGCCGCGATCTTGCGGGCGCCCTCGATGCGGAAGTGCGTGTCGTCGGTGAGTCCTTCCGGCCAGGCGGTGGTCTCACCCGGCGCGTAGTGCGACAGCAGGCGGGCCGACCCCTCGTCGCCGAGGTCCTCGTAGAGCCAGGTGGTGAACACCGACAGGTCGATCAGCGGCACGTCGAGTTCGTGGGCGAGGTCGCGGACCGCATTGGGGTAGTCGCCGTGCGTCGGGGTGACCCTGTCGCCGGCGAACCAGCGCCTGGCGCAGGACGTGCACAGTACGGGCGAGGCGCCGCGCTCGCGTACGTCGGCGACGAAGCGGCGCAGTCGATCCTGATACCCGCCGCGGGATGCGAGCAGCTCGGGCTGCTTCTGGTCGTTGTGCCCGAACTGGATGATGACGGTGTCGCCGGGGCGGACGTCGGCCAGAAGGCTCTCCCAGGAGCCCGTCTCGAGGAAGGACTCGGTGGTCGCGCCGCCGAACGCATGGTTGCGGGTCGGGACGCCGGAGGTCTCTTCGAGGAACTGGCCCCAGCCGCTCATGGGTTCTTCGGCCGGCTTCATGGGGGCGACGGTCGAGTCGCCGGCGAGGTGGTAGGTCACCCGAACGAGTCTGGCATGGGAAACGTTTTCTCGCGAGTGCGGCTAAGGCGGCCGGAAGCGTAAATAGGGCATTCGCCCGATGCCGGAGGGGTGCCTTAGAGCGGAGTCTGGAGACATCCCCAGCGAGGAGTCACCATGTACGAGCACCCGTCCCTCACGATCACCGCCATGCTCCAGGAGCAGGAGATGCTCAACCGTGCGGTCGAGCGGCGCCGCGCGATTCTCGAACGCCTCGAGACGCGATCGGTGCCGCGGCGCCGGTGGGTCGATCGCCTGCGCGCCGCCTTCGGCAACGGATCGCGATCGGCTGCCGCTGGTCGTCCCGAGAAGACACCCGCGGAGTCCGGATCGGCCGCGTTCGTCTCCGAGGCCGCAGACGCATCCGCCCCGGTGGTCGTGTCCCCAGGTGCCACGTCTGATGCGGCGGAGTCCGGGCGGGCCGCATCCTCAACGGCGTCCGCCGACGCGTCCGATTCAGAAGCGCGCCGCGTCCTGCTCGAGCGCGCACCGGCCGACGCGGGCATCCTCGTCGCCCCCGCGCGCTGATGACCGTACTCGGCGCCAACATGGCATCCGCCCCGGATGTCGATGGGGAGTGGCACGATGAAGACATGTCCTTCGCGACGCTCTCCTCGACGATGGTCGGCCGTGACGCCGATCTCGCCGATCTGATGCGTGCGTTCGAACGGGCAGACGCAGGCGAGCCGGCCGCAGTGCTCGTCGAGGGTGAAGCGGGCATCGGCAAGTCCCGGCTGGTGCGCGAGTTCGAGGCGGCCGTATCGGCGCAGGTGGATGTTCATTCCGGCTGGTTCCTCGACCTCGGCTCGGCCCGCACGCCGTTCGGTCCGCTGATCGGCATCCTGCGCTCGCTCGTGTCGGTGCTCGGACCCGACGAGGCCCTGGCAGCCGTCGGCGCCGGCGGTGAAGCCCTGCGGATGCTGCTGCCGGAACTCGCCACCGAGGCGGTGCGTCGCGATCGCACGAGTCCCGAAGCCCTGCGCGACGCGATCGCCACCCTGATCGAGGCGGCGGCGATGCGCCGTCCGCAGATCATCCTCGTCGAAGACCTGCACTGGGCAGACGACTCGACGTTGGCCCTGCTCTCCTTCCTGCTGCGGACGCTCGATCGTGGGCGCGTCTTCATCCTGCTCACGTGCCGCAGTGAGGACGTGCGGCGCGGCGATGCCACCAGCCGGTTCATCGCCGATGTCCGTCGTGCACGTCTGGTCGAGCGCGTCGTTCTCCGTCGGTTGGATGCCGAAGGCACCCGTCTCCTGGCCGAACAGCTTTCCGGTCGCCCGCTGACCGACGCGGCGCTGGAGCGCATGCACGAACGCGCCGAGGGCGTGCCGTTCTTCATCGAAGAGCTCGCGTGCTGCTCGGACGCCCCGCTGCCCGAGAGCCTCACCGGACTGCTGCTCACGCGCTTCGACCGGCTCGGGGACGACGCCCGTGCGGTCGTGCGCATCGCGGCCGGGGCCGAACGCGCGCTTTCGCATCCCCTCCTCGTGCGGCTGACCGGGTACGACGACGATCGGCTCGACGCCGCCATCCGGGAGGCGTCCATCAGCGGCATCCTCGTGGTCGACGACGAGCACTATCGATTCCGTCATGCGCTGCTGCGCGAGGCCGTCCACGACGACCTGCTTCCGGGTGAGCGGGCTCGACTGCACCGCTCGTACGCCGAGGCGCTCGAGGAGCACGGGTCGCGCAACCACGCCTCTCTCGCGTATCACTGGCGGCTCGCGCAGGACCGCCGCCGCGGGCTGGCTTCGGCCATGGCGGCGATGTGGCAGGCCAAAGCCGGCTACGCCTTCGCCAGCGCCGCGCGGTTCGGCGAGCTGGTGCTCGAGCTGTGGGAGCAGGTGCCGGACGCCGAGGATGCCGCGGGCATCGACCGCGTCTCGCTGCTCATCACCCTCGGGTCGGTGCTGCGCAACGCAGGCGACGACGAGCGCGCGCTCGCGGTCGCCGAACTCGGACTGGAGGAGATCGATGCCGGCGCATACGCCGACGTCGATCCCGCACAGCACGTGCGACTGATGCGCGACCGTGCCAACTACCTGGCCAACCTGGGCAGGCCGGGTCCTCTGGAGGGTTACGAGCGGGCGCTCGCGCTGCTGGACGAGCACGGCATCGTCGAGGGTCACGTGCGCGCGACGGTGCTCAACGGGCTCTCCAGCCGGCACATGCTGGCCGGCCGCTCCATCGCGTCGGTCATCGCGGCCACCGCCGCCGAACGCGCAGCCGTCACGGCCGACGACGAGACCGAGCGCGCCGTGGCACTGACGCACCGCGCCTGCTCGCTCATGCTGCTCGGAGAGCTCGATCATGCCCAGCGGGGCTTCGACGCGGCAGAGCGGCTGTCGCTGGGTGGCCGGGCCGCTGTGCAATTCCACATGAACTACTCCGATTCGCTGACGCTGCGCGGGCACTTCCAGGACGCGTTGATCGTCGCCGAACGAGGGCTGCAGCACGTGCGCGACCTCGGGGTGCTCCGCAGCTCCGGCGGCGGGCTCACGCAGAACATGATCGAGCCGCTGCTCGCGCTCGGCCGGATCGACGAGGCCGAGCGCCTGTTGGCGACAGTGCCGGACCGGCACATCGTGCAGCGCTCGGGCCTGTACCTGTCGACGTCGAGGATCCGGGCGCTGGCCTGGCGCGGCAGGGTCGAAGAAGCCGAGCTGGTCAGGGCCGAATGGATGCCTGCGCTGCTGCGTGCCGCACCGCTGGAACGCCAGGTCTGGTACTACACGATCGAGGCGGACTTCGCGCTCGCGATCGCCCGCGGCGACTGGGCCGAGGCCGTCGGCGTCATCGGTCGGATGGTGGCCGACGAGGACGTGGCGCTCGCGAATCAACGCCGACTGCTGCTCGAAGGAGCGTGGGCCGTGGCGCAGGCTCGGGCGGCGCAGATCGAAACAGCGGTCGTGGCGACTGCGATCGGGCTGGCGTGGGAGTCTCAGCCGGACGCCCTTCAGGATGAGACCTGGGGCGCGGTCATTCGGGCGCTGCTGAACGGCGACTCCGCCTCACTCGAGCACGCGGTGGTCTCGAGCGACGAGGACGGCATGTCGGGCATCGTGCGGGTCGGAGTCAGGCTCGAACTGACCCGGGCTCTGCTGGCCGACGGCGACCGGGCTTCCGCCGCCGTGCAGCTCGCCGACGCCGAGAGCATCGCCCAGAAGATCGGTCACGACCGACTGCAGCGCGCTGCGGCAGAACTCGCCTCCAGGATCGGCGCCCATGCCGCGACGCACGAGGATTCCGAGCTGACCGCTCGCGAGAGGCAGGTGCTCGAACTCGTCGCCGAGGGGCTCAGCAATCGCCAGATCGGAGAGCGGCTGTTCATCAGTACGAAGACCGCGAGCGTCCACGTGTCGGCGATCCTCCGCAAGCTCGGGGTCTCCACGCGGACCGAGGCGGCGCTGGTGCTGGCCCGACGCTGATCGCGTCCTCGTTCGTCGAGCGAAGGAGGGCGCTCGACGACGAGGGAGTGATGACTGCACGGGCTTGGCGCGCGCCGCGTCTATAGGTTAGGCTCTCCTAACGTGACCGCCCCCGAACCTCACCGCCCCGCCAGTGCACTGCGCGGCGAGAACCTGGCACTCGGGTATCGCAAGGACCGTGTCGTGCACGACGTGTCGCTGGAACTGCGACCCGGTGCCGTCACCGCGCTGATCGGTCCGAACGGCAGCGGCAAGTCGACGGTGCTGCGCTCGCTCGCTCGACTGCACCCCATCGACGCGGGGACCGTGCACGTCGGCGACGCCGAGTCCCGCGCGCTCAGCGCCCGCGAATTCGCCCGAACGGTCGCCATGCTCTCGCAGTCGCGACCGCATCCGTCCGGACTGGAGATCCGCGATGTCATCGCGTTCGGGCGTCACCCGCACCGCGGACGCTTCTCGGGCATGAGCGACGTCGACCGTGCGGCGATCGACAACGCGCTCGCCCTCACTGGGCTCATCGAGATGGCGCACCGCGCGGTCGACGAGCTGTCCGGAGGCGAGCTGCAGCGCGTGTGGCTGGCCACCTGTCTCGCCCAGGACACCGGCATCCTGCTCCTGGACGAGCCGACGAACCACCTCGATCTGCGCTACCAGATCGAGACGCTCGAACTCGTGCGCGATCTCGCCGACCGAGGCACCGCCCTCGGCGTCGTGCTGCACGATCTCGACCACGCGGCATCGGTCGCCGACGAGGTCGTGCTCGTCCACCGCGGCCGCGTCCGAGCGGCCGGATCCCCTGAACACGTGCTCACATCCGAGAACCTCTCCGAGGTCTACGGGCTGCGCATCGACACCGTCGTCGACGCCGAGACAGGCCACGTCCGCGTGTACCCGCGCGGGCGTCACCAAGAGCGGCGCCGCTCGGCATCCGATGCCATGGCCGCCGCCTCGACGATCTGAACAGAGGAATGATGAAGAAGGCACCCCTCGCGGCGCTCGGCGTCCTCGCGCTCGCGCTGTCCGGCTGCGGAACGACCGATGTCGCCGCACAGGACACCGCCGCACCCGATTCGGTCGCCAGCGCCGACTGCTCGGCCGACGACACCGCGACCTCCACCGACCCGGTCACTCTGACCGACGACTACGGCCGCACCGTCGAGCTCGACAAGCCGGCCGAGCGCGTCGCCATTCTGGAGTGGCAGCAGATCGAGGACGCCCTCACGCTGTGCGTCACGCCGGTCGCGGTCGCGGATGCCGAGGGCTACTCGACCTGGGACACCGCAGAGGTGCTCCCCGAGGGCGTCACCGATGTGGGAACGCGTCAGGAGCCGAACCTCGAGGCGCTGTTCGCCACCGACCCCGACCTCGTGATCGTCGAGGCATCCAGTGCGGATGACGAGATCATCGCCCAGCTCGAGGCGTACGACGTCCCCGTGCTCGCCACCATCGGCGCCGATGCGGCTGACCCGATCGAGAAGATGCTCGCGACGTTCGATCTCATCGCGCAGGCGACCGGCCGCGAGGAGCGCGCCGAGGTCGTCACCGACGAGTTCGACGCGTACCTCGCCGACGCCAAGGGCGAGCTCGCGGACGCGGATCTCGCCACCACCGACTTCGTCTTCTTCGACGGCTGGGTCGACGGCGGCAACGTCGCGATCCGCCCGTTCGGACAGGGCTCGCTCGTCGGCGAGATCGGCGAGGAGCTCGGGCTCACGAACGCATGGACCGGCGAGGTCGACGCCGCCTACGGTCTCGGCCAGACCGACATCGAGGGCATGGTCGCCGTCGGCGACGCGAACCTGCTGCACACCGGCACCGAGGCGGAAGCAGAGGACGACTTCCTCTCGTCGCTCGAGAGCAACCCCGTCTGGGAATCCCTTCCCGCCGTCACCGAGGAGCGCGTCTACAGCTTCCCGGCCGGCATCTGGACGTTCGGCGGACCCCGCTCGGCCCAGCAGATCATCGACGCATACGTCGGCGCTCTGAGCCAGTGACCGTCACCGAGATGCGTGGCGCGCCTGTCGAGGCGGACGCCGCGACAGGTCGGCGCGCCCCGCGTCTCGGCCCGGTGGCGACGCTGGTCGCGCTGGGCATCCTCCTCCTCGCGGTGTCGCTGTGGCACCTCACGCAGGGCACGAGCGGCGCCGTGTTCGCCGACGAGACCGTGCTGTGGGGATCGCGCATCCCTCGGCTCGCCGCCGGAATCACGGTGGGCATCGCCCTCGGCGTGGCCGGCACGCTCCTGCAGTCGCTGTCGCGCAACTCGCTGGCCTCGCCGGACACCCTCGGCGTCACGGCGGGGTCGTATCTGGCGGTGACGATCGTCACCGCGTTCGGGATCGCTGTGCCGATCTGGGCATCCGGCACGGTCGCGTTCGCGGGTGGTCTCGTCGGCGCGGTGATCGTGCTCGGACTCGCGGGCGGTGCGGCATCCTCGACCACGCGGCTCGTGCTCGCCGGCTCCGCGCTGGCGATGGCGTTCCAGGCCGGGACCTCGACGCTGCTCATCCTGTTCCAGGAGGAGACCGACGGCCTGCTGGCCTGGGGGAGCGGTTCGCTGACCCAGTTGAATCTGGATGCTTTCCTGCAGGCGGCTCCGATCGTCGTGCTCGTGCTCGCGATCGCCATTCTGATGGGCCGTCGATTCGACGTGCTCGCGCTCGGCGACGACACAGCGTCGTCGCTGGGCGTTCCGATCCGCTCGACGCGTGCAGTAGGCATCCTGTTCGCGGTCGCGCTGACCGCGATCTCGGTGACGCTCGCCGGCCCGCTCGGATTCGTCGGACTCTGCGCTCCCGTGCTCGCGCGTCTGCTCACCAGGGTCGTCCCGGGGCTCGCGCGCCACGTCTTCCTGCTGCCGGCATCCGGTCTCATCGGTGCGCTGGTCGTCATCCTCTCGGATGCCGTTCTCCGCGCGCTGCTCGGAGCCGAGGTGGCCATCAGCATTCCGACCGGAGTCGCCACGACGCTGCTCGGCGCGGTCATCCTCGTCGTCATGGCGCGCAAGCTGCGGGATGCAGGGCCCACGCGCGAGCCCCCGCAGGTGCGCTTCGGGGTCCGCAGCGAATCGCGCTACTGGACGGTCCTCGTCCTGTCCATCGTGGGCGTCATCGGGATCGTCGTCGCCGGCCTGCTGCTCGGCGCCTCCCTGCTGCGCACGGGGGATGTCGCGCTGTGGCTGCAGGGCGCTGCTCCGCCGCAGATCGCGTTCGCGCTGTCCGAACGGGCGCCGCGCATCACTGCTGCCATCTGTGCGGGAGCCGCTCTCGCACTGTCGGGGACGCTCATCCAGGCCGTCAGTCGGAACCCGCTGGCGGACCCGGGCATCCTCGGGGTGACGGGCGGCGCCGGACTCGGCGCCGTGATCGTCGTGACCAGCGCCGTGGCGTCGACCGCAGGCATGATCGTCGCGGCCGTCGTCGGAGCACTGCTCGCCTTCGCACTCGTCTACCTGCTCGCCTGGCGGCGCGGTCTCAACGCGGACCGGTTCATCCTCATTGGCATCGGTGTCTCCTACGGCGCCGTGGCGCTGACGACCTTCGTGCTGCTGCGGGCGAACCCGTGGGACACCCCGAAGATCTACACGTGGCTGTCCGGCACGACATACGGGCGCGTGTGGGAGCAGATCATCCCCATCGCCGTCGTCCTGCTGATCGCGCTCCCGCTCGCCTTCGCGCTGCGGCGCGAGGAGGACGTGCTGGCACTGGACGAGGACACCCCGCGTCTGGTCGGCATCGGCCTCGAGCGGACGCGGCTCGTGCTGCTCGTGACGGCCGCGGTGCTGGCCGCCCTGAGCGTCACGGCGGTCGGCGTGATCGGCTTCGTCGGACTCGTCGCCCCGCACGCCGCCCGGGCCTTGGTGGGAGCGCGCCATTCGCGCGTGATCCCGGTGGCAGTGCTGCTCGGTGCGCTGCTGGTGGGGGCCGCCGACACCATCGGGCGGACGGTCATCGCCCCGGAGCAGCTCCCCGCCGGGCTCGTCGTCGCCCTGCTGGGTGCGCCGTACTTCGTCTGGCTGCTCTGGCGCTCGCGCGACGCGTAGGCGTCGCTACAGCGTCGGAGTCCACTCCTCCGCGAGGATGCCGTAGCTCATGCCGTCCATCCACTCGCCCGAGCGGTGCAGCGCGGTCTTGCGGCTGAGCTCCTCGCGGCGCATGCCCAGGCGCTCCATGAGCCGCCACGAGGGTTCGTTGGCGGCGAAGCATCCGGCGTGCACGCGACGCAGGCCGAGGCGACCGAAGCAGACGTCGATCACCGCGCGTACCGCCTCGGTCGCGTAGCCGTGCCCCGTGAACTCGGGTGCCAGAGCCCAGCCGAGTTCGGCCTCGACTCCGGCCGCCTGATCCCTGACCTCGCGCTGCGACCAGCCGTCGCCGATGCGCACCATGATGTCGCCGATGAGCCGCGCTCCGCCGTCCTTCAGGAGCGTGATGGCGAAGAGCGTTTCCAGCCGTTCCGGGTCCTGCAGGCGCTCGCGGAACACCTCGAGCGTTGCGGGAGCGCCACCGAGCCAGGTGTTCACCTCGGGGAGCCGTCGGTACCCCCAGATCGCGTCCAGATCATCCGGTGTCGCACGGCGGACCTCGAGGCGAGCGGTTCTGATCGGCCAGGCGTTCTCGGTCATCGTCTCAGGCTACGGGACGCGGCGCCGGGGGTCGTCGCTGGTCGCCTCGGGCGGGTTGACGCGGCGATTCGCGACCCCTGCGCGGTGCCGGTTGAATCTGCGCTGCGGGACGGGTCGCGATTGGCCCACTCGCGCGCGGTGAAGCGGCCACTTGCGACCCCTCGAGGACACGAAGGGGAATCTGCTGCGCAGCAGGGGTCGCGTTTGTGCGCCTCCGGCGCGTGGATGCGGCGATTCGGGACCCCTCAAGCGGGCGGGGGCCGCGGGAAGCGGGCCTACAGCACCAGCCGGTAGCCCATGCCCGACTCGGTGAGCAGGTGCGCCGGCGCGCTCGGCTCGCGCTCGAGCTTCTTGCGCAGCTGCGACATGTAGAGCCTCAGATAGCCCGAGTCCGCGACCTGCTCGCTGCCCCAGATCTCCTTGAGCAGCTCCTGCCGGGTCACCAGGGCGCCGGGATGCCGCGACAGATGCTCCAGCATCCGCCATTCGGTCGGGGTCAGATGCACGCGCGTGCCGTCGCGCGTGACCGTCCGCGTCGAAAGATCCACCTCGACGTCGCCGAAGGCGATCGTCGACTCGCCCCCGGTGGGTGCCGATCGCCGCGAGAGCGCGCGCAGTCGCGCCAACAGTTCGTCCACCTGGAAGGGCTTCGTGACGTAGTCGTCGGCCCCGGCATCCAGAGCATCCACCTTGTCGGCCGAACCCGTGCGGCCGGACACGACGATGATGGGGACGGTCGTCCATCCCCGCAGCGCCTGGATCACTTCGATCCCGTTCAGCCGCGGCATCCCGAGGTCCAGAAGGATGATGTCGGGGTGCGTCTGCGCGGCCATGGCGATCGCTGCCGCACCGTCCGCCGCGGCCACGACGTCGTAGCCGTGCGCCGCCAGCGTGATGCGCAGCGCCCGCACCATCTGCGGATCGTCATCGGCGATGAGCAGCTTCATCCCGCGGTTCCTCCTCCGTCGACATCCGGCTCGGCAAGGGGGAGCGCGACGACCATGGTCAGACCGCCGCCCGGGGTGTCCTCGGGGCTCAGGGTACCGCCCATGCCCTCGGTGAATCCGCGAGAGAGGGCCAGCCCGAGCCCGAGCCCGGTGGAGTTGTCCGTGTCGCCGAACCGCTGGAACGGCTGGAACATGGTCCCCTGCCGCTCCCGCGGCACGCCGACGCCCCGGTCGACGATGCGGATCTCCGCCCGCGTGCCGAGCCGACTCGTCGACACGAGTACGCGCTCGCCATCGGGGGAATGGCGGAAGGCGTTCGCGAGCAGGTTGACCAGGACCCGCTGCAGCAGCACGGGGTCCGCCTCCAGCGGGGGAAGCGCCGGATCGAGTGCGAGCTCGACATCCGCCGGGCCGAGGGAGAGCTCGTCGAGCGCCGCGAGGATGCTGCCGCCGGCGTCCACAGATGTCGTGGACACCGCGAGGACGCCCGCCTGCACGCGGCTCACGTCCAGCAGATCCGTCACGAGCGTCGACAGAGTCGCGAGGCTCTCGTCCGCGGTCGCGAGCAGTTCGGCGCGATCCGCGGCAGAGAGCTTGCCCGCTCCGCGCAGGCCGCCGATCGCCGCGACCGCCGACGCCAGCGGGCGCCGCAGATCGTGACTCAGGGCCGACAGCAGGGCGCTGCGCACCTGATCCGTCTCGGCCAGCGCTTCGGCCTCGCGGGCCGTCGCGCTGAGATCGGTGTGCTCGATGGCTGCGGTGAGCTGTGCGATGATCACGTCGAGCAGGCGCCGCGACGGCGCATCCAGCGGCCCGCCGTGCAGTTCGAGCGTCGCGCGTGGCTCGCCGTTCGCCTCGCCGACCGCGTACGTCGTCGATCTCCCGTCCCGCAGCGGCTCGCCGTCTCGCGCGATCACGTCGCCGTTGCGGGCGACCAGTCGCACCCCGCTCAGTCCGAACGCCTCTCGGGTGCGCGACACGAGAGCGAGCACTGCGCTCTCGCCGCGGAGCACGTTCCCCGCCACCGAGGCGAGCAGCTCGGCCTCGGCGGTGGCGCGCTTCGCGTCACGGGCACGTCTGGCCGCCTGGTCGACGATGAGGCTCACCAGGATGGCGATGGTGACGTACAGGAGCAGTGCGATCGCATGCAGCGGGTGCGCGATCGTCACGGTGTACAGCGGGGCGACGAACAGGACGTCCAGGGTGATGCCCGACAGCACGGCTGCGAACACCGCCGGTCGGATGCCGCCGATGAGAGCGACGATCACCACCAGCAGCTGGTAGGCGAGCACTTCGGACGTGATCGATTCCGGACTGCGCAGCGAGAACAGCAACCAGGAGAGCAGGGGGCCGAACACCAGTGCGACGGCGAATCCGAGCAGCTGCCGGCGCCAGCCGAGAGCGCCCCCGGTGATCCGCGGCAGTGCGGCGCGCCCACCGGCCGCGGCGTGCGTGACGATGTGCACGTCGATGTCGCCGGACCGGCGGATCACCTCGGTGCCGACGCTGGGGCCCGTCAGTGCTGCGGCGAGCCGACCGCGCCGGCTGACGCCGATCACGAGCTGCGTGGCGTCCACCGTGTGCGCGAATTCGACCAGCGCCTCGGGCACGTCGTCCGAGACGATCTGGTGGTAGCTGCCGCCGAGCGATTCGACCAGGGATCGCTGGGCGGTCAGCGCACCCGGCACGTCACGATGCAGCCCGTCCTGCGAGTACACGTGCACGGCGAGCAGCTCGCCGCCCGCCGATCGCGCGGCGATCCGTGCTCCGCGGCGCAGCAGCGTCTCGCCCTCCGGGCCTCCGGTGAGGGCCACGACGACGCGTTCCCGGGCCTGCCAGCTGCCCTCGATCCCCTGTTCGGCGCGATAGCTGCGCAGGGCGCTGTCCACTTCATCGGCGAGCCACAGCAGCGCCAATTCCCGCAGCGCCGTGAGATTGCCGAGGCGGAAGTAGTTGGACAGTGCCGCGTCGACGCGCTCGGCCGGATACACCAGCCCCGCCGAGAGCCGGTCGCGCAGCGTCTGCGGAGCGAGGTCGACGACCTCGATCTCGTCCGCTCCGCGCACGACGGCATCCGGGATGGTCTCCTGCTGGGCGACGCCGGTGATCTTCTCGACGACGGCGTTGAGCGATTCGATGTGCTGCACGTTGACCGTCGTGATCACGTCGATTCCGGCATCCAGCAGTTCGTCGACGTCCTGCCAGCGCTTGGGATTGCTCGAACCGGGAGCGTTCGTGTGCGCGAGTTCGTCGACCAGCGCGATCTGCGGCGCGCGGGCGAGCACGGCCTCGACGTCCATCTCGGTCAGCTCGACGTCGCGATGCCTTTCGACGCGCCGGGGAACCTGCGGCAGCCCGGCGGCCTGCGCCGCCGTCGCACTCCGGCCGTGCGTCTCGACGAGGGCCAGGACGACATCGACGCCCTCCTGGCGCAGGCGATTGCCCTCCGCCAGCATCTCGAAGGTCTTCCCCACGCCGGGGGCCGCACCGAGCAGGACTCGGAGGCGGCCGCGCCGCGCCGGGCGTTCTCCGGTCATGACCCCTCCTGCCCGTCCAGTGCGAGATTCAGTTCCACGACGCCGACGCGCTCCTCGCCGAGGAACCCCAGGTCCCGCCCTTGAATCCTAGACTCCACGATCGCGCGGACCGCCGCTTCGTCGAGCCCGCGCTCTTCTGCGATGCGCGGCACCTGCAGCAAGGCGTACGCGACGCTGATGTGCGGATCGAGCCCAGACGCCGAGGCGGTCACCGCGTCGGCGGGCACTTCGTCGACCGCCACACCCTCGCGCTCCGCGATCGCCTCCCGACGCTCCTCGATCGCGGCGACGAGGTCGGGGTTCTCCGGCCCGAGGTTGCTCCCGGTCGACCCCCGCCCGTCGTACCCCGCGGCCGAAGGGCGGGACTGGAAGTACTCGGGCAGCGCTTCGCCGTCGGAATCCGTGAAGGACTGGCCGATCAGGGCACTGCCGACGACGGTGCCCTTCTCGTCGGCGATGGGGGAGCCGTTCGCCTGCCACGGCATCGCGAGCTGTCCGATGCCGGTGATGACGAGCGTGTAGCCGACGCCCAGGACGAGCGTGAAGACGAGCATCGCGCGGATCGCGACGCCGATGGTGCGCACCGTGGTACGAGTCGGAGACATGGTGTGTGTTCCTTTCCTGGGTGCGTCAGAAGCCGGGGAGCAGGCTGACGACGAGATCGATGATCTTGATGCCGATGAAGGGGGCGATGACACCGCCCAGGCCGTACACGAGCAGGTTGCGCTGCAGGATCTGCGCGGCGCCGGCCGGTCGGTAGGCCACTCCGCGCAGAGCGAGCGGGATGAGGAAGACGATCACGATCGCGTTGAAGACGATCGCGCTCGTCACGGCGGAGGCCGGTGAGTGCAGCTGCATGATGTTCAGCGCCGCGAGTCCGGGGAACACCCCCATGAACATGGCGGGGATGATCGCGAAGTACTTCGCGATGTCGTTCGCGAGCGAGAACGTCGTGAGCGCGCCGCGCGTGATGAGCAACTGCTTGCCGATGCGGACGATGTCGATGAGCTTGGTCGGGTCGGAGTCCAGGTCGACCATGTTGCCTGCCTCCTTGGCCGCCGACGTGCCCGTGTTCATCGCCACGCCGACGTCGGCCTGCGCGAGAGCCGGCGCGTCGTTCGTGCCGTCGCCGGTCATCGCGACGAGCCGTCCGCCCTCCTGCTCACGACGGATGAGTGCGAGCTTGTCCTCCGGCGTCGCCTCGGCGAGAAAGTCGTCGACACCGGCCTCCTGCGCGATGGCGGCGGCGGTGAGCGGGTTGTCGCCGGTGATCATGACCGTGCGGATGCCCATCGATCGCAGCTCCTCGAACCGCTCGCGCAGGCCGGCCTTGACGATGTCCTTGAGGTGCACGACGCCCAGCACGCGCCCCGCGCCGTCCGCCGCCTTCACCGCGACGACGAGCGGGGTCCCGCCGCTGCCGGCGACGGCATCCGTCCGACGGGCGAGCTCGGCATCCGCGCTGCCGAGGCCGAGCCAGGCGCTCACGGCGGACCCCGCGCCCTTGCGGATCTGCGTCCCGTCGGCGAGATCCAGTCCGCTCATCCTCGTCTGGGCCGTGAACGGCACGACGACGGCATCCGTCGGCAGGTCGGTCCGGATGCCGCGGGCTTCGGCGAGCTCGACGATCGACGCACCCTCGGGAGTCGGGTCGGCGAGCGACGACAGTGCGGCCGTGCGCAGCAACTCGGCCTCGTCGACGCCGTCGAGCGGCAGCACCTCGTCGGCACGGCGGTTGCCGTACGTGATGGTCCCGGTCTTGTCGAGCAGCAGGGTCGTGACGTCGCCGGCGGCCTCCACGGCGCGCCCCGACATCGCGAGCACGTTGCGCTGTACGAGCCGGTCCATGCCGGCGATGCCGATCGCCGACAGCAGCGCGCCGATCGTCGTCGGGATCAGGCAGACGAGCAGAGCGATCAGGACGGGGATGCTGACCGGGGATGCCGCGAACGACGCGATCGGATTCAGCGTGAGCACCGCGACGACGAACACGATCGACAGGCTCGCGAGCAGGATGTTCAGCGCGATCTCGTTGGGCGTGCGCTGCCGGTTCGCGCCCTCGACGAGCGCGATCATGCGGTCGACGAACGTCTCGCCCGGCTTCGACGTGATGCGCACGACGATGCGGTCGGACAGCACGCGCGTCCCGCCGGTGACGGCGCTGCGGTCGCCGCCCGATTCCCGGATCACCGGGGCGCTCTCGCCCGTGATCGCCGATTCGTCGACGGTCGCGATGCCGGCGACGATGTCGCCGTCGCCGGGGATCAGCTCACCGGCCTCGACGATCACGATGTCGTCCCGCTGCAGTTCCGACGAGGCCACCTCGGCGGTCTGCGCCCTGAGCGCCCCCGCATCCGTCTTCGCGTCGTAACCGACCACGCGGCGGGCGAGCGTCGAGGTCCTGGTCCTGCGCAGCGTTGCGGCCTGCGCCTTGCCGCGGCCCTCGGCGACGGACTCGGCGATGTTCGCGAAGAACACCGTCAGCCACAGCCACGCGGCGATGCCCCACGTGAATCCGGCGGGGACCGGCGCGCCGCCGGACTCGGCCGCACCGGCCAGGAACGGCTCGGCGACCGCGAGGACCGTGGTGAACGCGGCGCCGACCCAGACCAGCAGCATCACGGGATTGTGGACCAGTGTCGCCGGATTGAGCTTGCGTGCCGCACCGGGAAGGGCCTGGACGAGGGGGCGCCAGCCGAAGGCCCGGCGCGGTGCGGACGGTGCGGATGCCCCGTCGACGAGTTCAGGCGCCGGGGTCTCAGGGGAGGGGGAAGTGAGCAGTGCCATGTCAGACGAGTCCTTCGGCGAGGGGTCCCAGGGTGAGGACCGGGAAGTAGGTGAGAGCCGTGACGATGACCGCGACGGCGGTGAGCAGGCCCACGAACTGCGGCCGGTGTGTGGGGAGCGTCCCGGTGGTGGCGGGGATGCGCTCCTGCGCGGCGAGGGAGCCGGCGAGGGCGAGCACGAGCACGATCGGCAGGAACCGTCCGAGCAGCATCGCGACGCCGAGGGCGGTGTTGAACCATGGCGTGTTCGCCGTGAGGCCCGCGAACGCCGAGCCGTTGTTGTTGGAGGCCGACGTGAATGCGTAGAGCACTTCGCTCATGCCGTGCACGCCCGGGTTCAGGATGCTCGTCGATGCGACATCCTCGCGGATGCCGGGGATCGCGAAGCTCAGCGCCGTGCCGCCCAGGACGAGGACGGGAGTCACCAGGATGTAGAGGCTGGCGAGCTTGATCTCGCGCGGTCCGATGCGCTTGCCGAGGTACTCCGGAGTTCGCCCGACGAGCAGCCCCCCGATGAACACCGCGATCACGGCCAGCACGAGCATCCCGTACAGACCGGAGCCGACGCCGCCGGGGGCGACCTCGCCGAGCATCATGTTGATCATCGGCATCATGCCGCCCAGCGCCGTGTACGAGTCGTGCATCGAGTTCACCGCACCCGTCGAGGTCAGCGTCGACGCACTGCCGAACAGCGCGGATCCGAGGATGCCGAAGCGCTGCTCCTTGCCCTCCATCGCCGCCCCTGCCAGTTCGGGTGCCGAGCCGCGGCCGGCCAGTTCGAAGACGGACAGGGCGAAGGTCGACACGAGGAAGATCACACCCATGACCGCGGCGATCGCGTATCCCTGGCGGTCGTCGCCGACCATGCGTCCGAACGCACGGGGGAGCGAGAACGGGATCGCGAGGATCAGCACCATCTCGAGCAGGTTGGTCCACGCTGTCGGGTTCTCGAACGGGTGCGCGGAGTTCGCGTTGAAGAATCCGCCGCCGTTGGTGCCGAGGAGCTTGATCGCCTCCTGCGACGCGACCGGTCCGCCGGGGATGGCCTGCGTCGCCCCGGAGAGCGTGGTCATTTCGGTGAAGCCGGCGAAGTTCTGCACCACGCCGCCCGCGATGAGCGCCAGGGCGCTGAGCGCGGCGATCGGGAGCAGGATGCGCACGAGGCCCCGAGTGAGATCCACCCAGAAGTTGCCGATCGTGCTCGAGCCGCGCCGCGCGAAACCGCGGATCAGCGCGACGGCGACCGCGAGACCGACCGCGGCCGAGACGAAGTTCTGCACAGTGAGGCCGGCGAGCTGAACCGCGTAGCCCATGGTCTGCTCCGGCGAATAGGACTGCCAGTTCGTGTTGGCGACGAACGACGCCGCCGTGTTGAACGCCAGACCCTCCGGCACGGCGGGGAGCCCGAGCGACTGCGGAAGCACCGCCTGCACCCGCTGGAGCGCGTAGACGAGGAGGAGACCGGTGACCGAGAAGATCAGCACGCCGCGGGCGTAGGCCCGCCAGGTCTGCTCCGACTCGGCGTCGACGCCGATCGCACGATACGTCCACCCTTCGACGCGCAGATGCCGCGGCGAGGCGTAGGTGCGGGCGATGTAGTCCCCGAGCGGGCGATAGAGCACCACGAGCACGGCGATGAGGGTCGCCGCCTGCAGGATGCCGAGCCAGATCGTGGCGGTCATCAGAAGCGCTCCGGAAGGACAAGGGCGATGATGAGGTAGACGACGGCGGCGAGGGCGACAGCCACGGCCGCGATCTCGAAGACGATCACAGTCGTTCCACCCCCTTCGCGACGAACGAGACGACGGCGAACAGCGCGAGAGTCAGCGCGAGATAGAGAAGATCGAGCACGAGACCCGATACAACTCCGGTGCCGTGCCGGGGGCATCGATCCTCACGGCATCCCTACGGCATACGGCCGGAACCATGCGGGATGCTCACGCATCGGCGTCCGGGGGGCCTGCCGGCCGGTGCGCACGGCGGCCGTTCGCGACGACCGGCCGCCCGGCCCGCTCCTGGCCTGGCACGGGTCGCGAGCGGCGTCCGTAGATGATCTCGGACGAGTCCAGCAGCCACGGCACGAGCGTGATCGTCACTCCGTGCACGAGCATGAGCTGCGAGGCCACCCGGCGTGCTCGCCTGTTGTGCAGGAATGTCTCCCACCAGTGCCCGACGATGTACTGCGGCAGATACACGGTCACGACCGACGGGCCGTGCTTCTCGCGGTACTGCGCGATGAACTGGGCGATGGGTTCGGCGTACGAGCGGTATGGCGACTGCAGGATGATCAGCGGCACCGGCATGAGGTGATCCGCCCATTCCTGCTGCAGCTGGGCGGCTTCGTCGCCTTCGACGGCGACGTGCACGGCCACGGTCTTGCCGTGCTTGGCCGCTACCGCGTAGTCGAGGGCCTTCACGACCGGCTTCTGCAGTTTGTTGACGAGGACGAGCGCGACGTCTCCTGTCGAGCCGAAGCGGGTCGTGTCGTCGATCGCGATCTCGTGGTCGACATCGCGGTAGTACCGTTTCACGCCCATCATGAGGAACGCGAGGATCGGGATCGCGAAGAACACCAGGTAGGCGCCGTGCGTGAACTTCGTGATCGTGACGATCAGCAGCACGAGGACCGTGAGGGTCGCGCCCGCGGAGTTGATCAGCAGTCCCAGACGGGCCCCACGGCGATCGGATGCCGAGGTGGATGCGGATCTCAGCATCCGGCGCCAGTGGCGCACCATGCCGATCTGCCCGAGCGAGAACGAGACGAACACGCCGATGATGTAGAGCTGGATGAGGGTCGTGAGCTTCGCCTGGAACACGATGAGCACGGCGATCGCGGCGATGCCGAGCAGGATCATGCCGTTCGAGAACACCAACCGGTCGCCGCGGGTGTTGAGCGCCTTCGGGCCGTAGCCGTCGCGGGCGAGGGCGGCGCCGAGCAGCGGGAAGCCGTTGAACGCCGTGTTCGCGGCCAGCAGCAGCACGCAGGCGGTCGCGGCCTGCACGATGAAGAACAGAATGCTGCCGCCGCCGAACGTCGCGGACGCGACTTGCGCCATCAGGCTCGGCTGCGGGGTCGCGCAGTCGAACCCGATGAGGGCGCACGGGTCCTCCGCGTAGTGCACGCCGCTGATCAGTGCGAGAGCCGTGAGACCGGCGAACAGGCATATGGCGATCGAGCCCATCAGCACGAGGGTGGCCTGGGCGTTGCGCACCTTCGGCACCCGGAACGCCGGGACGCCGTTGGCGACGGCCTCGACGCCCGTGAGCGCCGAGCAGCCGCTCGAGAACGCGCGCAGGATCAGCAGGATCACGGCCGCCTGGCTGAGGTCCTCGGCGTGCACGGCGAACTCCGCGCTGGACGCCACCGGCGCATCGCCGAGGAACGTGCGGATCAGCCCCGTCACGATCATGACGCCGACCGAGCCGATGAAGATGTACGTCGGGATCGCGAACGCGAACGACGCCTCGCGGACACCGCGCAGGTTCACGATGATGATGAGCACGACGAAGCCGACGGCCAGCTCCACGCGCGCCGGGTCGAGCCCCGGGATCGCCGAGATGATGTTGTCGACGCCGGAGGCCACCGACACGGCGACGGTGAGGACGTAGTCGACGAGCAGCGCGGACGCCACGACGACTCCGGGGATCTCGCCGAGATTCTTGCGCGCCACCTCGTAGTCGCCGCCGCCGGACGGGTAGGCCTTGATGAGCTGGCGATAACTCAGCACGACGACGATCAGCAGTACGACGACAGCGACCGCGACGATCGGGGTGAACGAGAGGAACGTGAGCCCGCCGATCAGCAGGATCATCACCAGCTCCTGCGGCGCATAGGCCACAGAGCTGAGCGCGTCCGACGCGAAGATGGGCAGCGCTCGCCGCTTCGGCAGCAGCTGCTCGGCGCTCTCCTCGGACGACAGCGGGTCGCCGAGCAGGATGCGCTTGACCAGCTGCGGATCACGTGTTTCGTTCGTCACGTCCGGCGACGCTACGCCGCCGCGCGGGATCCTTGCGGGATCCTCACGGAATCCCTACGGGCTGCACGGGCTCCCATACGGAATCCTCACGCGCTCGCGGGAATACACTGGCACACCGTGGGGGATCAGGTTCTGCTGGCGTTCATCGCCATCGCGATCGGCGTCGGCTTCGGCATTGTGCTGTTCGTCCCGTTCGTGGCTGTCAGCTACCGGCGCCGAGGTCGGCTGACCCTCGGACGCACGCTGCTGTGGCTGGCGGCGCTCGTCTACTTCTGGGCGATCTGGACCTACACGCTGCTTCCGATGCCCGACCCTGATGCGATCCGCTGCGTCGGCGCGATCACCGACCCGATGGCCGTCGTGCGCGACGTGCAGAAGGCCTTCGCCGCGCCCGGCAACCCGATCACGCAGCCCGAGATCCTGCAGCTCGTCTTCAACGTGCTGCTGTTCATTCCCCTCGGGGTGTTCCTGCGGATACTCGGTGCCCGCGGCATCCTGACGTCCCTGATCGTCGGGTTCGGACTCTCGCTGCTGATCGAGACCACCCAGCTGACAGGGGTGTGGGGCCTGTACCCGTGCGCGTATCGGTTCTTCGACGTCGGCGATCTCATGACGAACACGCTCGGTGCCGTGATCGGCTCGGTCGCGGCCCTCGTCGTGCCGCGTTCGATGCGCGGCATGGCTCCGAAGGCGGATGCCGCGCTGCCGCGCCCCGTGACCCGCGGGCGTCGCGCGGTCGCGATGCTGTGCGACGCGCTCGGGTGCTGGTTCGTCGCGGCAGGCATCGGCATCATCACGCAGCTGTGGCTGCAGTACGTGGTGGGCGATCGTCAGGCGGTGCTGAGCGGGCGCCTCGCCGAGGTGCTGGGCGTCGCGATCGCCTCCGGCCTCTGGCTCGCGGTGATCCTGGTGACGGGCCGCTCCGTCGGGGACATCGCGGTGCAGCTGCGCTACCGGGGCGACCGGATGCCCGAGGCGTTCGCCCGGCTGCTGCGCTGGACCGGTGGCATCGGCGGTCTCTGGTCGCTGCGGCTGCTGGGTGGTGTCTTCGACGCGCTCTCGTCGGCGCTGATCCTGGTCGCGCTCGTGCTCCTGTTCACGACCCGCAACGGCCGCGGCCTGCCGGGGATGCTCTCCGGCCAGGACCTTGTGGACGCGAGGGATGCCGCGGCATCCGAAGCGGACTGACGCCGCTTCTGCCTGCCGCCGGCTACTCCCACGTGGCGGTCTCCGGATCGATGCCGTGGTGGCGTGCTGATTCGTCGATGCTCTGGCGGAACCACGTGGCCAGGCCGTCTCCGATCCCGTTGTAATAGGACGAGAACCCTGGATCGGCCTCGAACATCCGGCCCAGGCACACCTGCATCTGCCGTGTCAGGGGAAAGAAGTTCGAGAACACCTCGCGGTGGCGCTCGACGAGTGCGTCCGCATCCTCGCTTCCCGGCTCGACCCCTCGGTTCACCGCATCGGCGAGGTCGCGCTGGAGCGCGGACATGGCTTCGGAGAGCTCCCGCCACTGGCTCGGCGAGCGCGACGCGGAGCGCTCTGCGAACTGCGCCCATTGCCTCGATCCGCCCCATGCGAAGCGGGCAGCTCGCGATTGCTGCGGATCCCAATTCTCCCCGAAGACCGCGCGCTGCTCCTCGTCGCTCATCAGGATGCCGCGCTCGTGCGCGTCGGTCATGCGCTCGAGCCGTTCGTCGAGCTGCTGCAGATCGCGGATCCGTTCGGCCAGCTGCGCACGCTGCTCGCGCAGCGTGTCGCCGATCTCCGTGCTCGCGTCGTCGAGCACATCACGAATCGCATCGAGGGTCAGACCGGCGTCGCGGTACGCCACGACCCGGCTCAGGCGCTCGAGGTCATCCCAGGTGTAGAGGCGGTATCCGGCTGGTGTGCGGCGGGACGGCGATGCGAGGCCGATCTCATCCCAGTGGTGGAGAGTGCGCACGGTCAATCCGAGGAGGTCGGCGGCGACGCCGACCGTCGCATCCTCATCGATCTCTTCGTCGACCATGGATGTCATTGTGCTCCTCCGGCGGAGTCTTCCGGTGCGAAGATGCCGACGGACGCGAAATCGCGTCCCACCTCGCTGTCTGGTGTGAACGGCGTCGCCGCCGTGAACGTGACCTGTGCGCCCTCCGGTGTGACGACGGAGATGTCGCGCGTTCTCCACGCCGTGTCGTAGGGTCCTGTCACCGAATCCGGGGACAGCTCCCGACATGCGTCGGCCACGGATTCGAGCTGACCGAGGACGCAGGAGACGAACACCTGAACGGTGGACGGCGCTGACGGGGCGCCATCGTCGTTCGCGGGAACGAGCAGGACGTCCTGGAACGCCCACCGGCGCAGGTGCACGATCTGCCCCGGAATGCTGAAGAAATCGACGAAGCCCAGTCCGCGGGTCCAGAATTCCGTCGACGCGTCGAGATCCCTCGAGGCGATCCTGACGAACATCGGCATCGCGTAGACGCCGAGGAACGGATCCGGCGCGACAGCGTCCGGGCCGTCGGGGACAGGGCTCATCTCGAATGCATTGAAGTGATCAGTCATGTGAGCAAGCGTGGATCCTCACGTCGTGTGAGGGTCAAACCCGTGCGCGCTCATCGCGAACGCACAGCCGATTCCGATCACGAACCCGTAACGTCGATCGCATGACGACCGTTGACGTCTCCGAGGATGCGATCCGCCAGACCAAGGAGCTCCGTGACGAATTCCAGCGCTTCCTGCGGGAGTACGAATTCGGCATGCGCGAGGTCGAGACGAAGATCTCGATCCTGCGCGACGAGTTCACGCACGACCACGCCTACAACCCGATCGAGCACGTCAAGAGCCGGCTGAAGTCACCGGACAGCATCGTCGAGAAAATCGCCCGCAAGGGCATCGCGGAGCCCGATTTCGATCGCATCCGCGCCGAGATCACCGACATCGCCGGTGTCCGCGTCACCTGCAGCTTCGTCGCCGACGTGTACCGGCTCTTCGATCTGCTCACCGCGCAGAACGACATCACGGTCCGCGTCGTCAAGGACTACATCGCCAACCCGAAGCCGAACGGCTACAAGAGCCTGCACGCGATCCTCGAGGTGCCGGTGTTCCTCTCCACCGGCGCGCTGTCCGTCCCGGTCGAAGTGCAGTTCCGCACCATCGCGATGGACTTCTGGGCGAGCCTGGAGCACAAGATCTATTACAAGTTCTCGAATCAGGTCCCGTCGCACCTGGTGGACAGCCTGTCGGATGCCGCGGATGCCGCCGCCGAACTCGACGTGCGCATGGAGCGCCTGCACCGCGAAGCCCACGGGTCGCCGAACCGTCAGCTCGCGCCGGCGCCGCCGCGCATCGTCCAGGTCTGAAGACGAGGTTCGCCCTCGTCGACGGGGGCGACTGGGACAGCTGCACGATCCGGGAACAGACGCACGACCGAAAAGCGGTTTCCGCCCCGGCATCCGTTCCCGCGTCGTGCAGGTGTACCCGGCTCAGCCCAGGAACTCCCTGGCAGCGGTCGCCAACGCCGTCACGCCGACCTCGATGGTCGGATGGATCTCCGGTGCGTACAGCGGCGAGTGATTCGTCGGGATGTCGTGGGCGACCGTGTCGTTCGCCGTCGCGGTGGCGAACGTCTGCGGGTCGACCCCGCCCCAGAACCAGAACACGAGCGGCACTCCGGCATCCCTCGCGAACCACGAGACGTCCTCGCTGCCTGTGATCATTCCGGGGTCGATCACGGCGGTCTCGCCCAGTTCGCGCTGGAAGGCCGCGGTCAGGCGGGCGACGGCATCCGCGTCGTTGATCGTCGGTGGCAGCGTGTGGTCGGTGCGGATCTCGGGTTCCTGCTCGGCGCCGGACGCCAGCGCCTCGGCGCGCACGATCCGCTCGACGCTCGCGAGGACGGCGGAGCGCGAGGCGTCGTCCGGGTAGCGCAGACTGAGCTCCAGCGTCGCTTCGGTCGGGATGATGTTGTTCTTGAGCCCGGCGTGGATGGAGCCGACGGTGACGACCGCGACGCCCTGCGGGTCGGTCTCGCGCGAGGCGATGGTCTGCAGGCGCATGACGGTCGCCGCGGCCATGACCACGGGATCGATCGTGGTGTGCGGGCGGGAGCCGTGCCCGCCGCGGCCGTGCAGCGTCACCGTGAGGCCGTCGGATGCCGCCATCTGCGTGCCGCTGCGCACCCCGATGATGCCGGCGGGCAGCGGCGTGACGTGCTGACCGAGCACGATGTCGGGCTTCGGGTATCGATCGAGGATGCCGGCATCCAGCATCGCCCGCGCCCCGGCGCCGTACTCCTCGGCGGGCTGGATCAGGATGACGACGGTGCCCGACCACTCGGCGTGCGCGGCGACGAGCTGCTCGACGGCCCCGATCATCGCCGTGACGTGCATGTCGTGCCCGCAGGCGTGCATGACAGGGACCGTGTTCCCTGCAGGATCGACTCCGGTCGCCGTGCTCGCGTACGGGAGACCGGTCTGCTCCTGCACCGGAAGCGCGTCCATGTCGGCGCGCAGCCAGACGGTCGGTCCCTCGCCGTTGCGGAGCAGGCCCACGACTCCGGTGATGCCGACGCCCTCTTCGACCTCGAGACCGAGATCGCGCAGGTGCTGGGCGGCGATGCCGGCCGTCCTGGTCTCCTGGAAGGACAGCTCGGGATGCCGGTGCAGATCGATGTACAGGGCTTCGAGGTCGATCGTCATGGCTTCACCCTAGCC
Organism: Microbacterium sp. STRO-1N; assembly: GCF_057748015.1. Next base: position 416,441 of record NZ_CM173234.1, read on the forward strand.
GTGCAGGTCAGCCCGTGACGTAGTCCGCCAGCTCAGGGCCGGGGCGCACGACCGCGTTCACGATCGCGCGGATCGCGAACGCGCTCGCCTCGCCGAGCTCGATGATCTCGGGGTGCAGCAGCCACTGCAGCTGCAGGCCGTCCATGACGGCCAGGATCGCAGCGGATGCCGCGGCCACCGTCTCGGTGTCGGCGACCCCCTCCTGGGCGCAGAGCTCGGCGAAGGCATCGGACACCTCGCGACGGAGCGTCGTGTAGCGCTCTTCGAAGTACTCGCGCCCCGGGTGCTCGTCGGTCACGGACTCGGCGGAGAGCACGGTGTACGCCTGCACGATGCCGGGACGCTTCTCGTTCTCGAACGCTGTCTTGACGAGATGCACGAAGAGTTCGGGGCCGTACGGGATGCGCTGGGATTCGAGATCCTGGACGTCGGCCTGGTCGCGGTACGCGAGCACCTCGAGCAGGAGTTTCTGCTTGGAGCCGAAGTGGTGCAGCACACCGGCATGCGTGATGCCGACCTGCTCGGCCACATCGGCGAGCGTGCCGTTCGTCGATCCTTTGTTGCCGAAGATCTCCACCGCCGCCTTGAGGATCTGTTCGCGCTTCGCGCGCGTCGCGGGGCGGGTGCGCACGGCATCCTCGCTGTGTGCCACGGTCCCTCTTTCCGTTGCGGTTCTGTGACTTGCCAACCAGCTTACCGATCGGTAACCTCACATCATCTTACTTTCTCGCCAGTAAGTTACACCCACAGCACGATGACCGTGTCCAAGGAGAAGCAATGAAGCTCAGAAAGTCCCTCATCGCCGGGTTCGCCGTCGCGGCCCTCGGCGCCTCGGTCCTGGCCGGCTGCGCGTCAGGCGGCGGTGACGATGGCGGCAGCGCCGGTGGCGACCTGCCGGCGCTGACGATCGCCAAGCCGGACGGCGCGATCACCACCGAGTCGCACAATCCCTATCTGGGCGACTCGTCCGCATCGAAGTACGGCTACGCCAAGGTCGTCTTCGAACCCCTCGCCCTCGTGAACCCGACCGGCGACCTCGGTACGACCCCGTGGCTCGCCGAATCCGTCGAATGGAACGACGACTACACCGAGCTGACCGTCGTGCCGCGCGCCGATGTCACGTGGAGCGACGGCGAGCCGTTCACCGGCGACGACATCGTGTTCACCTTCGATCAGTTCCTCAGCGGCAAGCTGACCGACTCCTCCGGACTGAACTATCAGGGCGCGACCGTCGACGGCGACACGATCACACTGAAGTTCGGCAACTCGAAGTACACCGCGCAGGCGCGCGTGCTCCACACGCCGATCGTCCCGAAGCACATCTGGGAGAACATCGAAGACCCCAACACCGACCCGCTCACCGAGGACGGGCTCGCCGTCGGCACCGGCCCGTACGTGCTCGACAACTGGACCACCGAGTCCGTCACCCTCGTCGCGAACGAGGACTACTGGGGCGGCGAGCCGGTTGTCCCCGCGCTGAACTACGTCTCCTACGGCGACAACGCGGCGCTGACCACGGCGCTGGTGTCCGGCGACGCCGACTGGGCGCAGGCCTTCATCCCCCAGATCGAGGACAGCTACCTCGCTGCCGACGAGGACAACCAGTTCCTCGTCTCGCCGACCGCAGGAGCCGGCACCCTGTTCTTCAACCTGCAGGCCGAACCCTTCGACGACCCCGCGCTGCGTCAGGCGCTGGCTTGGACGATCGACCGGCAGGCGTACGTCGACGTGGCGCGCGAGGGCGCGAGCGAGCCGATCTGGAACGTCACCGGGCTCGGCGACGTGCTCTCCGACGAGATCATCGACGAGTTCGCGAGCACCGAGTACTCGGTCGACATCGACAAGGCGCGTCAGATCCTGACGGATGCTGGCTACACCTGGGCGGACGAGAAGCTCGTCGACCCCGACGGCGCACCCGTCACGTTCTCGATCTCGGTTCCGGCCGGCTGGAGCGACTGGAACACCGAGCAGGCGCTGATCGCGGAGGAGCTCGACGCGGCCCTCGGCATCGAAGTCAAGGTCGACCAGCCCGACTGGGGCGGCTGGGACGCCGCCCGCCAGGAGGGCACGTTCCAGGCGATCATCCACTGGCTCGAGGACACCGGCAACGTGTACGGCCTGTACACCTCGACCATGGATCCGAAGTGGATCGTCGATGGCAAGGCGCAGTTCAACTTCGGTCGCTACGACGACCCTGCGGTCACCGAGGCGCTGAACACCTACGCGAACGCGGCATCCGACGACGAGCGCGCCGCGGCATCCGCCGTGCTGCAGCAGTCGTTCGCCGAGGACGTCCCGGCGATCCCGCTGGGTGCGCACCCGCTGCTGGGCGAGTTCAACACCCGCAACTACGTCGGGTGGCCGAGCGAGGACGACCAGTACGCATCGGGCGACCCGACCCAGCCCGGCGTCGTGCAGATCCTCTCGAAGCTGACCGCCAAGTAATCTCTTCGCTCGTCGAGCGGGGCCTCACCGGGCCCCGCTCGACGAGCGAAGGCGGAAAGGACCTCCATGCCAGACCCCTTGCTCACCGTGCGCGATTTCTCGGTCGTGTACGACGTCGAACCACCCGTCGCGGCCGTGAAGAACGTGACCCTCGAGCTGCAGCGCGGCGAGATCCTCGGCCTCGCCGGGGAATCCGGATGCGGCAAGACCACACTCGCCTACGGCATCCAGCGCCTGCTGCGCGCCCCCGCCGTGATCACGAGCGGATCCGTCGTCTTCCATGACGCCACCGTGGGCGACGTCGACATCAACGCACTGGATGCCGAGCAGATGCGCCGCTTCCGCTGGGACAAGGTGTCGATGGTGTTCCAGGGCGCGATGAACGCCCTGAACCCGGTCGCGACGATCGGGTCGCAGCTGGAGGACGTGTTCGAGATCCATCGTCCGCAGCTCAGTGCACGCCAGCGCCGCGCGGAAGCCGCCGAGCTGCTCGAGATCGTGAAGGTCGGCGCGGATCGCGCCCGGTCGTTCCCGCATGAGCTCTCCGGTGGCATGCGCCAGCGCGTCATGATCGCGATGGCGCTGGCCCTGCGCCCGCAGCTGATGGTCATGGACGAGCCGACGACCGCGCTCGACGTGCTCGTGCAGCGCGAGATCCTCAGCCAGATCTCGCAGCTGCGCCACGAGTTCGGCTTCTCCGTCATCTTCATCACACACGATCTGCCGCTGCTTCTGGAGATCAGCGACCGCATCGCGATCATGCGCGACGGCGAGATCGTCGAGCTCGACACCGCGGAGCGGATCTGGAACGCGCCGCAGGACGACTACACCCGGACGCTCCTGGCGTCCTTCCCGAGACTCACCGGAGAGAAGGGGATGGTGGTGCGATGACCGCGCTCGAGTTCTCGCATGTCACGAAGGTCTACAACGTCCGCGGCGCCGGGCAGATCAAGGCCCTCGACGACGTCACCTTCACGCTGCGCTCCGGTCAGACGATCGGGCTCGTCGGCCAGTCCGGCAGCGGCAAATCCACGATCGCGAAGATCCTCACACAGCTCGAGTCGCCGACGCAGGGCGCCGTGCTGCTCGACGGCGTTCCTGTGCCGCGCCGCGGCAAGGGGCTGCGCACGTACCGCCAGCGCCTGCGCATGGTCTTCCAGGATCCGTTCGCCTCGCTGAACCCGTACCACTCCATCGGCTACCACATCGCGCGGCCGCTGCGCCTGCACGGGGTCGTTCCGAAGGTGCAGCAGGATGCCGAGGTGCGGCGTCTGCTGGAAAGGGTCCGCCTGATCCCGGATGCCGTGATCGACCGCCGCCCGCACGAGCTGTCCGGCGGGCAGCGCCAGCGCGTCGCGATCGCCAGGGCGCTCGCGTCGCGTCCATCGCTCCTCGTCGCGGATGAGCCTGTGTCGATGCTCGACGTGTCTATCCGTCTCGGCGTGCTGAACCTGCTCGCCGACCTGCAGCGCGAGGAGGGGCTCGGTGTGCTCTACATCACCCACGACCTCGCCACAGCCCGGCACTTCAGCGACGAGATCATCGTGCTCAACCAGGGGCGGATCGTCGAGCGGGGTTCGGCCGACGACGTGATCCTCCGTCCGCAGGATCCGTACACGCAGGAGCTGCGCGCGGCATCGCCCGATCCGGACAAGCACTTCGCCTCGGCATCCGGCACAGCAGGAGGAACCCGATGACCGTCACCGAACCGCGCATCGAGCCGGCGCGGACCGACGCCGTCGCCACGGGCACGACCGCCACCCGCGTCGTCTCCTCCCGGGCACGCGTGCCGTGGCGCTTCATCGGCAGCCGCGCAGCCTTCTACCTGTTCACGCTGTGGGCGGCGCTCACGATCAACTTCTTCGTTCCGCGCATGATGAAGGGCGACGCGGTCGATCAGTACCTCGCCCGCAACCGCAACGTGTCGCCGGAAGCGGCGGATGCCCTGCGGTCCCTGCTGGGCCTGGACACGGACAAGTCGATGTTCCAGCAGTACATCGAGTACTGGGGGCTGCTGCTGCGCGGCGACCTCGGCGTCTCGCTGCTGCACGGGCTCCGCCCCGTGACCGAGGTGATCTCGCAGGCGCTGCCGTGGACGATCGGCCTGGTCGGCTTCGCCACCATCATCTCGTTCGCGATCGGCACGATCGGCGGCGCGTTCGTCGGATGGCGCCGCGGCAGTCGCGCGGACGCGCTGATCCCGATCACGACGTTCCTCGGGACGATCCCCTACTTCTGGCTCGGGCTGCTCGCGATCGCCCTGTTCTCGGTGAACCTCGGCTGGTTCCCGATCGGCAAGGCGTACGGCGTCGGAACGCGACCGGAGTGGTCGTTCGAGTTCATCGGCGAGGTGATCCACCACGGCACGCTGCCGGCGGTGACCATCATCATCGCCTCCCTCGGCGGCTGGATGCTCGGCATGCGCAACATGATGCTGACCGTCCTCGACGAGGACTACATCACGGTCGCCCAGGCCAAGGGAATGACGAACCAGCGGGTGCTGTGGAGCTATGCGGCCCGCAATGCGGTGCTCCCGCAGATCCAGAGCTTCGCGCTGTCGATCGGCTTCATCGTCGGCGGCACGATCGTCATGGAGATGGTGTTCAGCTATCCGGGCGTGGGCAAGCTCCTGCTCGATGCCACCAACGCCAAGGATTACGCGCTCATGCAGGGCGTGTTCCTGGTGATCACGCTGTCGGTGCTGGTCGCGAACATCCTCGCCGACGTCGCCTACGCATTCCTCGACCCGCGCACGCGCCAGACGGAGGCCTGAGCATGAACGCACCGACCCCCACCCGCAGTCCTGCGGCCGAGACGGCTGCCCCGGACACGTACGCCGTGCGGACAGCCGCGCCGTCCGCCGACCACTCCGACTCGTTCTGGTCGAAGGTCGCCTCCGCGTTCGCGATGTTCCGCAACGGCAAGTCGCTCGCCGGCCTCGCCATCCTGGCGTTCTTCGTCCTGATCGCGATCTTCGCCGACGTGCTGGCGCCGTACTCGCCGACCCAGGTCGACAACACGCGCCGGTTCGAACCGCCCTCCGCCGATCACTGGCTGGGGACGACCCACATCGGCGAGGACGTGCTCAGCCAGGTCATCCACGGCACCCGTGGCGTGATCGTCGTCGGCTTCCTCGCCGCGGCGATCGCGACCGTCATCGCCATCACCGTGGGCGTGATCGCCGGGTACATCCGCGGCTGGAAGAGCGAGTCGCTGTCGGCGATGACGAACGTCTTCCTCGTCATTCCGGGCCTGCCGCTCATCATCATCGTCGCCGCGATGTTCGAGGAGCCGCCGCTGTGGGTGATCGCCGCCGTGCTCGGCCTCACCGGATGGGCCTGGGGAGCGCGCGTGCTGCGGGCGCAGACGATGTCGCTGCGCAACCGCGACTTCATCCAGGCCGCACGTGCCAACGGCGAGCCGCTGCACCGCATCATCACGGTCGAGATGCTGCCCAACCTCATGGCGTTGATCGCGGCGAGCTTCGTCGGGACGGTGACAGCGGCCATCCTCGCGCTCACGACGCTGTCGTACATCGGCGTGATCCCCGTCACGACCTACAACTGGGGGACGATCCTGAACTGGGCGTCCGCGCAGGGTGCGTTCCGGCAGAACCAGTGGTGGTGGTACCTTCCCCCTGGCCTCTGCATCGCGTTCATCGGCGTCGCGCTCGCGCTGATCAACTTCGGCATCGACGAGTACGTCAACCCGCGGCTGCGCTCCGCGGGCGAGCGGGCCCGCGCCATGAAGAAGAAGGGGCTGAACGTCAACGACGCCGTCACGGCCGTCCGACCCGTCGCCGAGACGACCGAAACGAACAAGAAGAAATGACGCTGCAGACTCAGACCCTCCCGTACCTCGATCCCTCTCTCTCCGTCGCAGACCGCGTCGCCGATCTGCTCAGCCGTATGACGGTGGAGGAGAAGGTCGGTCAGATGCTGCAACTGGATGCCCGCGACGACCTGGACGACCACATCCTGCGCCGTCACGTCGGCTCGATCCTGCACACCTCGCCCGAACGCATCATCCGGGCGCGTGAGCTGACCCTCGAGACGCGCCTCGGCATCCCGCTGATCGTCGGGGAGGACTGCATCCACGGCCACTCGTTCTGGCCTGGGGCGACGATCTACCCGACCCAGCTCGGGATGGCGGCCTCGTGGGATGCCGAGCTCGTCGAGAAGGTCGCTCGCGCGACGGCCGAGGAGGTCGCCGTCACCGGCATCCACTGGACCTTCTCGCCCGTGCTCTGCATCGCCCGCGACCTGCGCTGGGGGCGTGTGAACGAGACCTTCGGCGAGGACCCGTTCCTCATCGGCGAGCTCGCCAGCGCCATGGTGCGCGGCTACCAGGGCGACGGTCTCGACGACCCGACCGCGATCCTCGCGACGGCCAAGCACTTCGCCGGATACTCCGAGACGCAGGGCGGGAGGGATGCCTCGGAGGCCGACATCTCGCGGCGCAAGCTCCGCAGCTGGTTCCTGCCGCCGTTCGAACGCGTCGCCCGCGAAGGATGCCGCACCTTCATGCTCGGCTATCAGTCGACGGACGGCGTGCCGATCACCGTGAACGACTGGCTGCTCAGCGACGTCCTGCGCGGCGAGTGGGGATACACCGGCACGCTCATCACGGACTGGGACAACGTCGGACGCATGGTGTGGGAACAGCATGTGCAGCCCGACTACGCGCACGCCGCCGCCGCAGCGGTGCGGGCGGGCAACGACATGGTGATGAACACTCCCGACTTCTTCGAGGGCGCTCTGGATGCCGTCGCGAAGGGTCTTCTGCCGGACGACGCCTTCGACGCGGCCGTCGCCCGCATCCTCACCCTGAAATTCGAGCTCGGCCTGTTCGAGGACGCGCGCCTGCCCGGTGAGGACGTGGACACCGTCGTCGGAAGCGCCGCGCACGCCGATCTGAACCTCGAGGTCGCCCGGCGGTCGATCGTGCTGCTCGAGAACGACGGCACGCTCCCTCTTCGGCCGGCTGCGCCGCTGCGCGTGGCGGTCGCAGGTCCCCTGGCAGATGATGCGCAGGAGCAGCTCGGCGACTGGGCGGGCGGATCCGGTCAGGCCGGTTGGCTCGACGAGCAGCCGCGCGAGATGATCACCACAGTGCTCGACGGACTCCGCGCCGTCGACGGCTGGTCGGTGAGCGCGGCGCGCGGTGCCGACATCGTCACGTTCGAGAGCCCCGCAGACGCGCTGAATCCCGTGCCGTGGGACCGGAGGTTCACCCCGGCGGCTCCCGATGCCGAGCAGATCGCCGAAGCGACGGCGCTCGCCGCGGCATCCGATGTCGTCGTCGCCGTCGTGGGTGACCGCGTCGAGCTGTACGGCGAGGGCCGCTCCACGGCGACGCTCGAGCTCGTCGGCGGTCAGAACGCGCTGCTGGACGCACTCATCGCCACCGGGAAACCGGTGATCGTGGTGCTGCTGGCGTCGAAGCCGCTCGTGCTGCCGGCATCCGTGTCGCAGGCCGCCGCCGTGATCTGGGCGGCGAACCCGGGGATGCAGGGCGGGCGCGCGCTCGCCGAGCTGATCACCGGGGCGATCGAGCCGTCTGGACGTCTGCCCATCTCGTTCGCTCGGCACGCCGGCCAGCAGCCGACGTACTACAACCAGATCCGCGGCCAGCACGGTCACCGCTATGCCGATCTGACCCAGGCTCCGCTCTGGGCGTTCGGCGACGGGCTGTCGTACACGACCGTCTCATACTCGGATCTGACCGCGTCGGTCGTCGGCGATGTCGTGAACGCCGACGTCACCGTGACGAACACGGGGAACCGGCCCGTGCGCGAGACCGTGCAGGTCTACGTGCGCGACGAGGTCACGTCGGTGAGCTGGGCGGACCGCGAACTGAAGGCGTACCGTCAGGTCGATCTGTCGCCGGGAGAATCCCAGCGCGTGCGGATCGAGGTCCCGGTCGCTGAGTGCACCATCGTGGATGCCGCGGGCAACCGGATCGTCGAAGCCGGCGAGTTCAGCCTGCTCGTCGGGCCGTCGTCCCGTGTGGAGACGCTGCTGGAGGCATCCTTCGTCCTGGAGTGAGGTCGGCCGATCGGAAAACCGGGATCAGTTCGCACGCGTGCGGCGTGTCCGACCGGGACACGCCGCACCGCACACGGATGGTCCCGGATTTCCGACGGGGCGGCGTTCGGTTCTCGAGCAGGTCAGACGGTGAGGACGACGTGGCCGCGCTTGCGGCCGGTGTCGACGTAGCGGTGCGCCTCGACGACCTCGTCGAGCGGCAGGACGCGGTCGACGACCGGGCGCAGCGCACCCCGACCGGCGAGGTCGGCGACGTGCTGCAGGTCGCCGCTCGTGATGCGGGCGAGTCCGGCGTTGCGCACGTGCATGCCGCCCGGCCGCAGCAAGCCGCGGCACGCACGCGCGGATGACGTCATCACCGCGTCGTAGACGACGTCGAAGCGCTGGCCGAGGCGCGTGAAATCCTCCGTCCCGTAGTCGACGACCGCATCCGCGCCGAGGCTCTCGACCAGGTCGCGGTTGCGTGCGCTGCAGACGGCGGTGACCTCGGCGCCGAGATGCTTCGCGAGCTGGATCGCGGAGGTCCCCAGGCTCCCCGAGGCGCCGTTGATGAGGATGCGGTGGCCGGCGCCGAGACCCGCCTTCTGCAGGTTCTTCAGGGCGGTCATCGCCCCCGTCGGGAGTGCTGCCGCCTCTTCGAAGCTCATGGACGACGGCTTGCGCGCGATCGCGCCGTGCTTCTGCGGATCAAGGCTGTCCGCGGGCAGGCAGCGGTACCCGGCATTGCCGCCCAGACCGAAGCCGCAGAAGGCCATCACCTCGTCGCCGGGCGCGAATGCCGAGACTCCGGTGCCGACGGCATCCACCACGCCGGCGAGTTCCAGTCCGAGGACCAGGTCGCGTCGTGGGCGGAACAGGCCGAACGCGAGGCGGGCCGCGAAGGGGTCGGCCCGGCGGATGCGGGCATCGCCGACGTGTGCGGTGGTCGCGACCGTGCGGATGCGGACCTCGCCCGCTCGTGGCTCCGGCATCGGCACTTCGCGGATGGCCAGCACCTCCGGTGCACCGTAGGCCGTGCAGATCACTGCCCTCATTTCCGCGCCCGCCCGGTGTCGTACGCCCACATCGCCGCCTCGACGCGGTTGCGCACGCCGAGCTTGTGCAGGATCGTGCCGATGTGCGCCTTCACGGTCCCCATCGAGACGAACAGCCGGTCGCCGATCTCGGCGTTCGTGAGGCCGGCGCTCAGCAGCGCGAGCACCTCCTCCTCGCGTGCCGTGAGCGGATCGGTCGGGGCGGCCGTCGGGCGACGCGTCGCGAAGGCCGACAGGAGGCGTGTCGTCACACGCGGCGACACGAGGGAGTCGCCATCGGCGGCGGCTCGGATGGCTTCGCCGATGAGCGCACCACCGACATCCTTCAAGAGGAACCCCTTGGCTCCGGCGCGCAGCGCGCCGAGCACGTACTCGTCGAGGTCGAACGTCGTGATGATCACGACCGCGATCGGATCGTCGACGCCGGGGCCGGCGAGCACCTCGGTGACCTGGATGCCGTCGAGCCCCGGCATCCGGATGTCGACGAGGGCGACGTCGGGGCGCAGCCTCCGAGCGGCGGCGACGGCGCTCGTCCCGTCCGGAGCCTCGCCGACGACCTCGATGTCCGGGAGCGTCTCCAGCAGCAGCCGGAGGCCGGTGCGCACCGTCTCCTGGTCGTCGGCGATCAGCACGCGGATCATGACGCGCCTCGAGGGATCCGCATGCGCAGCACCCATCCGCCGTCGGCGCCGGGGCCGGTCTCAAGGCGGCCGCCGAGCAGAGCCAGACGCTCTGTCATGCCGCGCAGTCCGTAGCCCTCGCCCGTCGTGGCTGCTGTCGGTCGGCCGTCGTCGCCCACCGTCAGCACCACGGCATCGCCCTCGGCACGCACATCGATGTCGATGCGCCGCACGCCGATCGCGTGGCGCCGTGCGTTGGTCACGGCCTCCTGCGCGACGCGGTAGAGCGTCAGGGCGACGAGCTGGGGCAGCGGAGCTGCCAGGTCGATGCGGACCGAGACCTGCGGCGGACCGTTCGTCGCGAGAGCAGCCACGTCGTCGAGTCCGCGGGTCGGTGCGTACTCGGCCGGTCCCCGCAGGCTGCCGACGATCGTGCGCATCTCGCCGAGGGCGGCACTCGCCTCCTGTTCGATCACGGCCAGCGATTCAGCGACCTCCGCGCTGTGCGGGCCGCGGGCGGCCGCGGCCTGCGCCCGGATCGCGATCGCCGAGACGTGATGGGCGACGGTGTCGTGCAGGTCGCGGGCCAGGGCGGTCCGCTCCTTCACACGCGCCATCGCGATCTCGCGCTCCAGGGATGCCGCCCGTTCGCGGCGCAGCGCTCCGGTCAGGCACGCCGTGCCGACGAACAGCACGCCGACGACGGCACCGATCGCTCGATCCGCCGCCGGGGCGGCGGCGAGGGATGCCGAGACGAGCACGCCGGTTCCGAGCGCGACCGAGCCGATGATGCGTTCGACGCGGGTTCCCCAGCGGAACAGCGCGTACGGCACGAGCAGCAGCGCGAACATCGCCACCAGACCCGACTGCGGGACGCCGGCCAGCGCCTGCACGATCGCGAATCCTGTGGTGCCGACGGCCATCGCCAGTACGAGGGTCAGCGGGTGACGGCGTCGCCAGGGGAGTCCGGCGAGCAGGACGACGGTGACGCCGATCGTCGCCCACGGCCAGGGGAGGTCGTGTCGCAGCATCCCTTCAGCGATCGCCAGCGCGATGAGCGCGACCGCGAGCACGGCATCGCGTCGCCGAGGAGCGCGCGGATCGCTGAGGGTGTCCACGCCACGCATGCTACGCGACCGCCTGTCGAGCGCGTCCGCGGCGGATGATGACCTCGGCCACGACGATGTTGATCAGCCACCCGGCATCCATCTGCACGAGCCGCCAGAACTCGTCCGGTGGGCCGAACATCGCGACGAACGGCGCCGTCGTGAGCACCTGCGTTCCGGCGCCCAGGGCCAGCGCGCAGGCGCGGATCATCCAGCCGCGGTGCGCGCCGATGTCGTGGCGCAGCACGGCGCGGACGCCCAGCACGAGGAATGTCAGCATGAGCGTGCCGACGAGGTAGCGCGAGACCTGCAGCCCGAGGCCGTCGATCGGCGGGACGTCGTAGAACGCGGTCATCCAGAGACCGCTCAGCGCCACGATGACGCCGGCGGGAACGAGCAGATATCGGCCGGCGAAGCGGTGCCATTCGAGATGGCGCGAGCGCAGCCGGGGGAGGAACTGGAACGCGCCGATCCCCGAGTACACGAGCGCGCCGATGATATGCAGGACGACCGGCAACGGCATCTCCATGAACCGCGTGTTCGCCTCTGTGGTCGGCGCTCCTGCGGCGATCTCGCCGACGCGGAAGGCGCCGGCGACCGAGGGGATGAGAGTCAGGGCGAGCAGGCCGGTGGCGATGAGCGCGTCGCGGCTGACACCGCGCGACGTGCGGGTGGCGAGCGAGGAAGTGGTCATGACCTCAGCGTCGCCCCGGGCGATTACTGCCCGCATCGGCCGATCGGCCAGAACCCCCGCTCGGCGAGGGCAGGGGCGGTGCGCCGGACCCCGGACGCCTCGGTGCCGGCTCGGCACGCCGCGGTGGCGACACGGCGAGAAGGGCGTGAGGCGTCCGGGATCCGACCCGGATCATGTGCCGGCGTCCGGAGTGCGGGTCAGACCTGCTCCTGACGCGGGGCGAGGGGCAGCGGCTCCATGGGCTGGTCGTTCGCGGTCAGGTCGATGCCGAGGTCGCGGGCGTAGACGACGCGCGTCGCGATCGCGACGTCGTCCCCCGACTCGGTGAGCTCGAAGACGCGGCCGCCGCGCATGCGATTGCGCTCGGCGCCGGAGAGCCCGTAGGCACCGAAGCCGGTTCCCGGCGCGTAGCCGAGCATGACTCCGTAGTAGTCGCCGACGTAGTCATTGATGTGGTCGTGCCCGACGAACACGCCCCTCACGTCGCCGCGCTCGAGGATCGCGTTGTACATGCCGGAGTTGAACGGACCGGGGCATTCGTCCTCGTTGCGCTCGCCGACGATGCCGTGGCGTGCCTTGCCGCGCGCGGCATCGGCCGCTGTGCGGGTGTCGACGCCGCCCCACCACATGAAGCGGTGCTCCCACAGGGCGATGTGCAGGAACATGAGCCCTGGCACTTTGCGTCCGCGGTGCTTCTCGAGGCGCTGCGACTGCTCGCGGTACCACGCGACCTGATCCATGCGCAGCCAGTCCCAGGTCGGGTAGCCGGCGAAGTCCTGACCGTTGATCGCGCCGGGGGCGTATCGACCCGAGTCCATCAGCCAGAGCGTGAACGCGTCCCGGTTCTTCTTCGCAGCCGAGCCGATCGACACGATCGTGTTGCTGGTCCCGGTCACTCCTTCGGTGTTCTCGGCGTTCATGTTGTACGCGTACGAGCGGTACATCGCGAGCATACCCGCCTCGTCGACGCCCGACGCGGCGAACGAGTCCTCGTCGTGGTTGCCGTATGTGACCGCCCACGGGATCTTCCGCGACTCCATCGGCTGCACGACGTTGTTGATCGCCTGCTTGACGGCCAGGCGCGTCTCGCATCCGCCCGTGATCACGTCGCCGTTGATGACCACGGCGTCCGGCTTCTCCTGATCGAGCACCTTCTCCATCAGCTCCACCGTCCGACGATCGGTCCGCTCGTCGTCCTGGGTGTCGTTGAACTGCACGACTTTGAACGTGCCGTCCGTGCGGAACCGCAGCTTCGGGGCGTTCGGGCTCGGACTGCCGGACGAGGATGCCGCAGCGCCAGACAGCGGGCTCGCGGTGGCCGCTGCGGCGCCGAGCGGCAGTGCGGCGCTGAGGGCGCTGACCGCACCAGCGGTGAGGACGGTTCGCCGGCTGATCGGCAGTCGTTCGGGCATTCGAGCTCTCCTTGTCTTCGGGCGGATCTCGCCGCGGTGAGACTAGGAGGGCCAGATGGCCTCCCGCTGTCGCTGTGGTGAACGGATGCCCGGGATCAGATCCGGTCGAGCTGCTCGAGGAATTCGTCGGCCATCTCGAGCTGCGAGGCCAGCCGGTCGCGCCGTTCCGCGGCATCAGCCCGGAAGTCCTGCAGCACCGTGCGTGCTTCGGCGGTTTCGCCGGCATCGGCGGCATCCAGAACGCGGAGCAGATCGCCCATCTGCTCCAGCGAATAACCGAGTGGCTTCATGCGACGGATCACGAGCAGCCGGCGCAGGTCGTCGTCGGTGTACAGGCGGAATCCGCCTTCCGAGCGGCCGGAGGGGGTGAGGAGTCCGATCTCGTCGTAGTGGCGGAGCGTGCGCAGCGACATGCCGGTGCGGTCGGCGAGCTCGCCGATGTGCATGGTCTCCGGCATCCGCTTTCCTCCTAACCCTCACGTTACGTTAGGGTCTCTCTGTCGGGTGTTCGGCTCGACGGATCCATGCTTTCACACGCCAGGGGAGTCCCATGTTCGCGTCCGTCGCATCCGACGACCGTGCCCGCTACCGGGACGATCCGTCGGTCCTGTCCGTGCTGAAGCGTCCGCGGCTGCTCACCCGCGAGGTGCTCGCCGGCCTCGTCGTCGGCCTCGCGCTCATCCCCGAGGCGATCGCGTTCTCGGTCATCGCCGGCGTCGACCCGAAGGTCGGACTCTTCTCCTCGTTCATCATGGCCGTCTCGATCGCCTTCCTCGGTGGGCGACCAGCGATGGTCACGGCGGCCACGGGCGCGGTGGCGCTCGTGATCGCGCCGGTGGCGCCGACGTACGGCCTGGACTACCTCATCGCCACGATCATCCTCGCCGGCGTCTTCCAGATCCTCCTCGGCGTGCTCGGCGTCGCCAAGCTCATGCGATTCATCCCGCGCAGCGTCATGACCGGGTTCGTCAACGCGCTCGCCATCTTCGTGTTCAGCTCGCAGATCCCGCACCTGGTCGGCGTGCCGTGGCTGGTGTATCCGCTCGTCGTCCTCGGCATCCTCGTCATGATCGCGGTGCCGCGCCTGACGAAGGTGATCCCCGCGCCGCTCATCTCGGTCGTCATCGTCACGGCTGTGGTGCTGGTGTTCTCGATCCAGGTGCCGACGGTCGGTGCTCAGGGCGAGCTGCCGGAGACGCTGCCGTCGCTGTTCCTGCCGAACGTGCCGCTGACGTGGGAGACGTTCACGATCATCGCGCCCTTCGCTCTCGGCGTCGCCGTCGTCGGACTGATGGAGTCCCTCATGACGGCCAAGCTCGTCGATGAGATCACCGACACGCACTCGGACAAGACCCGCGAGAGCTGGGCCCAGGGTGCGGCGAACGTCCTCTCGGGCTTCCTCGGCGGCATGGGCGGATGTGCGGTGATCGGCCAGACGATGATCAACGTGAAGTCCTCGGGTGCGCGCACGCGCATCTCCACGTTCTTCGCGGGCATCTTCCTGTTCCTTCTCGTCGTCGTGTTCGGAGACTTCGTGGCGACGATCCCGATGGCCGCCCTCGTCGCGGTCATGGTCATGGTCGCGATCGGGGCGTTCGACTGGCACAGCGTGCGCCCGTCGACGCTGAGGCGGATGCCGAAGAGCGAGACCTTCGTCATGATCTCGACGGTCGTGCTCGTGCTCCTCACCCACAACCTCGCGGTCGGCGTCGTCGGCGGCGTGTTCATCGCCTCGGTGCTGTTCGTGCGCCGGGTCGCGCACGTCGTCGCGGTCACGCGGAACGTCGACGCGGATGCCGCGCACTACGTCGTGGACGGTGAGCTGTTCTTCGCATCGAGCAACGATCTGACCACGCAGTTCGAGTACGCCGCGGATCCGGATCGGATCGTGATCGATCTGTCGCGTTCGCACGTGTGGGATGCGTCGACGGTCGCCGCCCTCGACGCGATCGAGACGAAGTACGCGCAGCACGGGAAGTCGGTCGAGCTGGTGGGGCTCAACGAGGCGAGCGGGACGTTCCACGGTCGACTCTCCGGCGGTTTCCCGCCGGCCTGATCAGGCGGTCTCGTCGTCGAGTCGCCGAGGCCCCGTTCCGGATGCCCCGAGCGCGTCGTCGGGATTGAGCAGCCGGCACGCCTTCATCGACAGGCATCCGCAGCCGATGCAGCCGGTGAGCTCGCGCTCCAGGCGCTCGATGCCCTCGCGGCGCCGCTCGAGCTCGTGCTTCCAGCGCCGCGACGCGCGCTGCCAGTCCTCGTGGCTGGGCGTCTCGGTCATCGGCACGTCGGCGAAGACCTCCTGCACTTCGGACAGCGGGATGCTGAGCCGCTTGGCGACGGTGATGAGCGACACCCGTCGCAGCATGTGCCTGGCGTAGCGGCGCTGATTGCCGGGGGTGCGGGTGGACGCGATGAGTCCGAGCTGTTCGTAGAAGTGCAGCGCGGACACGGCGACGCCGGTGCGCCGGCTCATCTCGCCGACCGTGAGCTGCTCGTCCGGCGCGTGGGCCGCGGTGGTCTCGCTCATGCACCCTCCTCGATTTGACCTCAAGCATACTTGAGGTTTTACGGTGGAGGGGAGTGTGAAAGAGGTACCGGATGACCTATGTGATCGCGCTGCCGTGCGTGGACGTCAAGGACCGAGCCTGCATCGACGAGTGTCCCGTCGATTGCATCTACGAGGGCGAACGGTCGCTCTACATCCACCCGGATGAATGCGTGGACTGCGGCGCGTGCGAGCCGGTGTGTCCGGTCGAGGCGATCTACTACGAGGACGACGTCCCCGCGGAGTGGGCCGACTACTACCGGGCGAATGTCGAGTTCTTCGCCGAGATCGGCTCGCCGGGTGGCGCGGCCAAGGTCGGCGCGTACGAGTTCGACCACCCGCTCATCGCGGCGCTCCCGCCGCAGGAGGGCGTCGCATGAGCACGCAGCTCACCTCTGCCGCGCCGATGCCCAGCGCCGTGGGCGAGGGGCTGAAGAAGGCGTTCCGCACGCACCCCTCCGGCGTCGCGATCATCACGGCGAACGTCGACTCCGGACCCGTGGGGCTCACGGCATCCAGCGTCTCCTCCGTGGCGGTCGACCCCGCCGCCATCATGTTCTCCGTGACGCGGGCCACCGGCAGCGCCGGCGCACTGCTCGCCGCCGACACGTTCGTCGTGCATCTCATCGACGACGCGCACGCCGAGCTCGCTCAGGCGTTCGCAACCAGCGGCGCCGAGCGCTTCACGCCCGAGCAGGGCTGGCGCGTGCTCGAGACCGGTGAGCCGCACCTCCCCACTGCCAGGGCGGCATTGCGCAGCCGCGCGCTGCACACGGTTCCGGTCGGATCATCCACCGTCGTGATCGCCGAGGTCCTCGACGTCCTGGACGGTCCGCTCGGCCGCCCTGTCGTCTACTTCGATCGGCGATTCCACGCGCTTCCCGCCGCCTGAGTCGGGTTGCCCGCGTCGGCGGCGCGCATCTCGCAGAATCGCACGGATCTCGCGGGAACTCGCGTGGCACCTGCGAAATCCGTGTCGTTCTGCGAGATCCGAGTCGCTCGAGTCAGGTGCTCACCACGTCGCGGCGACGGAATCCCCAGAACGCGAGGGCCAGCAGGACAGCGCAGACCCCGGCGACACCCAGCACGCCCCACATCTCCACGTCGCCGGCGAACGCATCAGGCACCCAGTGGAACGGCGAGATCGCCTGCACCCACTCCGGGAGGTCGAACAGTGGCCCGAAGAAGTCGGCGATGAAGACGAATGCGAGCAGCGCCCAACCCAGACCGGTCGCGCGCGGCGCCCATCCGTAGAGCGCGGCCGGCACCGCGAGCAGTACCAGCACGCCGACGGCGTACGAGACGAACACCACGGTGAAATCGCCGACGTCGGGCTCGTCGATCCCCACCTGCGCCGCACCGGCCCACATCCCGTACACCGAGACGGCGAACACCGCGAGCGTGCCGATCGCGGCCATCGACAACTGCGCAGCCAGCCATCGCGAACGTCCGACCGGCCGTGAGAGCGCGATCTCCAGCCGACCGGACGACTCCTCCGCCTTGGGGCGCTGGGCCATCACCACCGCATAGGCGCCGGTGGCGAACGCCATGAACACGACCATCGCGCCGAGGAAGGACGTCGCGAACGCCGAGGGGTCCGATCCGAACAGCGCGGCCAGCACCGGGTTGTCGTCGACCAGGTCGGCGACCATGTCGTTGAGCGTCGACATCATGGTGCCGGCGCCGTACCACATGAGGCCCATCGCGAGCGCGGTCCAGATCATCGCTCCGCGCTGCTGCGTCCAGGCGAGCGCGAACGGCGAGCGCAGCATGCCGGAGGCATCCGCGCGGCCAGGGCGGTCGGCGACGAGCCCGGCGCCGAAGTCGCGCTGCCGAGCCAGTGCTGCCGCCACGATCAGCAGGACGACGGTCGCGAGGACGGGCAGCACCAGCGGCCACCACCGCAGATCGACGAAAGCGCGCATCTGCTGCGCCCACGCGATCGGCGAGAACCACGACAGCGTCGAACCGCCGACCTCCTGCAGGTCACCGGCCGCGCGTACGACGAACGCCATTGCGAAGATCATCAGCGAGACGCCGGTGGCCCCGCGCGAGTGCGCCGTGATCTGGGATGCCACCAGCGCGACCGCGCCGAACACCAGTGCGACCAGCACGCAGCCGAACATCATCGCGAACGCGTCCTCGACGGGCACGTCCTCGCCGACCAGGATCATTCCGCCCGCACTGAGCACCGCGATGACCAGCACGTGGACGGTGAGGGTCAGCAGTGCGGCGACGGCGGTGGTGTGCCGGCCGACATTGCTCGCACGAACCAGCTCGGAGGTGCCGTTCTCCTCTCCGGCGCGGGTGTGCCGCACCACGTGCAGGATGCTCATGATCGCCAGCGAAAGCACGAGCCAGGTGATGCCCTCGTTCGCCATCGCCACGGACGGCGTGTAGTCGTCCAGCCCGTATCCAGGGCCGCCCATCACGATGCCGCTGGGCGTCGACATCACGGCGGCGCGCGCGGCCAGTGCGGCCTCGTCGAACACGGTCGTCAGCGCGAACGTGAAGTACACCGCGAACAGCGTCATGGAGCCCGCCCACACGATCAGCCTCACCCGGTCGCGGCGCACGATGTGACGGCAGAGCTGCCCGAGACCGGCGAGCGGAGGATCGGCGTGCGTGCGGACCGAGCGTCGCGTCACCGTCGCGGTGCTCATCTTGCCGGCTCGCTCTCGGCGATCTCGTCGCCGTAGTGCCGCAGGAACAGATCCTCCAGCGACGGCGGCGTCGCGGTCAGCGATGTGACGCCGATGCGGGCGAGGCCAGCGAGCACGTCGCCGGACGCCGCGTCGTCGATGTCGAAGCTCATGCGCGTGCCGCCGTCGACGATCTCGACTTCCAGGCCGTGGACGCCGTCGTGCGCGTCGAGGCTGCCGTCGTACTGCGGAACCACGGCGACCACGCGCGACCGGGTGAGCCGGCGCAGGCTGCTCAGCGTACCCGACTCGACGGCGCGTCCGGCACGGATGATCGTGACGGTGTCGCACACCTTCTCGACCTCGCTGAGGATGTGACTGCTCAGCAGGATCGAGGTGCCCTGGGCCTTCAGCTCGCGCACGTGCTGCGTGAAGACGGCCTCCATCAGCGGGTCGAGCCCGCTCGTCGGCTCATCGAGGATGAACAGCTCGGCATCGCTCGCGAAGGCGGCGACGAGCGCGACCTTCTGCCGATTGCCCTTGGAGTACGTGCGCGCCTTCTTGGTGGGGTCCAGCTCGAAGCGGTCGAGCAGCTCGGCCTTGCGGCGCTGGTTCGGCTTGCCGCGCAGTCGCGACAGGTAGTCGATCGCCTCTCCGCCGGTGAGGTTCGGCCACAGCGCCACGTCCCCGGGGACGTAGGCCAACGGGCGGTGCAGCGACACCGGAGTCGCCCACGGATCGCCGCCGAACAAGCGGGCCGTCCCGGCATCCGCGCGCAGCAGACCCAGCAGCACGCGGATCGTGGTCGACTTCCCGGCGCCGTTGGGACCGAGGAAGCCGCGGACCTCGCCCGGGGCGACGGTCAGGTCGAGGCCATCCAGTGCCTTGACGGACCCGAACGACTTGTCGAGTCCTTGAATCTCGATGGTGTTCATGAAAGAAGTCCTCTGTGCAGACGTGCATGGGTACGGGATCGCTCGCCGTCGCTGCGGAGGAGCGCCGGCGCGCGAACGGTCGGCGGATCGGGCGCGCGAGGCGAGCGGCGACGAGTGGTGCGGCGCGCAATGCGACGAGCGATGCGACCGCGTCGTCAGCGTGGCGGATCCGGATCCTGGTTCGGGTTGTTCTCGCCCTTGTCCGAGCGCGGTCCGCCGCGGGCATCCAGCGCCTTCTTCGCGGCGACCAGAAGGCGATCATCCGTGTAGAGGCCGTGCGTGTACAGTTCGAGGACCGGAATCGTCGATCGCTCCAGCAGCGATGTCGTGAGGCCGCTTTCGCCGAACGTGCGCGCGAGATGGCGGCGCAGCACGATCGGTCCGAGACCGTACAGCGTGAGGTACGCCGTCGTGACGTCCAGGTCGTCCTGCTCGCGCATCATCCCCGCCGCGATCTGACTCTCGAGCGTCTGCCGAGTGCCGGCCAGGAATGCGTCGAAGAGGCGATCGGATGCCGAGGAGTCATCGACGAGCATGCGGGCGAGATAGTCCAACGTGGGACTGTAGTTCTCCGGTGCATCCAGCGCGTCGCGGATCACCTGCGCGGCATCCGGACCCATGAAGTCGTCGCGGTCCGCGAGGAGGGATGCCACGACGTGGGCATCGCAGGCGGCTCGGAGCCCATCCTTGCTGCCGAAGTGGTGCAGGATCAGGGCGGCGCTCACGGAGGCATCCTGTGCGATCGCGCGCAGGCTCGTGCCGGCGTACCCGTGCTGTCCGAAGCGCGCGACCGCGGCATCCCGGATGCGTGCCCGGGTGGTGAGGTCGTCGGATGCTGAACGCACATTCAGCATCCTAAACAAGTGTTCAGTGCGCCGCAAGAGGGGCATTCATAATCACCTGTGGCGATCGACTCCGGCGTCAGCCGCCGGAGCGCACGAGCCCCGTTTCGTAGGCGAGGATCACCAGCGCCGCGCGATCGCGGGCGTGCAGTCGACCGAGAAGCCGGCTGACGTACGTGCGCGTGGTCGCGGGACTGAGGAACAGATCGGCCGCGATCTCGTCGTTGGTCAGGCCCCGCCCCACGAGCGTGAGCACGTCGATCTCGCGCTCGGTGAGGCCGTCCAGCGGCGATCGGTCCGGCGCCCTGGTCGCGCCGGCTGCCGCGCGCATGACGGTCGCCGTGACCGCCGGCGAGAGCAGCGCCTCACCGGCGGCGACGATGCGGATCGCCGAGCGGAGGTCGTCCGGAGACACGTCCTTGAGCAGGTATCCGGATGCTCCGGCCCGCACTGCTTCATGCACGTGCTCGTCCTCGTCGAACGTCGTGAGGATCAGCACCCTGACACCGTCGAGCTCCGGATCGGAGACGATGGCCTTCGTGGCGGAGAGGCCGTCCATCACCGGCATCCTGATGTCCATGAGCACCACGTCCGGACGATGCTCGCGGACGCGGGACAGGCCGGCCCTCCCATCGGGTGCCTCGTCGACGACGACGATGTCCCCGTCACGCTCGGCGAGCGGACGCAGTCCTGCTCGAACCAGTTCCTGATCGTCCACGATCACCACGCGGATCGCGCTCATCCGAGGCCTTCCCCGTCGACGGGCAGTCGTGCCGAGACGACGAATCCGCCCGGCGCGGGATGAGCGGCCAGTGATCCGCCGAGCAGTTCCGCGCGTTCGCGCATGCCGCGGATGCCCGAACCCTCGCGGTGCGGGTTGTGCCCGGCGCTCCCGTCGTCGCTCACTTCCAGGCTCAGGATGCCGTCGACCACCCGCATCCGGACGCGCAGCGTCCTGGCGTCCGCGTGCCGGAGCACGTTCGTCACCGACTCCTGCACGATCCGATAGACCGTCGCGTCCACTGACGGCGACAGCGCGTCGGACGGGACGGCGATCTCCATGACGACGCGCAGGCCCGCGTCGCGGGCAACGGCCAGCAGATCGTCGGCCGAAGCGAGCCCGAGCACGGGTGCCGGTTCCGGCGTGCGGTCCGACCGCAGGATCTTCACCGTGCGGCGCAGCTCCCGCAGGGCATCCGACGTCGCCGCACGCACCTGGTCCAGGGCCATGGTGGATGCCGCGGCATCCGTCGCCTCCGCAGCGACCCCGGCGTGCAGCGCCGCGACCGACAGGGTGTGGCCGATCGTGTCGTGCAGGTCGCGGGCCATGCGCAGCCGCTCCTCCTGCAGACGTGCATCGGCGGCGTGCGCCTCTTCGGCGGCGGTGAGCTCGGCGATCAGCCGGCTGCGCTCGCGCGCCTCGCGTGTCAGCCGCACCGCCGTTCCCAGCGCGATCGCGGCGGCGGCGAGCGTGACCTCGGTCATGAACGTGTACCCGTTGAGCGCAGATGCCGGTTCGGTGCCATCCATGCGATACACCGATGCCACGGCGATGAGCACTGCTGCGCCGATGGCCGCCCACCACGGACGTCGCATCTCGGCCGCCGAGTACAGCGCGCCGACCGCCGGCAGCACCATGCCGATGGGCGGAAGGTCGAGCACGTAATACGCGAAGATGCCGAGAATCGTGACCGCCAGCACCGCGACCGGGAACCGGCGTCGCAGCAGCAGGATGAGACCGAAACCGGCCGCCGCCAGATAGCCTCCCCACGACAGGCGTCCGTCGGGGTCGGCGGCGATCACCACGGCGATCACCAGCGCGGCAGCGACGGCCAGCGCCGCGTCGCCGAGGCGCGCGTCGGGCGCTGTCGTGTCGGCGCGCGCGTGGGTCATGCCCCTAAGGATACGAACGGCCACCCGCCCGGCGCAGTCGTTCTCGCGCGACGTCGGATGTCGCCTGCAGGCGACATCGCCGGCAAGACCGGGCGATCGCGGGCGACGGGAGAAGACGATTCCGGGCCGATGTGCGTCGACGCGTCATCCACGAGCGTGGATGGCATGACGAACAACACTCCTACCGCACCTGTTCTGCCGTGGATGCTCATCCTCGGCCTCGCCTCGTTCTCGCTGCTCTGGCCGCTCACGACCCTGCTGGGCGTGGGCAACGGCGCACCGCGAGCACTGACCATTCTGGGTATCACCGCCACCGTGTGGATCGCCGTCGTCGGGCTCGGCCGCGTTCGCCGACCCGTGCTGACGTTGACGCTCACCGGTCTGGTCTACGGATTCATCGCCCTCGTGCTCGCCGGCGTCACGCCGGGCGGCGGCGGACCGTTCGGCGACACCACGACCTTGTGGGCGCTCATTCCAGCGCTGCTCATGAACGCCGCCGTCGGTGCGCTCGCCGGGCTCCTCGCGCTCGCCCTGCAGCGGCTGATCGGACCTCGGAGTCACGCCCGATGAGACGGCTAAGGGAAGGGCTGGCGCTGCTGATCGCGGTGTCCACGGCATCCGCGGCCGTGCTCACCGGCTGCGCGGGGATCTCGACGACGAGCGTCACCGAACGGGACTTCGAGACGGAGCTCGCGATTCCGCCGCTCGCGCCGTCGACCGTCGAGAGCGGCGTGCGGACCTTCCGGCTCGAGGCCCAGGAGGGCACGACGGCCTTCGCCGGCATCGGCGAACCGTCGACCACGTGGGGTTTCAACGGGTCCTTCCTCGGGCCGACCCTGCGCGCGGAGCGCGGCGAGCGGGTGGCCGTCGAGATCGGCAACCGCCTGCCCGAGCGCACGAGCGTCCACTGGCACGGCATGCACCTGCCGGCGGCTATGGACGGCGGCCCGCACCAGATGATCGAACAGGGGGCCACATGGCGCCCGACCTGGACGATCGACCAGCCGGCGGCGACACTCTGGTACCACCCGCATCCTCATGGCGAGACGGAGAAGCACGTCTACCTCGGCCTCGCCGGGATGTTCCTCCTCGACGACGACGCGAGCCTTGCCGCCGAGCTGCCGCAGGAGTACGGCGTCGACGATCTTCCGATCATCGTGCAGGACAAGGAGTTCGACGACCGCGGTCAGCTCCTGCTGCGCCAGGACGGCAGCGAACCCGGGATGCTGGGGGACACCGTCATGGTGAACGGCACGATCGGCGCGTACCACGAGGTCACGACCGAGCGCGTCCGGCTGCGGCTGCTCAACGGCTCGACGGCGCGGACCTACACGTTCGCCTTCGAGGATCGCCCGATGACCATGGTGGCGGGCGACGGCGGACTGCTCGATGCCCCCATCGAGCGGGACGCGCTGCGACTCGCCCCGGGCGAGCGCGCCGAGGTGGTCGTCGCGTTCGAGCCGGGCGAGACGGTGCGACTGCGCTCGGTCGTCACGGACCTCGGCGGAATCGTCGTGCCCATGACGTCCGGCGGCAATGATGAGTTCGACGTCATGGAGTTCCGCGCCGCAGAAGAACTCGCGCCCTCGCCCGAGCCGTCCTGGCCGGTGGCCGCGGATGCCGCAGCGGACGCGCTGGACGAATCGGCCGCATCCGTCACTCGGGAGTTCACGCTGAACACGCGAGAGATCAACGGCGAGGAGATGGACGTGTCCCGCATCGACGAGGTCGCCTACGTCGGGGACACCGAGATCTGGGACGTGCGCAGCACCCAGCCGATCCCGCACAGCTTCCACATCCACGACGTGCAGTTCCGGGTGCTGTCGATCGACGGCGGTGATCCGCCCGCCGAACTCGCCGGGCGCAAGGACACGATCTATCTGCAGCCGAACACGGAGTACCGGCTTCTGCTGCGCTTCGACGACTACGCCGATCCTGCGATGCCGTACATGTACCACTGCCACATGCTGCTGCACGAGGACGAGGGGATGATGGGGCAGTTCGTCGTCATCGAGCGCGGACAGGACGATCAGGTTCGGGCGCCGGATCACGAAGGGCATGCGGCGCCCGAGCCGGACTCAGCCGGTGGCCACGCCGGTCACTGAGCGGCATCGGCCGCTGCCGCGGCCTCCTCCGCCTTGCGGTAGCGGCGATTGCGCAGCCCGAGCACGATGGCGGCCAGCAGGGCCGCGATGACGGATGCCGAGAGCACCGCCACCTTGCCGTGGTCGTAGTGCGCGCTGCCCTCGCCGAAGCTGAGCTCCACGATGAGCAGGGAGACCGTGAACCCGATGCCGGCGAGCACGCCGACGCCGGCGATGTCGATCCACCGCAGCGACGGATCGAGATTGATGCGCCGGATGCGGGTGATGAGCCATGTGGCGGCGGTGATGCCGATCGGCTTGCCCAGGACGAGACCGATGACCACGCCGATCAGCACCGGATCCCTGAGTGCCGATGCGAACCCTTCGGGCCCGCCGATCGCGACGCCGGCCGAGAAGAACGCGAACACCGGCACGGCGAATCCGGCGGACAGCGGGCGGAAACGGTGTTCGAAGATCTCGGCCAGGCCGGGGCCGGCGTCCTCGGAGCGGTCGGCCTTCTTGTGCAGCACCGGGATCGTGAAGCCGAGCAGGACGCCGGCGATCGTCGCATGGATGCCGGAGGCGTGCATCAGCGCCCACGCGAGGAAGCCGAGCGGCAGCAGGATCAGCCAGGCGGCGCCTGGACGCACGTGGAACAGCTGGCGGAAGCGCTGTGCGATCGCGCCGTAGATCACGATCGTGAGGAGCGCGAGCAGCAGCGGCCCGTACTCGATCGACTCGGTGTAGAAGATCGCGATGATGCCGATTGCGATGAGGTCGTCGACGACGGCGAGCGTCAGCAGGAAGATCCGCAGGGCGCTCGGCAGATGCGAGCCGATGATCGCGAGCACCGCGACCGCGAAGGCGATGTCCGTCGCGGTCGGAATCGCCCAGCCCTGCGCCTCGGTGGTGGAGACTCCGACGACCGAGACGTACAGGACCGCGGGAACCGCGACTCCTCCGACGGCGGCGACGATCGGCACGATCGCCGTGCTGGGGGAGCGCAGGTCGCCGGCGACGAACTCGCGCTTGAGCTCGAGGCCGACGAGGAAGAAGAAGATCGCCAGCAGTCCGTCGGCCGCCCACGCGCCCAACGACAGCTTCAGATGCCACGGCTCGTAGCCGATCTCGAAGTCGCGGATCGCGAAGTAGGAATCCGCCCACGGGGAATTCGCCCAGATCAGTGCGATCGCGGCGAAGGCGACCAGCAGGATGCCGCCGACGGTCTCCTTGCGGAGGATCTCGGTGATGCGGCGCGATTCCGCGCGGGATGCCGAGGGGAAGATGTTGCGGAGGCGAGCGGGCGTGCGCGACATGGGCGCCTTTCGGGTCGAGAACGGGCCGTCGACCAGACTTCCCGACACTCCGCGGACCAGTCTACCCGGGGCGGTGCGCTCAGCGCAGTTGTGCGAAGCGCTCGACCTCTCGGGTCGGACCGACCACCAGGACGACGTCGCCGGCGCCGAGGACGGTGTCGGCCTGCGCGTTGCGCCAGTCGCCGTCCGCGCTGCGGTACGCGGCGATCGTGACGCCGTGCGTGTTGCGGACGGCGCCCTCGGTGAGCGTGATGCCGTGCAGGAAATGCGGGGCGACGGTCTTGACGACCGCGTAGCCCTTGTCGATCTCGAGATAGTCGGCCGCGGCGCCGCGGACGAGGTGCGCGACGCGGCGTCCCATGTCCTTCTCGGGATAGACGACCTTGTGCACGCCGAGCTGCTCGAGCACCGCGCCGTGCTGCTCGTCGACCGCCTTCGCCCAGATCACCGGCACGTTCAGCTGCAGCAGCAGGGATGCCGTGAGGATCGACGCGGTGATGTCGCTGCCGATCGCGACGACGACCCGGTCGAAGTCCCCGATCGCGAGCTGCTCCAGCACGTCCAATCGGGTCGAGTCGGCACGCACCACCTGGGTCAGGGCGCCGTTGAGCGACTGCACGACGGACTCGTCGGCATCCACGCCGAGGACGTCCGTGCCGGAGTCCATCAGCTCGAGGGCGAGAGACGTGCCGAAGCGGCCGAGGCCGATGACGGCCACGGAGTCCGCCTCGGCGATGCGGCGGGCATCCTGTCCGAAGGAGAGAAACCTGGTCATGTGCGATCCTTTCGAGTCCGCGCGCCGGCGTCAGCCGATCGCGGGACGTTCCTTGGGAAGCTCGTAGGCGGTCGCCCGCTCTCGCAGGGCGAGGGCGGAGCCGAGGGTCAGCGGGCCGATCCGGCCGAGGAACATGAGCGCCACGAGAATGAGCTGTCCGGCGACGGGGAGACCCGCAGTGATGCCCGTGGACATCCCGACGGTGCCGAACGCGGAGACGACCTCGAACAGCACCTGATCGAGATCGAGGTCGGTGATCGCGAGGATCGCGATGACCCCTGCCATGATGGCGCCGATCGCCACGATGACGACGGTGATCGCCTCGCGGTGGACGGCGCGCGAGAGCCGCTTGCCGAACACGTTCACGGCCGTGCCGCCGCGGAGTTCGGTGAGGACGATGAAGAAGAGCACGGCGAAGGTCGTGACCTTGATGCCGCCGGCCGTGCCGGCAGGTCCGCCGCCGATGAACATCAGCACGTCCGTGCCGAGCCAGGTCTCGTCGTACATCTGCGCGACGTCGAGCGAGTTGAAGCCGGCGGTGCGGGCCTGGACGGCGTGGAAGAAGGCGGCCAGGATCCGGGATGCCGGGTCGAGACCGCCGAGGGTCGCGGGGTTGTCCCATTCCATGACCACGACGTACACCGTGCCGAGCACCAGCAGGGTGATCGTCGCCCACAGCACGATGCGGGTGTTCATCGTCCAGTGCAGCGGACGGCGGAGCTCCTTGCGCAGCTGTCGCAGCACAGGGAAGCCGAGGCCTCCGAGGATGATGGCCGCGCAGATGGGGAGGCAGATCCACGGGTCGGACACGAACCCCATCAGGCTGTCGGTGTACAGGGCGAACCCGGCGTTGTTGAACGACGAGACGGCGTGGAAGACGGCGTGCCAGATCGCCTTGCCCAGGTCGTACTCGTATGCCGTGAGGAAGCGGACGAACAGCAGCGCCGCGACGATGAGCTCGATCGTCAGGGTCGTCAGCAGGATGCCGGTGGCGACGCGCTTGACGTCCCCGCTGCTGGTCGTCTTCGTCTCCGTTCCGGCGATGACCCGCGAGCGAACAGACAACTTGCGCGCCAGCGCGAGGCCGATGAGCGACGCGAACAGCATGATGCCGAGCCCGCCGAGCTGGATGAGCAGCAGAATCACGACCTTGCCGAATCCGCTCCAATACGTCGCGGTGTCGACGGTGATGAGGCCAGTGACGCACACGGCCGAGGTCGAGGTGAACAGCGCGTCGACGAATCCCGTCCAGGTGCCCTTCGCCGAGGAGATCGGCAGCATCAGCAGCAGGGTGCCGACGGCGATCGCCATGCCGAAGCCGGTCGCGATCGCCTGCGCAGGGGCGAGGTGCCGCAGCTTCCGCGGGTGAGGGCGCTGAGGGATGCCGGTGTGAACCACAAGAGGGCACACTACGCGATCCTAACGGCCCCGATCGGCGTCCTAACGGGATCCATACGGGGCGATCAGCGCCCTGCGGTCACACCAGGCCGGCGACCAGCGCTTCGATGCGTCCGCGGATCTCGTCGCGGATCGGACGCACCGATTCGATGCCCTGACCGGCCGGGTCGTCGAGCTTCCAGTCCTCGTAGCGCTTGCCGGGGAAGATCGGGCACGCGTCGCCGCATCCCATCGTGATCACGACATCCGACGCCTGCACGGCCTCGGTGGTGAGGACCTTGGGAGCCTCGGCGGTGATATCGATGCCGAGCTCGGCCATGGCCTCGACCGCGATCGGGTTGATCTGGTCGGCCGGCATGGATCCGGCCGAGCGCACCTCGACGCGGTCGCCGGCGATGTCGCGCAGGAACCCGGCGGCCATCTGGGAGCGTCCGGCGTTGTGCACGCAGACGAAGAGGACGGAGGGTTTGGGGGTGGTTTCGGTCATCATTTCTCCTGATCGAAGGGGGCTGGGTCAGTCTGCGAGGTCGTCGACGAGGGCGCGCACCCGGTCCGCGATGTCGTCGCGGATGGCGGCGACGCCTTCAGCCGAGGCGAGCGCCGGATCCCCGACGGCCCAGTCGTCGTAGCGGACGCCCGGGATGATCGGGCAGACGTCGCCGCATCCCATCGTGATGACGACGTCCGCTGCGCGGACGGCATCGTCGGTGAGCGGCTTGGGGAAGCGCTCAGCGGCGCTCTCGCCCTCGATCTCCGCGAGGATCGAGCGCACGTGCGGGTGGATGACGTCCGCGGGGCTGGACCCTGCGGAGCGCGCGACCACCTTTCCGCCGGCCATCTGATTCACCAGCGCTGCGGCGAGCTGCGACCGCCCGGCATTGGCTACGCACACGAACAGCACCTGCGGCACCGACGTATCGCGGTCGCGGGTGAGGTCAGCCAGACGCTGACGAGCGAAGCGCTCGGTCAGCGGGACGAGTGCGGAGTGCACTCGGGCGGTGCGGGCGAGCGACGTGTACGACTCGCGGACGATCGTGAGGACGACGTTCGGATCGAGGTCCGGGACCTCGACGGAGAGCTCGTTCGCCAGGCGCGTGATCCGCGCGTCGAAATCGGGACGGCCGGCATCCTCATCGGCGTCGCTCCAGGGCGCCACGGTCGCGGGAGCGAACGAGTCCAGAAGAGCGGTGACCGCACCGCGGCGGTTCGGGTTGATCCGGTACCAGACCCAGGTGCCGCGGCGCTCCGACGTCAGCACGTCGACGTCCTTGAGCACCTTGAGGTGATGCGACACGGTCGGCTGCGAGACCTCGGCGAGTTCGGCGAGATCGCACACGCACGATTCGCCGCGGGGATCGGAGGCGATGGCCGACAGCATCCGCAGCCGCAGCGGATCCGACAGGGCCTTCAGCGTGGAGGCGACGGATGCCGCGGCATCCGCACCGATGGCATGGGTGGCGACCGGGCTGCAGGTGTCCTCGACGGTCAGCGCGACGTTCATGACGGCATCCTCTCTGCGGTGTACGGATCGGTGTGGAACCAGCGCCGCGCCGTCCAGAGCGAGACGTAGACGAGTCCGACGAGCACAGGCACCTCGATGAGGGGGCCGACGACGCCCGCCAGCGCTTCACCCGACGTCGCACCGAACGTGCCGATCGCGACGGCGATCGCGAGCTCGAAGTTGTTGCCCGCGGCGGTGAACGCCAGTGTCGTGGAGCGCGCATAGCCGAGACCGAGCGCCCTGCCGGTCAGGAGCCCGGCGAACCACATGATCGCGAAGTAGGCCAGCAGCGGCACCGCGATGCGCACGACATCCCACGGGTGCTGCGCGATCTGGTCTCCCTGCAGTGCGAACAGCAGCACGATCGTGAACAGCAGACCGTACAGCGCCCACGGTCCGACGCCGGGGAGAAAGGCCTCCTCGTACCATTCGCGACCCTTGCGGCGCTCGCCGAGGTAGCGCGAGGCGAATCCCGCGACCAGAGGGATGCCGAGGAAGATCAGCACGTTGAGGGCGATCTGCCAGACCGAGATCTCGAGCCCCTGGGTATCCAGGCCCAGCCAGCCGGGAAGGACCGTGAGGTAGAACCAGCCGAGCAGCGAGAAAGCGATCACCTGGAAGACGGAGTTGATCGCGACGAGCACCGCCGCGGCCTCCCGGTCGCCGCACGCGAGGTCGTTCCAGATGACGACCATGGCGATGCAGCGTGCGAGTCCGACGATGATGAGCCCGGTGCGGTACTCGGGCAGGTCTGGCAGGAACGTCCACGCGAGCGTGAACATCAGCGCTGGTCCGACGAACCAGTTCAGCACCAGCGACGAGATCAGGAGCCTCTTGTCGCCGGTGACGCCGGCGACCTTGTCGTAGCGGACCTTCGCGAGCACCGGATACATCATCACGAGCAGCCCGATGGCGATCGGGATCGAGATCCCGCCGACCTCGAGGGCGGCCAGCAGGCCGGAGAGTCCAGGGACGAAACGGGCCAGCAGGAGGCCGGCGACCATAGCCAGGCCGATCCAGAGCGGCAGCCAGCGGTCGAGCGTCGACAGCTTTCTGGTCGCTGGTGCGGCGGGTACGGTGGTGGTCACGCGGGCCTCCTGTATCGATCTGCTTCTATATTGACAGATCTCGATACAGATGGCCAGCGCGGATCAGGACAGCATACCCAGCAGGGGGCGCCCCTCGGTCTGCAGCGATGGGGCCGGTGCGGCACAGCATCCGCCATCGCCGAAGTCGCCGGCGCCGCCGCACACGCCCGTTTCGGGAAGGACGAGCTCGCTGCGGGCGGCCGCCTCGTGGTCGCCAGCGAGGTGCGCCGCGATGCTGCGCACCTGCTCGTATCCCGTCAGCGCGAGGAAGGTCGGCGCGCGTCCGTAGGACTTCACGCCGGTGATGAAGAAGCCCTGCTCCGGTTGCGCGAGTTCGCGTGCGCCGGTCGCCGAGACGGATCCGCAGGAGTGGATGTTGGGGTCGATCTCGGAGGCGATTCCCGCGACGGCTTCCAGCGCGGGGTCGAGATCGATGCGCAGTTCCCGCAGTATCTGCGTGTCGGGGCGGAACCCGGTGAGCGCGAACACGTGCGACACCTCTGCGACCTCGCGCCCGTCCTCGGCGGCGATCGTCAGGTCGTTGCCGACAGCGCGGAACGCGGCGACGCGGAATCCGGTGACCAGGTTCACAAGGCCCTCGTCGATCATCTTGCGGGCGCGGGAGCCGAGTGCCGCGCGCTCCGGAAGCTCATCGGCGGCTCCGCCACCGAAGACGTTCGTCGCGCTGCCGCGGCGCAGCAGCCAGGTGACCCGCGTTCCCGGCGACCGTCGGGCCAGTTCGCCCAGCCGGAGCACGGCGTGGGCCGCGGAGTGGCCGGCGCCGACGACGACCGCGTGCGAGCCGGCGAACTCGGACACGTCGTCGGGGATGCGGTACGAGATCCGCTCGGATGCCGCCGCCTCACCGAGTGCGGGGAAGCCATCGGCGCCAGCGGGATTCGGGAGGCCCCACGTGCCGCTCGCGTCGATCACGGCGCGGGCGCTCAGCCGGCTCTCGCTGCCGTCGGCGTGACGGAGGTGCACGACGAACGGCTGACTCCGGCGACCGCCGTCGACGACCTTGTCGCGACCCTGACGCGAGATTCCGGTCACGGTCGTGCCGTAGGTGATGCGATCGCCGAGGGCATCGGCGAGCGGTGCGAGGTACTCGCTCACCCACTCGGCGCCGGTCGGATAGCCCGAGGTCGGTGCGCTCCAACCGGTCGCTTCGAGCAGGCGTCGTGCCGCGGCATCCGTCAGCTCTGGCCATGCCGAGAACAGGCGGACGTGACCCCACTCGGAGACGGCGGCGGCCGGCGTGCTCCCGCGTTCGATGACCGTGACGGGGATGCCTCGCTCGGTCAGGTGTGCGGCGGCGGCGAGACCCTGCGGGCCTGCTCCGACGATGGCGACGGGCAACTCGGACATCACATCTCCTCGGATCGAGAAACGTCAATATGAAGACTGTTGCGCACCTATCGAAGAATGTCAATACGTGGCAGACTGGGGGCATGGCGCTCCCCGTGACGATCGAAGCCCGCACCTGCTGCATGCCGCGCGTCGCCGATGTGCTGTCCGTGGACGAGGCGACGGAGGTCGCTCGGGTCTTCAAGGCGTTGGGCGACCCGACGCGGGTGCGCCTGCTGTCGCTGATCGCCGCGGGCGACGGCGGCGAGGCGTGCATCTGCGATCTGATCGAGCCCGTCGGCCTGTCGCAGGGGACGGTCTCGCACCACATGAAGCTGCTCGCCGACGCCGGCCTCGTGACCAGGGAGCAACGCGGCCGATGGGCCTACTTTCGGCTCGTTCAGCCCGCACTGGATGCCGCGGCCGACGCGCTGCGCGCCTGAGCCGCGCCTCCTCAGCGCCGCTTCACCGGCAGATCGATCGGGCCGGTCACCGAGAGCTCGTCCTCCCAGCACTGGATGCCGGTGACCTCCGGCATCCTGGCTCTGGTGAAGACGGGATCCAGGCCCGCCTTTCGCTGCTGCGAGTAGTCCTTCAAGAGTTTGAAGGCGACGCCCGAGAGCAGAGCGATGGCCACCAGGTTGATCAGTGCCATGATGCCCATGATCCCGTCGGCCGTGTTCCAGATGAGATCGGCCGACGCGATCGAGCCGAGGAACACGACCGCGACGACGACGAAGCGGAACGTGGTCAGCACTGCCGGTTTCGTGTTGAGGAACTCGATGTTCGCCTCGCCGTAGTAGTAGTTGCCGAGGATCGAGCTGAACGCCAGCAGGAAGACGATCACGCTCAGAAGCACGTTCGACCAGGGGCCGAGCGCGCTGACCAGGGCGTTCTGCGTCAGCGAGATGCCCTGCTCGGCGTTCATGAGATCCGGTGTCGACACGAGGACGATGAAGGCCGTGATGGAGCAGACGAGGAACGTGTCGAAGTAGACCCCGAGCGTCTGCACCAGGCCCTGCTTGACCGGGTGTGTGACGGCGGCGGTCGCTCCCGCGTTTGGGGCCGAGCCGAGGCCAGCCTCGTTCGAGAACATGCCGCGCTTCGCACCCACCATGATGATGGCGCCGATCGTACCGCCGGCGACCTCTTCAGTGCCCCAGGCCTGAGTGTAGATCGATGCGAACACTGCGGGCAGCTGATCGATGTGGATCCCGACGATCACGAGCCCGAGGATCAGGTAGAGCAGTGCCATCGCCGGGACGACGGCCTGCGACACGGAAGCGATCCGCCGAACACCGCCGAACACGACGAGCCCGGTCAGGATCGCGAGCACTCCACCGACCACCCAGGGGATCCATCCCACTTCGCCGCCGAAGCTGCCGGACAGCGTGGCGCTGATGGTGTTCGCCTGCAGGGAATTGAACGCGAGCGGGAAGCACAGGATCAGCACGATCGCGAACAGGATGCCCATCCACCGCGCCTTCAGACCGTGCTGCATGTAGTACGCCGGTCCGCCGCGGAAGCCGTCCTTGTCGCGCACTTTGTACGCCTGCCCGAGGGTCGACTCGATGAAGCTCGAGGCGCCGCCGATGAACGCCATGGTCCACATCCAGAACACCGCACCGGGGCCGCCGATCGCGATCGCCGTGCCGACTCCGGCGATGTTGCCGACGCCGACGCGCGACGCGGCGGAGATCGTGAACGCCTGGAAGGCCGAGACCGACTGCGGCTCGCCGTTCTCATCGCGCGGCGTCTTGTTCGTCAGCGTGCGGAACATCTCGGGGATCATCCGGAACTGCACGACCCCGGAGCGCAGTGTGAAGTAGGCGCCGAGGACGACGAGCAGGGGGAGGATGATCCACTCCCACAGCCGATTGCCGTTAGTGAGCACGAAATCGTTGAGCGCGTCCATCGGCCCAGTATGGCGGTCCGGGTGCCGCAGTGACCAGAGCCCGTGCCGGAGCCGCGGATGTCGAGGCGAACGCCGCGCGTCAGATCCGAGCGGTCGTCCCCCGGACGATCAGCTCGTACGGCAGTTCGCCATGGGATGCCGCGGGGGCGGCGTCCTCGAGCTTGGCGAGCACGGCGGAGGCCGCGAGCTCGCCCTGGCCGATCGGGAACTGATCGACGGTCGTCAGACGGAAGAACTCGCCGAGCTCGTGACCGTCGATGCCGACGATCGAGAGGTCTCCCGGCACGCGGAAGCCCAGGTCACGGGCGGCCAGAAGGGCTCCGATCGCCATCTCGTCGGATGCCGCGAACACCGCCGTCGGGCGAGGACCGGGGCGTCCGAGCAGCTGCTTGGCGGCGCGGTACCCGCCCTCGACCGTGAAGTCGGCGGGCTCCAGGTAGGCCGGGTTCAGGGGGATTCCGGCATCCGCCAGTGCCTTCTCGAACCCCTGCCGACGCTGGGTCGGGATGTGGAAGTCGAGGTCGAACTCTGGGTTGGCGCCGATGTGCGCGATGTCGGTGTGCCCGAGGCTCAGCAGGTGCCGGGTGGCGAGCTCCGCGACCGCGACGTCATCGACCGTGAGCGTGTCCAGACGAGGGTTGGGCCCGCCGATCGCGATGACGGGCAGGCCGAGGGCGAGCAGCTGGCTGGTCTCATCTTCGTCGAGCTCGATCGAGACGGCGATGATCGCGTCGACGCGCTGGCGGCGCAGCGCGGTCGCGAAGACCTCTCGGCGCACGTCGCGGTCGGCGGTGATGTTGTAGAGCGTGATGTCGTACCCGTGCCGCATGAGGGCGCTGGAGACGCCCGACAGCACGGTGCTGAAGAACCAGCGGTCCAGGAACGGCACCACTACCCCGACGTTGCGGGTGCGCCCCGAGGCCAGCGACGACGCGCGCGACGACACGACGTACCCGAGCTTGTTCGCCGCCGACAGCACGCGCTCGCGCGATGCGGCGGAGACGTGGCCGCGGCCGCTCAGTGCGCGCGAGACCGTGGCCGTGGAGACTCCGGCCAGCTTGGCGACCTCATCGATGCTCGTCATCGTGCATTCTCTCGTTCTGTGTCGCGAGACCTGCCCTGCAGGGGGAGACGGACGTCGTATGAGTACGTCTCACCCCGCAGGCGAAGTCTCACGGGTGGTTCTGGCGCAGTCCGGTCAGGGCGCGGTGTACCAGGCGGCGGTGTCGGCTGGGAGGGCAGCGCCCGTGAATGGCTGGCTTCGCACCAGGAACTTCGCATTCGCCGGGAGTTCGACCGGAGCAGTGCCGAGGTTCGCCGCGACGTGGATGTCACCGCGTCGGAACGCCACGGCATCCGCCCCGAGATCCTCCCAGACCAGCGTTCCCGAACCCAGGTCGTGCTCGCGGCGCAGGCGCAGCAGCTGCTTGTACAACGCGAGCGTCGACGTCGGGTCGTTCTCCTCGGTGGAGCGGGCGTACGCGGCCCACTCTGCGGGCTGCGGGAGCCACGACGCACCGGTGTCGTTGAAGCCGAATGCGGGCGCGCCGGCCTCCCACGGCAGCGGCACGCGGCATCCATCGCGGCCGTAGCGCTTGCCCTCGGTGCGGAACCAGGTGGGGTCCTGACGGAACTCGTCGGGGATCTCCATGGCCTCCGGCAGGCCGAGCTCCTCGCCCTGGTACAGGTACGACGAGCCGGGCAGCGACAGCATGAGCGTGGTCGCCGCGCGACCGCGGGCGAGGCCGATCGCGGTGTCCGGCTTGTTCGGGGTCAGCGGGCCGATGCCCTCGCCCTGCGGGTTGTCATCCGTGAACGCGAGGCGGGTCGCATGGCGGACGACGTCGTGGTTCGAGAGCACCCAGGTGCTCGGGGCGCCGACCTTGCCGAACTCCTCGAGGGACTCTCGGATCACGGAGCCGAGCTGCTCGGCATCCCACGGGGTCATCAGGTACGGGAAGTTGAAGGTCTGGTGCATCTCGTCCGGGCGGACCCAGAGCGCCGTCTTCTTCAGCGTCGGCAGCCATGCCTCGCCGCACAGTGCGCGGTCGCCGTCGTACTCCGCGAGGACCTGGTGCCAGTCGCGATAGATGTCGTGGACCTCGTCCTGACCCCAGTACGGCACGTTGTCCTCGCCGCCGCCCATCGAGTCGGCGTCGGGCACGGGTGCGTAATCCGGAAGCCCGGCCTGCTTGGCCATGCCGTGCGCGACGTCAACGCGGAAGCCGTCGACGCCGCGGTCCAGCCAGAAGCGCAGGATGGAGCGGAACTCCTCCTTGACCTCTTCATTGGTCCAGTCGAAGTCCGGCTGGGTGGGGTCGAAGATGTGCAGGTACCACTGGCCGGGCGTGCCGTCCGGCTCGGTGATGCGCTCCCACATGCCGCCGCCGAAGACGCTCTCCCAGTTGTTCGGGGGCAGTTCGCCGTTCTCGCCCCGGCCGTCGCGGAAGACGTAGCGGGCGCGCTCCGGGCTTCCTGGGGCGGCCTTGAGCGCCGCCTGGAACCAGGCGTGCTGGTCGGACGAGTGGTTGGGGACGAGGTCGACGATGACCCGGATGCCGCGGGCGTGCGCCTCGGCGAGCATGGTGTCGAAGTCAGCGAGCGTGCCGAAGATCGGATCCACGTCGCGGTAGTCGGCGACGTCGTACCCGGCATCCTTCTGCGGGGACGTCATGAACGGGCTCAGCCAGATGGCGTCGATGCCGAGTTCCTTGAGCGACTCCAGACGGCTCGTGATGCCGGGGAGATCGCCGATGCCGTCACCGGAGGCGTCCGCGAAGGACCGCGGGTAGATCTGATAGATCACGGCGCTGCGCCACCACTCGGCACCGGGTGCGGCGGACTGTTCAAGCTGAGTCATGCGATGAGCCTACTGCAAGCGCTTACAGTTTCGCGAGCGTCGACGGCGACGCCGGATGATCAGGCGCCGCGGACGATGTTGATGGGAGGCTCGCCCGCCAGCATACGCTCGATCTGCGTGCGCACGACCCGGGCGATGCGCGGGTGCATGGCGTCGGAGGATCCGCCGACGTGCGGCGCGATCAGGATGCCGGGCAGGCTCCACAGCGGGTGGCCGTCCGGGAGCGGCTCCGGGTCGACGACGTCGATCGCCGCGCGGATGCGCCCGCGGGTCGCGTGATCCACCAGTGCGTCGGTGTCGACGAGCGCGCCACGGCCGACGTTCACGACGAGCGCGCCGTCCGGCAGGGCGGACAGTGCGGCGTCGTCGATGAGGTGGCGTGTCTCGGGGGTGTAGGGGAGTCCGAGGATGACGATCTCGGCCTGCGGCAGCAGCGCGGGCAGTTCGTCGATCGCGTGCACGTCGACCGAGCCGAGGCGGTCGTGTTCGACCGTGCGTGCGCTCCGAGCCACGACCGTCAAGTCCACCTCGAAGCCGACCAGACGCTCGGCGACCGCCTGGCCGACGCCGCCGAAGCCGATCAGCAGCACGCGGCGGTCGGCGAGACCGGGCGACCACAGCCGCTCCCAGGCGCCGCGGTCCTGCGAGCGGACGAAATCGGGGATGTGCCGCTGCGCGGCGAGCGCGAGCGCGAGCGCCTGCTCGCCGGTCGCCGTCTCGTGCACAGTCGCGGCGTTCGCGAAGCGCACGCCCGCCGGGATCCTGTCGATGACGCTCTCGTAGCCGATCATCTGTCCCTGCAGCAGGTCGACGTCGACGCCGTCCAACGTCTTGAGGGCCTCAGCCGTGTCCATGTACGGCGGCACGACGATGTCGAGACGCTCGCGCGGGGCCGGTGACTGCATGTCCCACACCAGGACCTCGACCCCATCGGGAAGAGGGCCGACGTCGGACGCGAGACGGGCGGTGGGAACGGTGACGACGAGACTCACCCCTCGAGCCTATCCTCGGGGCACCGACCCGGAGTAGCGTCGGGGTCACGCTTCGACGTGAGGATGCCGCCATGATTCCCGAGATCAACTACTGGGCCGTGCTGCTGGCGACGGTGTCGAGCATGATCGTCGGCGCGATCTGGTACTCGCCGCGCGTGTTCGGCAACCGCTGGGCGAAGCTCGCACACGTCGACCTGGACAATCCGTCGCGGGGTCCGCTGTGGCCGATGGTCACGACCGTGCTCGTGAGCTTCGGCACCGCCTGGGTGCTGGCCGGCGCAGCCGCGATCGCCTGGCACTTCTACCAGGGGTCGTTCTTCTCGGCGACGTTCGTGACCGCGATCATGCTGTGGGGCGGCTTCACCGGCGCGCGGTTCATCACGCACGACGCGTTCGAGGGGCGTTCGACGCAGCTCACGACGCTCAACATCGCTCACGAGCTGGTGACGATCGCCGTGATGGCGGTCATCATCGGAGTGTGGCCGCCTGAGCTCTGATCCCTCGACGAGGTTCTACGCGGCGACGCGCGCGACCGCGGCGATAGCGCTGGTGAAGAAGTCCAGCCCGTCGACGCCGCTGCGCATCGCGGTGGCGGTGTCGGGCCCGAACCCGGGCTCTGTGGCGTGCTCGGGGTGCGGCATGAGGCCGACGACGTTCCCGGCCTCGTTCGTGACACCGGCGATGTCGCGCAGCGACCCGTTCGGGTTCACACCCGCGTAGCGGAAGGCGACGAGACCCTCGCCCTCGAGGCGATCCAGGGTCTCCTCCGAGGCGATGTAACCGCCTTCGCCGTTCTTCAGCGGGATGACGATCTCCTGGCCCGTGCGGAATGCATTGGTCCAGGCGGTGTCGGAGTTCTCGACGGTCAGCTTCTGGTCGCGCCGGACGAAGTGCTGGTGGTCGTTGCGGATCAGTCCGCCGGGCAGCAGGTGCGCCTCGACGAGCATCTGGAAGCCGTTGCAGATGCCGAGCACGGGGAGGCCCTTCGCCGCGGCATCCTTGACCTCCGTCATGATCGGCGACAGCGCGGCGATCGCGCCCGATCGCAGGTAGTCGCCATAGCTGAAGCCGCCGGGGAGCACGAGCGCATCCACGCCTTCGAGGTCGTGCGAGCCGTGCCAGAGCGCGACCGGTTCGGCGCCGGCGAGGCGCACCGCGCGCTGCGCGTCGCGGTCGTCCAGTGAACCGGGGAAGGTGATGACTCCGATCCGGATGCTCATTCGACGACCTCGATGCCGACGACGTCCTCGATCACGGAGTTGGAGAGCACGTCCTCGGCCACGCGCTTGGCCTCGGCGAGCAGTTCGTCCGTGACCTCGCCCTCGACCGTGAGCTCGAAGCGCTTGCCGATGCGGACATCGCTGAAGCCCTCGACGCCGATGCGCGCGAACGCGCCGGAGACGGCCTTCCCCTGCGGGTCGAGCAGTTCGGACTTGGGCATGACGTCGACGACGATGGTGGGCATTCGAGGCTCCGGAAGTCGCGGGAAGGCGGGCACGGCCAGTCTACTGGCCTTCCCGCGGTCCGAACGGCGCCCGAGTCCGCAGCGGTGTCACCACTGCGGATGGATGTCTGCGCGCAGCAGCCTGTCGTACACGTCCCGCACGGCGGCGTCGAAGTCCGCGATGAGGGCGGCATCCTCCAGCAGAGCCGTGGCCTCCGCATTGCTGGACGCCTGAGTCGTGCTGCGCGCTCCGGGGATGACGGACGTCGCACCCGGCCGGCTGGCGATCCAGGCAAGGGATGCCGCGGCGAGCGGCACGCCATCCGGCAGCGCCTCGGCGAGCTCGCGGGCGGCGCGCAGTCCGGTCTCGTAGTCGACACCCGAGAACGTCTCTCCGCGGTCGAACGCCTCGCCCTGCCGGTTGTACGAGCGGTGATCATCGGCCGCGAAGCTCGTCGTGCGGGTGTAGCGGCCGCTGAGGAGTCCTGAGGCGAGCGGGACGCGGGCGAAGATCGCGACCCCGGCCTCGGCGGCGGCCGGCAGCACCTCGTCGAGCGGCTTCAGGCGGAACGGATTGAGGATGATCTGCACGTTCGTCACGTTCGGCCGTGCGATCGCGGCGAGGGCCTGCTCGCAGGTCTCGACCGAGACGCCGTATGCGGCGATCGCCTGCTCGTCGACGAGCCGGTCGAGGTCGTCGTAGGTGCGGTCGGCGGTGATCACGTCGGTGGGAGGGCAGTGCAGCTGCACGAGGTCGAGGGCGTCGACGCCGAGATTCCGTCTGCTGCGCGCGGTCCACGCGCGGAAGTTCTCGAGCGTGTAGTTCTCGGCGACCTGGTCGACGCGACGGCCCATCTTCGTGGCGACCGTGATCCCGTGGTCGGGCCGAGCGGCGAGGAAGCGCCCGATGAGCGACTCGCTGCGTCCGTCGCCGTACACATCGGCGGTGTCGAACAGAGTCACGCCGTGCGCGACGGATGTCTCGAGCACCGCGAGCGCGTCGTTCTCATCGACCGCGCCCCAGTCCGCGCCGAGCTGCCAGGTTCCGAGGCCGATCGCCGAGACGTCACGGCCGGTTCGTCCGAGTGCGCGTTGCTGCATGGTCCCCACGCTACCGGCCGCTCGCCGGCGGTGCTCAGGCGTGGAAGACGGTGTGCAGGTCGCCGATCGCATCGCGGCCTCCGAGACCGTCGATCTCGAACAGCACAGAGATGCCGGCGACGTGGCTGCCGAGACGCTCGACCAGCTGGCGGCCGGCCGCGAGGGTGCCTCCGGTGGCGAGCACATCATCGATCAGCAGCACGCGGGATCCGGCGGGCAGATCGTCGTGCATCTCGATCGTGGCGGTTCCGTACTCCAGGGCGTAGTCGACGGATGCCGCTGGTCGGGGCAGCTTGCCCGCCTTGCGGATCGGGATCAGTCCGACCCCTGCGGCGATCGCCGCGGCCCCGGCCAGGATGAACCCGCGTGCCTCGATGCCGGCGACGACGTCGAACTGTCCGGCGAATGGCTCGAGGATCGCGTCCGTGGTGGCGCGTAGCGCCTCGGCATCTGCCAGCAGCGGAGTGATGTCGCGGAAGACGATCCCGGGCTCCGGATAGTCCGGGATGCTGCGGATCAGCGACGCGGCGCGGGTGAGGGCGGGGGAGAGTTCGGTGGCGGGCACCGATCAAGGCTATCCCGGGTCGGGCTTGACAGGCGTGGGAGCGCTCCCATAGAGTGACTCCTCAGTTCGTGGGAGCGCTCCCACGGCATCCCGAAGCACGACACCACCGCAACAGATTCCGCACAAAGGAGTGACACCGTGAACACACGCGCCACGCGCAGGATGCTGGTCACCGCATCCGTCGCCTCCGTCGCAGCCCTGGCACTCGCCGGCTGCTCCGGCAGCAACGAACCGGCCGAGGGGAGCTCGGACGAAGAGGTCACGCTGACGATCACCACGTTCGGCACCTTCGGTTACGAGGACCTGTACGACGAGTACGAGGAACTGCACCCGAACGTCACGATCGAGGCGACCAACATCGATACCGGCGGCAACGCCCGCACCGACGCCTTCACCAAGATCGCGGCCGGCTCCGGCCTCAGCGACATCGTCGCGATCGAAGAGGGCTGGCTCGGAGCGATCATGGAGGTCTCCGACACGTTCGTCGACCTGACCGAATACGGCATCGAGGACCGCAAGGGCGACTGGGTGGATTGGAAGTACGACCAGGCGACGGATGCCGAAGGCCGCGTCATCGGCTACGGCACCGACGTCGGTCCGTCCGGCATCTGCTACAACGGTGCCGCCTTCGAGGCCGCCGGCCTCCCGAGCGACCGCGAGTCGGTCGCCGAGCTCTTGAACGGCGACTGGGAGAACTACTTCACGGTCGGCCAGGAGTACACCGACAAGACCGGCAAGGCCTGGTACGACCACTCCGGCTTCGTCTGGAACTCCATGGTCAACCAGCTCGACGAGGGCTACTACACCGCAGACGGCGAACTGAACGTCGAGGGCAACGACCTGCTCCAGGAGCGCTTCGAGCTTCTCGGTGCCGCCACCGAAGGCGGCCAGTCCGCCGCGCAGGCGGCGTGGGACTGGAACGGCGGCAAGTCGTTCGTCGACGGCACCTTCGCGACGTTCGTCTGCCCCGGCTGGATGCTGGGCGTCGTCCAGGGTCAGGTCGAGGCCGGCGGCGGCGATGCCTCCACCGGCTGGGACTTCGCCGATGTCTTCCCCGGAGGCGCGGCCAACTGGGGCGGCGCCTGGCTGTCGATCCCGGAGAGCTCCGAGCACAAGGAGGCGGCCGCTGAGCTCGCCGACTGGCTGACCCAGCCCGAGCAGCAGGTCAAGCAGTCCACTGCAGCGGGCAACTTCCCGTCGACGGTCGAGGCGCAGGAGACCCTTGCGGCCGACGCGACGCCGAACGAGTTCTTCAACGACGCGCCGACCGGTGCCATCCTCGCCGAGCGCGCGAAGGGCGTCGTCGCGCAGTTCAAGGGCCCGGACGACTCCGTCATCCAGGAGAACGTCTTCGGTCCGGCGCTGAGCGCGCTCGATCGCGGCGAGACCGACACGCAGGGCGCCTGGGACCAGGCGCTGTCCCTGCTGAACGAGCTCGTCGGCTGACACCACTTCATTCCGGTCGCAGTTCGTGTCGTCTCGGCTCCGCCAGAACGACACGGACTGCGACCGGAGCCACGTCCGATCGCCCCAGACGGGAAAGACCATGACCCTCACTGCTCCGCCCGAGGAGCGCGTGGCCGAGGCATCCGCCCGGCCCGCCGCCCGCCGCTCCTGGCGCCACCGCGTCTCGCGGTTCGATCAGAACGCCTCGCCGTATCTCTACGTGTCGCCGTTCTTCCTGCTGTTCGGACTGCTCGGCCTGTTCCCGCTCGTCTACACCGTGTACGTCGCCGTGCACGAGTGGGATCTCCTCAAGGGCGAGGGCCCGTTCGTCGGGTTCGCGAACTTCACCGAGATCCTCGGCGATGCGATGTTCTGGAACTCGATCGTCAACACGCTGAGCATCTTCCTGCTCTCCGCGATCCCGCAGCTGTGCGTCGCGCTCGTGATCGCGTACCTGCTCGACCGCGGTCTGCGTGCACCCACCTTCTGGCGGATGAGCGTGTTGATCCCGTTCGTCGTGACCCCCGTCGCGGTCGCCATCATCTTCTCCAGCGTGTTCAACGAGGCCGACGGTCTCGCCAACAATCTGCTGAACCTCATCGGGATCGCCGATCTGGAGTGGAAGCACAACACGTTCCTGTCGCACATCGCGATCGCCACCATGGTGAACTTCCGCTGGACGGGCTACAACGCCCTCATCCTGCTCGCGGCCATGCAGGCGGTGCCGCGTGACCTGTACGAATCCGCGGCGCTGGACGGCGCGGGTGCCGCACGCCGCTTCTTCTCGATCACGATCCCGACCATCCGACCGACCCTCATCTTCGTCATCATCACGGCGACGATCGGCGGGCTGCAGATCTTCGCGGAGCCGAAACTCTTCGACGCCTCCACGGCCGGCGGCATCGGCGGCAGCGACCGTCAGTTCCAGACCACGGTGCTGTTCCTCTGGGAACTCGCATTCTTCCGCCGGGACCTCGGCGAGGCATCCGCTGTGGCGATCCTGCTGTTCCTGCTGATCGTCGCCATCGGCGTGATCAACTTCCTCATCTCGCGCGGGATCGCATCCGGTGACGCACCGCAGCGCAATCGCGCGGCCCGCCGCGCTGCGCGCAAGAACCTCACCAAGGAGGATGCCCGATGACCGCCACGCAGGCCATGAGCGTGCCGGAGCGCATCCGCCGCCGACGCAGCACGAGCAGCGGCACCGCCGGGATCGGCAGCCGTCCCGGATTCCTCACGTACGGCCTCCTCGCCGCGTTCCTCATCGGCAGCGTCTACCCGCTGTGGTGGTCGGTCGTGGTCGCCTCCGGAGACAACTCCACCCGCGGCGAGACCCTGCCGCTGATCCCCGGCGGGAACTTCTTCACCAACGCTGCGCAGGTGTTCGACGCCATCCCGTTCTGGCTGGCACTGGGCAACTCGGTCATCATCTCCACGATCATCACGATCTCGGTCGTGACGTTCTCGACGCTCGCCGGCTACGCGTTCGCGAAGCTGCGCTTCAAGGGTCGTGACGGGCTCATGGTGTTCGTCATCGCGACCATGGCGATCCCGACGCAGCTGGGCATCATCCCGCTGTTCATGCTCATGCGCGAACTCGGCTGGACCGGATCGATCGGCGCCGTCATCGTCCCGACCCTCGTCACGGCGTTCGGCGTCTTCTTCATGCGCCAGTACCTCGTCGACGTGATCCCGGATGAGCTCATCGAGGCGGCGCGCATGGACGGTGCGAACCAGTTCCGCACGTTCCTCACCGTCGGCGTCCCGGCCGCGCGGCCGGCCATGGCGATCCTCGGTCTGTTCACGTTCATGACGGCCTGGACCGACTATCTGTGGCCGCTGATCGTGCTCTCCCCCTCGAACCCGACCCTGCAGACGGCGCTCAGCCAGCTGCAGTCCGGGTACTACGTCGACTACTCGATCGTGCTCGCCGGTGCGGTGCTCGCGACCCTGCCCCTGCTCATCCTCTTCGTGGTGGCGGGCAAGCAGCTGGTCAGTGGCATCATGGCCGGCGCGGTGAAAGGATGACCCCTATGACTTCTCGGCCGTTCCCGGACGACTTCCTCTTCGGTGCAGCGACCGCGGCGTATCAGATCGAAGGCGCGGCCTTCGAGGAGGGGCGGACGGCGTCGATCTGGGATGCCTTCGCCCGCGTCCCCGGAGCCGTCATGGGCGGCGACAACGGCGACGTGGCGTGCGATCACTACCACCGCTACCCGGAGGACGTCGCGCTCATGAAGCGCCTCGGCCTGCAGACGTACCGCTTCTCCACGTCGTGGTCCAGGGTGCGGCCGGACGGGGGAGCCGTCAATGCGCAGGGCGTCGACT
Organism: Microbacterium sp. STRO-1N; assembly: GCF_057748015.1. The sequence continues at coordinate 460,816 of NZ_CM173234.1, forward strand.
TCTACAGCCGTCTGGTGGATGAGCTTCTCGGGGCCGGCATCCTGCCCTGGCTCACGCTGTATCACTGGGACATGCCGCAGGCGCTGCAGGATGCCGGTGGCTGGACGAACCGCGACACGGTCGACCGCTTCCTCGAGTACGCCGGCACCATGCACGACGCGCTGGGCGATCGGGTGAACGTGTGGACGACGCTCAACGAGCCGTGGTGCTCGTCGTTCCTCTCCTATACGGGCGGCGAACACGCGCCGGGGCACACCAGCGTCGCCGAGGGGCTGCTCGCGTCCCACCATCTGCTGCTCGCACACGGCGCGACCGTGCAGGAGCTGCGCTCGCGCGACACGTCGCTGAATCTGGGGATCACCCTGAACCACACGGTCGCCGACCCGGTGGACCCGCAGAACCCGGCCGACGTCGACGCCGCCCGGCGCATCGACGGGCAGTTCAACCGCTGGTTCCTCGACCCGATCTACCGCGGCGCCTATCCGGCGGACATCGTCGAGGACATCCGAGCGGTGGATGCCGAGGCCGTGGCGCACTTCGAGTCGGCGATCCGCGAGGGCGACCTCGCGACGATCTCGGAGCGCATCGACACGCAGGGCGTCAACTACTACCACGGCGACTACGTGTCGGGTACGGCGCCCGAGGTGCCACCGGTCTCGGGTGGCCCCCGCACCGAGCGCAAGGGTCGCAGCCCCTACCCGTCGGACGCCGGCATCCACTCCGTCGAGCGGGGCCTGCCCCGCACCGCGCAGAACTGGGAGGTCCAGCCCGAGGGGCTGACGCGTCTGCTGCAGCGGGTGTGGATCGAGTACGCCGAGCCGGCGGGCGTCGTCCTGTACATGACCGAGAACGGTGCGGCGTACGACGACGAGCCGGTCGTCGAGGACGGCGAGACGCGCGTGCACGATGGGGATCGTGCCGAGTTCCTCCGCCTGCACCTCGGTGCCGTCCTGGATGCCGCGGATGCCGGGGTCGACGTGCGCGGATACTTCTACTGGTCGTTGTTCGACAACTACGAGTGGGCGTGGGGCTACGACAAGCGCTTCGGCATCGTCCGGGTCGACTACGACACCCAGGAGCGCAGCCTCAAGGACTCCGCGCTGGAGTACGCACGGGTCATCGCCGCTCGCTCGCTCTGAGGCGCGCGGGGGCCGGGGAGCCTCCCTGCGCGTCGATGGGGCCAGAATGGGCGAATGGAAGAGAGCGTGCGATGACGGCACCACGGGCGACGATCGAAGAGGTTGCGGCGGCCGCGGGGGTGTCGCGATCCACGGTGTCGCGGGTGGTGAACGGGTCGACCGCGGTCAGCCCCGAGGCGCTCGACGCCGTCAAACGGGCGATCGCCGAGATGAACTACGTGCCCAACCGCGCGGCGCGCTCGCTGGCGTCGCGGCAGACGCACGCGATCGCGCTGATCGTCCCCGAGGACACCACGCGGTTCTTCGGCGACCCGTTCTTCGCCGCGATCGTCGCAGGGATCACGGGTGCGCTCGGCGGATCGGACTATCTCCTCAACCTCCTCATCGCCAGTGACGACCCCGGCGACAAGATGACGAGCTTCGTCCGCAACGGCGGCGTCGACGGTGCGCTGATCGTCTCGCACCACTCCAGCGACGCGTACATCGATCGGATCGCGGATGCCGTACCCGTGGTTTTCGGCGGCCGGGCGTTCCATCTGCGCGACTCCGACTACGTCGTGGACGTCGACAACGTCGCCAGTGCACGCCTCGCCACGCAGCACCTCATCGACACCGGCCGCACGCGCATCGCGACCATCACCGGCCCGCTCACGATGCTCGCGGCGCAGGATCGCGTACAGGGTTTTCGCGCTGCGCTGGCGGATGCCGGGCTCTCGCCGTTCGCCGAGGCGGAGGGCGACTACAGCGAGTCCGGTGGTGCCGATGCCGCGCGCCGGATCCTCGCCGCCGGTGCTCCGGACGCGATCTTCGCCGGCAGCGACCTGATGGCCCGCGGCGCGATGGGCGTTCTGCGCGCGGCGGGGCTGCGGGTGCCGGACGACGTCGCCGTCGTCGGATTCGACGACTCCTCTGTCGCGCTCTCGACCGACCCTCAGCTGACGACGGTCCGCCAGCCCATGTACAAGCAGGGCGAGACGATGGCCGCTGTCCTGCTGTCGCACCTCGCGGGCGGCTCGCCGGAGCGGACGACGATCCTGCCGACCGAGCTCGTCGTGCGCGGTTCGGCGTAGCCGGCGCGACGAATCACGAACGGTGTGACGATTCACGAACGGATTCACCGGATCCGACCGTGAATCGTCACACCGTTCGTGACACGTCGGCCACAGTGCGTCGGTAGCCGATCGGATGATGTGCCTCGGCATCCGTCGTCCGTAGGCTGAGGACCATGACCTCACCCGAGCAGCCGGACGGCGCGCGAGGCATCCTGGCGCCCGTGCGCTTCGGGCGCGCGCTGCAGGTCGTCCTTCTCGCGCTGATCGTCGTATGCGCGGTGCGCTACGCGCTGCGCCATGAGGATGCCGAGGCCATGCCGCTCGTCCTCGCCGGTGCCACACTGCTCGCGATCGTCGCCCTGCTGCGGCCGCTCGTCCCGCGGCGCGGCGTGTGGCCGTCGGCATGGACCCTCGTCGTGGTGGCGCTGTGGGTCGTGCTCACCCTTACGGCCCCGTCGTTCGCGTGGTGCGCCGTGCCGCTGGCGTTCGCGGTGCTGCAGATCCTGCCGTTCTGGCCCGCCTCGGCCGTGGTCGCCGCCATGACGGCCGTGGTCATCGCCGCGGAACTCCGACTGGCCGAAGAACCAGACCCGACGATGATCGCCGGTCCGATCGGGATCGCCTTCGCGACGGTCGTCGCCTACCGTGCGCTGGATCGCGAGGCCAGAGCCCGACAGCAGCTGGTCGACGAGCTGACCGCGACGCAATCCGACCTCGCGGCCGCCGAGCATCGGGCGGGCGCGCTCGCAGAGCGGGCGCGTCTGTCGCGCGAGATCCATGATTCGGTGGGGCAGGATCTCTCCAGCATCCATCTGCTGCTGCAGGCCGCCGAGCAGCAGTGGGATCGACGTCCCGACGCCGCGCGTGCGCAGGTGAGCACCGCGGCGGATGCCGCGCGCGACGGCCTCGACGAGGTGCGCCGCGTCGTGCGCGACCTCGCGCCGGCCGAGCTCGACGGCGTCGCAGGTTCGCTGCCGGCCGCGATCGAGCGGGTCGTGGCGGATGCCGCGGGCGTCGACGCCTCCTTCCAGAACCATGGCGTCATCCGCGACGTTCCGCTTCCCGTCGCCGCTGCCGTGATCCGCACCGTGCGCGGCGCTCTCGCGAATGTCGCAGAGCATGCGCACGCGACGCGAGCCGTGGTGAGCCTTACCGCTCAGCCGGACGAACTGCGCCTCGACGTCCGCGACGACGGCGTGGGGTTCGACGCACGCCCTGTCGCCCGTCGGGAGCGCGCCGGTCAGCGCCGCTCGTCGGGGCGCGGTCGTGGGCTGGAGGGCATCGAGGAGCGCATCGCCGCCGTCGGCGGAACGCTGGAGATCGAATCGGCGGCCGGCGAGGGGACGACGCTGTCGGCGGTGTTCCCGGCATCCGTCCTCATGGCGGGGTCGGACTCGTCGGTGTTCGGAGAGGGAGAAGCGCGATGAGTCTGCGCCTGATACTGGTCGACGATCACCCGGTCGTGCGTGCGGGGCTGCGCGCGCTGATCGAGTCCAGCGACGACCTCGAGGTCGTCGGGGAGGCGTCAGACGCGGTATCCGCCGTCGAGGTCGTCACGGCAGAGCGTCCGGATGTCGTCCTGATGGACCTGAGTCTCGGAGACGGTGTCGGCGGCATCGAGGCCACCCGTCGGCTCGCGGCGCTGGACCCGGCGCCCGCCGTCCTCGTGCTGACGACCTACGACACCGAGTCGGACATCCTGCGTGCGCTGGATGCCGGGGCCAGAGGGTATCTCCTGAAGGATGCGCCGCCGGCCGAGCTGTTCGCGGGCATCCGCGCGGTGGCGAGGGGGGAGCCGGCGCTCGCACCGTCCGTCGCCGCGACGCTGATGCGGAGGGCGGCCTCTCCCGAGCCTCGGATGACCGAGCGCGAGGTCGAGGTTCTCGAGCTCCTGGCCGACGGTCAGGGCAACCGCGAGATGGCGAGAGCGCTGTTCGTGTCGGAGGCGACCGTGAAGTCGCACCTGTCGCACATCTACACCAAGCTCGGCGTCGACACGCGTGCCGGCGCCGTGGCGGCGGCGATCGAGCAGCGCATCATCCGCCGCTGACCGCCGAGGATGCTCGATCCCGCCCCCCGACGGAGACCGAGCATCCTCATCATGAGGTCAGAGACGAAGCATCCGGCGCGTCATGCCGGTATCCCTCCGATACGTGCCGTGCGACGCGCTTCGCGGACTCGACGTCGAGTCCGATCGTTCATCCTCATGCGCAACGCCCTCCCCGACGTCCGTGCGCATCACTGAACACTCATTCAGTGAGTACGATAGCGGGAAGCCGGGGGAATGGGAAATGGACCGGAAGGATGCCGGATGGCGCGCTCCGAGGAGCAGAACCGCCAGGCACGCGAGCGCGCCAGGGAGAGCATCCTGTCGTCGGCGATCGAACTGTTCGCCGAGCGAGGAGTGCACGGCGCGACGATCGCCGAGATCACGGGTCGAGCAGGCGTCGCCCAGGGGCTGGTCAACTACCACTTCGGGGGCAAAGACCAGCTCGTCGGCGAGATCGTCGATCGCTGGTTCCGGCTGCTGATCGGCTTCCCGACGGCGCGGACCGGCAGTGCGGACGACCGCCTGAGGGGGATCATCGAGGGGACGTTCGCCGCGGCATCCGCGAACCTGCTGCTGCACCGTGCGGTCTCGACGATGCAGCAGGACCCGGCGCAGCTGCGCTTCTTCGCCGAGGCCGCCGGCCGCAATGCCGAAGGCGTTGCGGCTGCCGAGCTGGCCGTCCGCGGCATCTTCGCGGAGCGCGGTGCGGCCGATCCGGCACTGGAGGAGGCGATGCTGCGCACGACGCTGGAGGGGATCGTCCTCAAGTACGCCGCGGTCGGCGACACGTTCCCGATCGGAGGGGCGCGCCGCTGGGTCCTCGGGCTCTACGGCCTGGATGCCGAGGAATCATGACCGCCGTTCGCACCATCGATCTCAACTCCGACCTCGGCGAGAACGAACCCGACCGGATCGTCGGCGACGACGTGAGCATGCTCGAGATCGTGACGAGCGCGAACGTGTCGTGCGGCTTCCACGCCGGCCGCCCTGAGGGGATCCGCGACACGCTCGCCGCGGCGGTGCGCGCGGGTGTCGTCATCGGCGCGCATCCCGGGTACCGCGACCACGAGAACTTCGGGCGCGTCGCGGTCGACATCGATCCGGCGACGCTGCAGGCGCACGTCGAGTACCAGCTCGGGGCGCTGATCGGGCTCGCCTCCGCCGTCGGCGGGACCGTCGCCTACGTGAAGCCGCACGGGGCGCTGTACAACACGATCGCGCACGACGAACGGCAGGCGAAGGCCGTCGTCGCCGCGATCGCGGCGATCGACAGGAGCCTCGTTCTGCTCGGTCAGGCCGGTGGCGTCGTGCTCGACCTCGCGGAGCGTGCAGAGCTCGCGGTCGCGGCCGAGGCCTTCGCCGACCGCGCGTACCTTCCGAACGGTCGGCTGGTCCCTCGTACGCAGTCGGATGCCGTGCTGCACGATCCTTCGGTGGTCGCCGAGCGGATGGTGCGTCTCGCTTCGGAGGGCGTGATCCGCGCGATCGACGGCACGGATCACGCGGTGTCCGCGCAGTCCATCTGCGTGCACGGCGACAGCCCTGGATCGGTCGCGATGGCCGCCGAGATCCGCCGACGGCTGTCGGACTCCGGCGTGACGATCGCCCCGTTCGTCGGAGTGTGATGATGGATGCCGTTCGGATCGCAGAATCTATGGCTTTCGGGCCGTCGGAGCGACAGAATGCGCAACCTGGATGGACGTGTCGCTGATGCGCATCCTCACGGCATCCGATCGCGCGCTGCTCGTCGAAGCCGCCGACCTCGATGAGGCGATGCGATGGAACCTGGCACTGGCCGACGTGCCGGGCATCGTCGAGCGCGTCCCCGGAGCGCGCACCGTGCTGGTCCGCTACGACCCTCTGCGCACGTCGGCCGGCGCGCTCGCCGCCGTGCTCGAGACGATGACGACGGATGCCGATCACCTGACGCCCGTCCGCGAGGCCATCGTCCCTGTAATCTACGACGGTGCCGATCTCGAGGAGGCAGCCGGACTGCTCGCGGTGTCGCCCGAGGAGCTCGTGCGTCGGCATCTCGCGGCCCAGTGGCGCGTCGCGTTCTCGGGCTTCGCGCCCGGATTCGGCTATGCCGTCAGCGACGACCCGCTCTTCGACGTGCCGCGCCGTTCGTCGCCGCGCACCCGCGTGCCGGCCGGGTCCGTCGGGCTCGCCGGGCCGTTCACCGGTGTGTACCCCCGTGAGACCCCAGGCGGCTGGCAGCTGATCGGCCGCACGGATGCCGAGATGTGGGACATCGATCGCGACCCGCCCGCGCTGCTGTCGCCTGGCACGCTGGTGCGGTTCGAGCGCGCGAGGGCTGCGCCGGTTGTCTCATCGGGCGCGGAACCCGGCCCGCGCGTCGCGACGAAGGATCCGCGATCCCCGTCCGGGGGGATCGAGATCGTGCGGCCGCCGCTGCAGCTGCTCGTGCAGGATGCCGGCCGACCTGGCCACGCGGCACTCGGCGTCTCGTCATCCGGCGTTGTTGACCGGACGGCCCTGCGCGACGCGAACCGGGCTGTCGGCAACGCGTCGACGGCGGCGGTGCTGGAATGCGTCGGGTCGGCGGTGCTGCGGTTCCAGGCATCCGGCGTCGCGGTCGTCACGGGAGCCGTGGGCGAGCTCGAGGTGACGACCGGCGCCGGTGAGATCCGCTCGATCGCGCACGGCAGGCCCTTCGCGACGTCGGACGGCGACGAGTTGCACCTCGGGCATCCGGAGCGCGGCATCCGCTACGTGATCGGGGTGCGGGGTGGGGTGGCCGCGGCATCCGCTCTGGGCAGTCGCTCGGCCGACACACTCGCAGGTCTCGGACCGGCGCCGCTCGTCGGCGGGGACGTCGTGGCGATCGGCGGGGAGGTCGTCGGCGCGGTCGACGACCTCGTCGTGCCGCGGGTGCTGCCCGCACCTGGCGACCTCGTCGAGCTGGCGATCACGCTCGGACCCCGTGACGACTGGTTCACGCCTGCGGCGCTGCGCGTCCTCACCGAACAGGACTGGCTGGTCTCGCCGCGGTCCGACCGCGTGGGCGTCCGGCTGCACGGCGACCGCGGGCTGGAGCGTGCGATCGAGGGCGAACTGCCCAGCGAGGGGGCGGTGACGGGGGCCATCCAGGTGCCGCCGGACGGGCAGCCGGTGCTGTTCCTGCCCGATCATCCGCTGACCGGCGGCTATCCGATCATCGGCGCGCTCACGGATCATGCGCTCGACATCGCCGGCCAGCTGCCACCGGGGGCGCGCGTCCGGTTCCGGATCGTCTGACCCGGCATCCGTCCGCTCCGGAGGAGAACGCACGAACGGGAGGAGCCGCACGTCGATCCGGATCCTCCGGATCGTGCGTTCTCCTCCCGTTCGGATGCCGCGGGGAGTGGATTACTCCGGGTCGCCGCCCAGCGGCCCGACCGCGGGGATGGGGCCGCCGTCGTCCGCTCCGGTCTTGCGCCAGCGCGCGATCGCGTTGCCGAGGTGATAGATCAGGAGGGCGGCGACCGTGCCGAGCACGATCGCGCCGAGCTGAAAGTTCCCCCAGCCCATCGCGAAGCCGGCGATCGCGATGACGAACGAGACCGCCACCGTGTACTGGTTCACCGGGCGCGAGAAGTCGACGCGGTTATCGACCCAGATCTTGATCCCGATCACGCCGATGAGGCCGTAGAGCGCGGTCGTCACGCCGCCGAGCACGCCGGCGGGGATCGTGTTGAAGATGACGCCGACCTTGGGCGAGAAGGCGAGCAGGATCGCCACGATGCCGGCGACCCAGTACGCCGCCGTCGAGTAGACGCGGGTCGCGGCCATGACGCCGATGTTCTCGCCGTAGGTGGTCGTGCCCGAGCCGCCGAAGCCGCCGGCGATGGTCGTCGCGAGACCGTCTGCGACCAGCGCGCGGCCGGTGTGCTTGTTGATCGACGGGTCCTCGGTCATCGTCGCGACACCGCGCACATGTCCGACGTTCTCCGCGATGAGTACGAGGACGACGGGCAGGAACATCGGCACCAGCGCCCAGGCCGCCGGGTCGGTGATCGCGGCGAGGTGGAAGTCGGGCAGGCCGATCCACGCGGCATCGGCGACGCCGTCGAACTTCACCTGGCCGGTGAAAAGGGCCACGATGTACCCGACGATGACGCCGAGGAAGATCGAGATCCGGCCGAGGAACCCGCGGAACAGCACGCTGAACAGCACGACGGCGATCAGAGTGACCGAGGCCAGTTCGGGTTGCAGCTGGAAGTTGTTCCACGCGGCAGGGGCGAGGTTGAACCCGATCAGCGCGACGATCGACCCCGCGACGACGGGCGGCATGAGCTTGTCGATCCACCCGGTGCCGACGGCCTGCACGAGGAAGCCGATTCCGGCGAGCAGGATGCCGGCCGCGACCACGCCGACCAGCGCCTGCGTGATCTGCTCGGGCGTCTCGAGCGCCTTGCCGGCGTTGACGGCGGTGATCGGCGCGATGAACGCGAACGACGAACCGAGGTAGCTGGGCAGACGGTTGCGCGTGAGCAGCAGGAAGAGCAGGGTTCCGATGCCCGAGAACAGCAGGGTCGTCGACACGGGGAAGCCGGTGAGGATCGGCACGAGGAACGTGGCACCGAACATCGCGACGACGTGCTGTGCGCCGATCGCGATCGTCGCGGGCCAGCTCAGTCGTTCTTCGGGCTTGACGACCTGACCGGGTGCGACGGTGCGGCCGTCGCCGTGGATCTTCCACACGGGCATGGGTGCTCCTCAGGGTTCGGGGGCTGCGAGGGATGCTGGGGCAACACTACCGATTCCTGGGCGTTCGCTGAGTACGCGGAACTAGGAGGTCAGGCGCTCGATCAGCTCGCGGTAGCGGTCGGCGGTGCGCTGCACGACGTCATCAGGGAGGGCGGGCGGCTCGCCCTGCTTGTCCCAGTTCGACGCCAGCCAGTCGCGCACGATCTGCTTGTCGAAGCTCGCCATCCGCTCGGTCGGTGTGGTCCCCGTCTCCCACGCTTCGGCATCCCAGTACCGCGACGAGTCGCTCGTGAGGACCTCGTCGGCGACGCGGAGGGTGTCCTCGGCATCCGTGCCGAACTCGAACTTCGTGTCGGCGAGGATCAGGCCCTTCGCCGCGGCGACGTCCGCAGCGCGGGCGTAGAGGCTCAGCGACGTGTCGCGCAGTTCGACGGCACGCTCCTCGCCCACGAGCTCGACGACGCGGTCGAACGTGATGTTCTCGTCGTGCTCGCCCATCGGAGCCTTGTACGCGGGCGTGAACAGAGGCTCCGGCAGACGATCGCCGTTCTCGAGGCCGACCGGCAGCGGGATGCCGCAGACGGTTCCGCTCTCCTGGTACTCCAGCCATCCTGTGCCGGTGATGTAGCCGCGGACCACGCACTCGATCGGCAGCATCTCCAGCGACTGCGCGAGCATCGCGCGATCGGCCACCACTGCAGGGATCTCGCCCTCGGCGAGGTGGTTCGGCACGTCGTCCAGCTGCTCGAACCACCAGCGGCTGAGGCGGGTGAGCAGAGTGCCCTTCTGCGGGATGCCGGGCGAGAGCACGTAGTCGAACGCGCTCACCCTGTCGCTGGCGACCACGAGGATGCGCGGGTCATCGGCATCCTCCGAGGCGTACAGGTCGCGGACCTTGCCCGAGTAGATGTGCCGCCAGCCGGGGATCCTCGTCGCTTCGCTCACCTGGCCATCATCCCAGACACGGGCGGCACCTCGAATACGCTCGAAGACGATGCACGACGAGATCCTCACAGACCGGCTGATCCTGCGCCGCCCGACAGCCGCCGACCTCGACGCCATCCATCGGATCTATTCCGATCCGCGCGTGTGGGAGCACTATCCGTCCCTGCGGCACAGCGAGCGCCCGGCGACGGAGCGACTGATCGCGCGCTGGATCAGGGGATGGGATGCCGCGGGGCTCGCATCGTGGATCGTGTCGTTGCGCGGCACCGGTGAGATCGTCGGCAACGGCGGGTGCGTACTGATCGGCGATGGGGACGCAGCGGTGTGGAACCTCGGCTACCGGATCTCGGCCGATCATCATGGCCGCGGCTTCGCGACCGAGACCTCCCGTGCGGCGGTCGACGCCGCGCGGCTTCTTCGCCCGGCGACCCCGGTCGTCGCCTTCATGGTCGAGCACAATCGTGCATCGGCCGTCGTCGCCGAGAAGGTCGGCCTCGCGCTGGTGCATCGTGGTCCGGATGCCGGCAATCCCGACCCAGGGGTGATCCGGCTGGTCTACTCCGATCGTCCGCTGACGGACGCGCAGCGGGCGACGATTCTGGGCTGAACCGTCGACACCGCGGTGTCCGCCGCCGGGTGTAGCTTTGCCGGGTGACCCCAGACGCGACTCCGTCGACCGGTACCTACGTGGTCGGCCACAAGCCCCGCAGCCCGTGGCCCGCGCTGTGGGCGATGGTCATCGGCTTCTTCATGCTCCTGGTCGACACCACGATCGTCTCGGTCGCGAATCCCGCGATCAAGGCGGCGCTGGACCCCGAGACGAACAACCTCGACCGCGTCGTGTGGGTCACCAGTGCCTACCTGCTGGCGTACGCCGTGCCCCTGCTCATCACCGGCCGCCTCGGCGATCGATTCGGGCCCAAGAACATCTACCTCATCGGGCTGGCGGTGTTCACCGCGGCATCCCTGTGGTGCGGCCTGTCCACGACGCTCGAAGGACTGATCGCGGCCCGCGCCGTGCAGGGCCTCGGTGCGGCGTTCATGACGCCGCAGACCATGGCCGTGATCACCCGCACCTTCCCGCCGGACCGTCGCGGTGCGGCGATGGGACTGTGGGGCGGCGCCTCAGGGGTTGCGATGCTCGTGGGTCCGCTGGCCGGTGGATTCCTCGTCGACGGCTTCGGCTGGGAGTCGATCTTCTTCATCAACATCCCGGTCGGGATCGCTGGGTTCGTGCTGGCGTGCATCTACGTGCCAAGGCTCGAGACGCATCCGCACCGCTTCGACATCCCCGGCGTCTTCCTCAGTGCGATCGCCCTGTTCCTCATCGTCTTCGGCCTGCAGGAGGGCGAGGCATACGACTGGGGCACGATCTGGGGTCCGATCTCGGTCTGGGGGCTGATCGTCACCGGCGTCGTCGTCCTCGCGCTGTTCATCTGGTACCAGGCGCGCACCAAGAACGAGCCGCTCGTGCCGCTGGGCCTGTTCCACGACCGCAACTTCTCGTGGGCGAACATCACGATCGTCACGGTCGGATTCACGGTGACCGCGCAGTCGTTGCCGCTGATGTTCTTCCTGCAGCTCGCCCGAGGCCTCACTCCGACCGAGTCCGCGCTGCTGATGATCCCGATGGCGCTCATGGCCGGGTTCCTGTCGCCGTTCGCGGGCAAGCTGCTCGATCGCATCGATCCGCGTCTCATGCTCGTGCCTGGCCTGCTGCTCGTGTCGGTCTCGCTGTTCCTGTTCGCGATGATGATGGACACCGAAACCGACGTGCTGTGGATGCTCATCCCCTCGGCGATCCTCGGCGTCGGCAACGCCGGGATGTGGGGTCCGCTCGCCACCACCGCGACCCGCAACCTGCCTCCGCGCCAGGCGGGTGCAGGAGCGGGCATCTACAACACCATGCGCACGATCGGCTCCGTGCTCGGATCAGCGGCGATCGCCGCCTTCATGCAGAGCAGGATCGAGGCGAACCTTCCCGGTGCGGCCGAGGCGCCGGGCGGATTCGGTGGTGCGGCGCTGCCGGATGCCGTGGCGGAGCCGTTCGCGGTCGCGATGGCGCAGACCATGCTGCTGCCTGCGGCGTTCATCCTGCTCGGCGTGGTGGCGGTGATGTTCCTCCGCGGCCGGTCGAGGGTCGCGGCGGCCTGAGCATCTCATTTGCGCCGGAACGACGCATCTGGTGTGCTGAAGCGATGACGATCGAACTCGCCCGCCCCACGACCGACCTCTTCGAATCCTGGGCGGCCGCGGTCGCCGAGTTCGACGGCGGCCACATCGACGGCGGCGGATACGACAAGGGCTTCGTCCCCGATCGAGCTGCCTGCGAGGCGTTCGTCGAGAAGGCACGCCGGTACGCCGACCCTGAGGCCGAGCTTCCGGACGGTCACGTGCCGTGCGACTTCTTCTGGATCGTCGAGGCCGATCAGGTCGTCGGATTCATCGCCTTCCGCCGCGAGCTCAACGACTGGCTGCGCCGGTTCGGCGGTCACATCGGCTACGCGGTGATCCCATCGCGCCGCCGCGAGGGCATCGTCAAGGCGGCCCTGCGTCAGGTGCTGGCCATCGCGCGCGCCGACGGCTTCGAGCGCGTCCTGCTCACCTGCGACGACGACAACCCCGCCTCCTACCGCACGATCGAGGGAGCCGGCGGCGAGCTGGAAGACGTCATCGACGCGGCGGATGCCGGACACCCGCGCCTGCGCCGCTACTGGATCGAGCTCTGACCATCCCTCGACGCCGGCGATGCCCGGTGATCGCGAGCGCGGTCAGACCTCGGTCCACACCGCGCTGTTCGAGGCGCTGCGCTCGACGGCATCCAGCACCCGCTGCACGTGCAGTCCGTCGGCGAACGTCGGCCGGGGTTCGCGACCGTGGACGATCGCCTCGATGAGATCCTTCGCCTGGTGCGAGAACCCGTGCTCGTATCCGAGCATGTGCCCGGCCGGCCACCAGCCCTCCAGATAAGGATGCTCGGGTTCGGTCACGAGGATCCGGGTGAAGCCCTGCTCGAGCGGGGGACGCGTCGCGTCGTAGAAGTCGAGCGCGTTCAGATCCTCGAGGTTCCAGTGCAGCGCACCGGCATCTCCGGAGATCTCGATGTCGAGCGCATTCTTGCGCCCCGTGGCGAAGCGGGTCGCTTCGAAGCTCGCGAGCGTCCCCGATTCGAGCCGACCGATGAACAGGGCGAGGTCGTCGACCGTGACCCTGCCCCGCTCGTCGGCTGCGGTGCCGCTGAGTCCGACCGCCTCGCCCAGAAGCGGACGCTCCTCCACGATCGTCTCGAGTGCCGCTGAGACCTGCGTCAGCGACTGCCCGGTCACGAACTGCGCCATGTCGACGATGTGCGCCCCGATGTCGCCGAGTGCGCCGGATCCGGCGCGCTCCTTGTCGAGTCGCCAGGTCATCGGCGACTCGGGGTCGGCGAGCCAGTCCTGGCGGTAGCTCGCGCGCACCTGCCGCACCGTGCCGATGCGGCCGTCCGCGATCATGTCGCGCATGAGGGTGACAGCCGGCACGCGACGATAGGTGAAGCCCACCATGGCTCGGATGCCGTGAGCGGCGGCATCCTGTGCGGCCTGTCGCATCGCCTCCGCCTCGTCGACCGTATTGGCCAGCGGCTTCTCGCACAGCACGTGCTTGCCCGCGGCGAGGGCGGCGATGGCGATCTCGGCATGGGAGTCTCCCGGGGTGACGATGTCGACCACGTCGATGTCGGAACGTTCGATGACGGCCCGCCAGTCGGTGGACGTCTCATCCCAGCCCCACTGGCGAGCTGACGCGGCCGTCTTGTCGGCGTCTCTTCCGACGAGCACCGCCATCCGCGGCCTCAGCGGGAGCTCGAAGACCGCCGGCGCCTGACGCCAGCCGACGGAGTGCGCCGCTCCCATGAATCCGTGGCCGATCATCGCCACGCGCAGCTCGGTGGACATCTTTCCTCCCGGGGAGACAGTGCGGGGCGAGCGCCGAAGCGCTCGCCCCGCGGGCGGTGGTCAGGACTCGAACGCGAGATCGATGAACTCGTCGACGTTGTCCTTGGTCACGACGGGGGCATCGAGAACGATCCGATACGGGACGCTCGGGGTGACCAGGTCGCTCATCGTCTTGCCCTGCGCGACCAGTCGCGCCAGGGCGATGCCGTCGGCGGCCTGCGTCGACGGATAGATGACGGTCGCCTTGATGACGCTGTCGTCGGCCTCGATGCGCTCCATCATGTTGACGCTGCCTGCGCCGCCGACCATGAAGAACTCGTCGCGTCCGGCTGCGTCGATCGCTGCCATCACGCCGACGCCCTGGTCGTCATCATGGTTCCAGATCGCGTCGATCTTCGGGTTCGCCGACAGCAGCTGCGACGTCGCGCTCTCTCCGCCTGCGACGGTGAAGTCCGCCGCGACGCGCGGGCCGACTTCCAGACCGCACTCCTCGAGAGCATCCTTGAAGCCCTGCGAACGATCCTGCGTCAGGGGCAGGGAGTCGATGCCGGCGATCTCGGCGACGATGGCGTCGCTCTGACCGTCGAGCTGCTCGCAGATGTACGTACCGGCGCTGACGCCCATGCCGTAGTTGTCACCGAGGATCGTGACACGCGATGCGAACGTGCTCGAGAACTCGCGGTCGACGTTGATGACGGGGATCCCGGCATCCATCGCCTTCTGCGCGACCTGGGTCAGGGCAGCGCCGTCGGTCGGCAGGAGCACGATGGCGTCCACGCCCTCGTTGATGAACTGCTCGACGGCAGCGATCTGCTGGTTGGCGTCGTTGGTGCCTTCTGCCTGACGCAGCTCGACGTCGTCGTAGCCTTCGGCGGCGTCAATGGCGCCCGTGTTGATCGCACCGAGCCAGCCGTGGTCGGCCTCCGGTCCCGACCAGCCGATGACGACCGTGTCGCCGGATGCCGTGTTCTCCTCGCTCGTGGTGCCCTGATCCGCTGGTTCCTCTTCGCCCTCGGTTCCGTCGCTGGTACATCCGGCCAGCAGCGAGACGGCGAAGAGGGCCGCCGCTCCGACCATCAGCGGGCGAAGCCCGCGTTTGCGCATGCCGTGCATGTCTTTCCTCCTTGAAATGTGATGCAGATGCGTGCGGTGCGAGCGCGGGCGATGAAGGCCCGGATCGGTACGCACCGGTGCTGAGGGCCAAGCTAGCAGAACATGTCACGATCCGGACAGCTTTTGTTGATCTTGAGACAAAAGTGATTTCGGCGTCGGTTCCGTCCCTGAATTCCAAGGAAGCGACGCTCGTCGGGGGTGAGTGGTTCGCGATCTCCGAAGCCCGGGATCGCCTCTCGCGTTCATGATATGACCGTGTTATGTTCATCCCGTGATCAAAGATGACCATTCATCGGCATTACTCGAGATGCGCGGTGTCGAGAAGAGCTTCGTCGGCGTGCGCGCACTGCGCGGCGTCGAACTCGACGTGCGCCCCGGAGAGGTGCACTGCCTGCTCGGGCAGAACGGCGCCGGAAAGTCGACGCTGATCAAGACGCTCGCGGGCGTCCACCGGCCGGATGCCGGCGAGATCCGCTGGATGGGGGAGCCGGTCGAGATCGAGCATCCTCAGGCCGCGATCTCACTCGGGATCGCGACGATGTATCAGGAGCTCGACGTCGTCGACGGCCTCACGGTCGCAGAGAACGTGTTCCTCGGGCATGAGTTCGACCGATTCGGATTCACGCGCCGCCGCCAGCTCATCCAGCAGACGCGAGCCCTGCTCCAGCGCCTCGGTCACGGTTCGATGTCGCCGTACGCCGAGGTCGGCACGCTCAGCGCCGCCGAGAAGCAGATCGTCAGCATGGCTCGTGCCCTGTCGCACGACGTGAAGCTCATCATCATGGACGAACCGTCCGCGGTTCTCGATTCCGAAGAGGTCCGGAACCTGTTCGCCGTCGTGCGAGAGGTCACCTCGCAGGGCATCGCCGTGGTCTACATCACCCACCGCCTCGAAGAGATCCGCCAGATCGGCGACCGCATCACGGTTCTCAAGGACGGTTCGACCGTGGCGAGCAACCTGCCGGTGGCGGACACACCCACCGCCGAACTGATCAAGTACATGACGGGTCGCTCGGTGGAGAATGTCTTCCCGCCGGCCGAGCCCATCGCCGCGGACGCGCCCGTGCTGCTCGAGGTCGAAGGGCTCGGCCTGACCGGGGTGTTCGAGGACGTGTCGTTCTCGGTGCGCGCAGGCGAGATCATCGGTCTCGCCGGCCTCGTCGGTTCAGGGCGCAGCGAGATCATCGAGACCATCTACGGCGCGCGCCGGGCATCGCGCGGAACCGTCAGAGTCGCCGGGAAGACCCTGCCGCGTGGATCCGTTGCCGCGTCGGTCGCCGCCGGAGTCGGGCTCAGTCCGGAGGAGCGCAAATCCCAGGGCCTCGTCCTCGGAGAGCCGATCTTCAAGAACGTGACGCTGTCCTCGTTCGCGCGCCTCGCCAAGGGCCCGTGGCTGGACGAGCGCAGCGAGCGTCGTGTCACGAAGGAGCAGATCGGCGCCCTCGAGCTGCGGCCCGCAGATCCCGATCGCCCGGCGGCGACGCTGTCGGGCGGCAACCAGCAGAAGATCCTGCTCGCGCGCTGGCTCGTGCACGGCAGCTCCGTGCTGCTGCTCGACGAGCCGACCCGTGGTGTCGACATCGGCGCGCGTTCCGAGATCTACGCGCTGATCCGTCGACTCGCGGCATCCGGCCACGCCATCGTCGTCATCTCGAGCGAGATCGATGAAGTCCTCGGCCTTTCGGACTCGGTCCTCGTCATCGGCGACGGCCGCGTCCTCAGCACAGTTCCCGCATCGGAGATCGACGAGCACGGCGTGCTCGACCTCGTCATGAAAGGAGTCGCCGCGTGAGCGTGCAGACCCCCACCTCGCCGGGCCAGGCCCCGGACGAAACCGTATCGCCGGTGCGCAGGCTGCTCTCCGGGTCCTTCGGACGCAATCTCGGCCTGGTCCTGGCGCTGCTGGTGCTCATCATCGTCGGCGCGGTGACGTCGGACAACTTCCTCAACTTCGACAATGCCCTCGTGATCCTGCGGCAGGCGTCGATCGTCGGTGTCGTCAGCGTCGGAATGACCTTCGTCATCATCGCCGGCGGCATCGATCTCTCCGTCGGGGCGGTGCTGGCGCTGGCGTCCGTCGTCGCCTCTCTGGCGGCGATCCAGGACATCGCGAGTTCCACTCACTGGATCGTGATCGTCATCGTGGCGCTGCTCGTCGGCGTTGGTGCCGGGCTCATCAACGGCGTCGTGATCGCGTACGGCAAGGTCGCGGCCTTCATGGCGACCCTTGCAATGATGGTCGGTGCCCGAGGGCTCGCCGAGATCCTCGCGAACAACCGCACGCTCGTGCTGAGCGACCGGGACTTCGTGAAGGCCATGAATGTGGATCTGATCGGCGTCGACATCCTCATCTGGATCTTCGTCGTCGTCGCCGTCGCCGGCTGGTTCCTGCTCAACCGCACGACCTTCGGGCGTCGCACCGTCGCGATCGGAGGCAACCCTGAGGCTGCGCGTCTGGCCGGCATCAAGGTGAAGCGGCACACCTTGTGGTTGTACGCCCTCGTCGGACTGACTGTGGGCATCGCAGCCATCATGATTCTGGGCCGCACGACGGCCGGTACCTCGACGCATGGCATCCTGCTCGAGCTGGATGTGATCGCCGCCGTCGTCGTCGGTGGAACCCTGCTCGTCGGTGGTCGAGGCACGATCACCGGCACGGTCCTCGGCGTGCTGATCTTCGCGACGCTGTCGAACGTGTTCGTGCAGAACAACCTCACCTCCTCTGCACAGGCCGTGGCCAAGGGCGTGATCATCGTCGTCGCCGTGCTGCTGCAGCAGCGTTTCGCGGTCGGACGGGTGGGACGAGCGCGCATGGGATCCGGCGAGGGGATGACCGTCGGAGGCGTAAACTTCTCGGTTCCGAAGCAGAAATGAACAGACGCTGACGTGGCGGGTCGGAGACCGGGGTTCACGGGCGGCGAGGGTGAGAATGGCAAGCAACATCAACACCGCCGGAGTCGGCGAGCTGTTCCAGCTGCTGCGTGACGGTGAGCCCCGGACGCGGGCGGAACTGTCGAAGCGCTCAGGCCTTGCCCGTTCGACGGTCGCCGCGCGCGTGGACGAGCTCATGCGCAGGGGCCTGATCGCTCCGGTGGCCGACGCCGCCTCGACCGGAGGCCGACCGCCCTCGCAGTTCGCGCTGAATCCGAAGGCGAAGGTCGTGATCGCGGCGGACATCGGCGCCTCGCACACGACGGTCGCAGTCACGGATCTCGCCGGCACGATCCTCGCCGAGCGCACCGGCAGGCTCGCGGTCTCGCTCGGACCCGAGCCGGTGCTGTCGTGGCTCGCCGAGACCGCCAACGAACTGATCGCCGAGACCGGACTCGGCCACGATCATGTCGCCGCCGTCGGCGTCGGCGTGCCGGGGCCCGTCGAACACGCCACCGGGCGACCGGCGAAGCCTCCGATCATGCCGGGTTGGGACGGGTTCGACGTGCCGGGGTGGGTGCAGCAGCACCTGCAGGTACCGGTGCTGGTCGACAACGACGTGAACGTCTCAGCTCTCGGGGAGCGCGCGGCTGCGTGGCCGACCACTGACCACATGATCTTCGTGAAGGTGGCGACGGGCATCGGTGCGGGAATCATCTCCGACGGACGGCTGCTCCGCGGAGCGCAGGGCATCGCCGGTGACTTCGGTCATGTGCGCGTCGCGCGGGGAGCGGATGTGCCGTGCCACTGCGGGAACACCGGATGCCTCGAGGCTCTGGCATCCGGACCGGCGATCGCGCGCTCGCTCAGCCAGCGCGGCGTCGCGGCGGCCGACGGCGACGATGTCGTCGAACTCGTCAAAGCGGGCAACCTCGAAGCCATCCAGGCGGTGCGCCAGGCCGGTCGAGATCTCGGCGAGGTGCTCACCGCATCCGTGAGCCTGCTCAATCCGTCCGTCATCACCATCGGGGGTGCGATGGCGCGCGTCGGCGAGCACCTGATCGCGGGGGTCCGCGAGGTCGTCTATCGGCATTCGATGCCGCTCGCGACGGAGCATCTCGCGATCGTGCAATCGGTGACCGCAGGTGAGGCCGCCGTGCGCGGCGCGAGCCTGCTGGCCGTCGAGCACGCGCTGAGCCCCGAGATCCTGCCCCAGAGCTTCAACCTGACGGACTGACCCACGTCGCAGAACCCCGCGGGACGGATCCCGCGCGGCTACTCCGCGACGCGTGCCGCGATGTCGGTGCGGAAATGCGAGCCCTCGAGCGCGATCCGCCCGATCGCGTCGTAGGCCTGCGCCCGTGCCGCCGCGAAATCGGATGCCGTCGCCACGACGCTCAGCACACGACCGCCCGCGGCCAGCAGGTCGCCGCCTGGTGCGTCGGGTCCTGCCGTCGCCGCGTGCGCGATGTGGATGCCGTCGACGGCTGCCGCGTCGGCGAGACCCTCGATCGGCCGACCGGTTTGCGGCGACTCGGGGTACCCCTCGCTCGCGAGCACGACCGTGATAGCGACGTCGTCGGAGAATTCCGGCTGCGGCTGGTCTTCGAGGGTTCCGGATGCCGCGGCGAACAGCAGCCCGGACAGCGGCGTCACCAGACGCGGGAGTACGACCTGCGTCTCGGGGTCGCCGAAGCGGGCGTTGAACTCGATGACGCGCACGCCGGACTCGGTGAGGATGAGTCCCGCGTACAGCAGCCCGATGAACGGGGTGCCCTCGGCATCCAACTGTCGGATCACGGGCAGAGCGATCTGGTCGGTGACGAGCGAGACGAACTCCGCCTCACTGCCGAACTGATCGGCCAGCCAGGGCAGGGGAGAGTAGGCGCCCATGCCGCCGGTGTTGGGGCCCTCGTCGCCGTCGTACGCGCGCTTGAAGTCCTGCGCGGGGCTGAGGGCGCGCACGGTGTCGCCGTCACTGAGGAAGAAGAGCGAGACCTCGGGGCCGGAGAGGAACTCCTCCACGAGCACGGGTCCCTCGGGCAGGTAGTGCGAGGCGTGGGCGAGTGCTTCGGCGCGGTCGGAGGTCACGATGACGCCCTTGCCGGCGGCCAGGCCGTCGGCCTTCACCACGTGCGGCGCACCGAACTCGTCGAGCGCTGCCTCGACCTCGGCGACCGTGGCCGCACGCACCGCGCGACCGGTCGGGACGCCGGCGGCATCCATGATGCGCTTCGAGAACGCCTTGGAGCCCTCCAGCTGTGCGGCCGCCTTGCCGGGGCCGAACACCGGGATGCCGCGTTCGCGCAGCACGTCCGCGACGCCGGCGACCAGCGGGGCTTCGGGACCGATGACGACGAGGTCGATCGCGTTCGTGTTCGCGAACGACGTGACGGCGGCGCCGTCCAGCGGGTCGAGGGCGACAAGCGTCGCGTCCTGTGCGATGCCGGCGTTCCCCGGCGCGGCGAAGATCTCATGCTCCGCGGTCTCCGCCCGGAGGGCGAGGATGATCGCGTGCTCACGGGCACCGGAACCGAGGACGAGGATCTTCACGCTTCCAGCCTACCGAGACTCGTCCACGGCCGGTTCAGACCGTGACGGGGCGCTCGTCGCCGCGATCCCACGGGACGTTCCAGCCGCACGCCTCGAAGAGTCCGTCCAGCACCATCGCCGTGAAGCCCCACACGATGGTGCCGTCCACGTCGAACGCCGGTCCGCTGAAACGAATCGAGCCGCGTTCGATCACCGATGTGAACCGGGTCGCCGGATCCAACAGCTGTGCCACGGGCACCCGGAAGACCTCGACCGTCTCGGCGTGGTCGACGGCCGCGACACTGCTCGGCCGGCGCCACCAGCCGAGAACCGGTGTCACCCGGTGATTGCTCGCCGCCAACGGGATCTCGGGCAGCGTCGCGAGCACCTCGACTCCGGTGGGGTCCAGGCCGGTCTCCTCCTCGGCTTCGCGCAGGGCGGTCGCCGCGGCATCCGCATCGCCGTCCTCGCGCCCGCCGCCGGGGAAGGACACCTGACCGGGATGCGACGAGAGCGTCGACGCCCGCCGCTGCAGCAGGACGTCGAGATCTCGTGCGACCACGGCGTCCGGCGCCTGAGACGGGATGCTGTCGAGCACGCCGAACAGGATCAGCACCGCCGCTTCGCGAGCGGCGTCCGGGTCTGCGAGCCGCGGGAACGGACCGCCCCAGCCGTGGGATGCGGTCGCCGCCAGCAGCTCGGCGCGTGCGCCCTCCGGATGCTGCGGATCGGTCATGCTCCGAGCCTACGACGCGGCTTCGACACGCGGGCCGGACGCATCCCTCGCCGCGAGACGTGCTCTGCGGGGTGAGACCGACCCTGCCCGCGTACGTCTTACCGCACAACGGAAGTCTCGCGGGGTGGAGAGGGGAGCGAACCATAGGCTTCTCGCATGACGAGATCGGCGCGCGCAGTCGCACTCGCAGTCGCGCTGGGGCTGCTCACCGGATGCGCACCCTCCGCCGACGCGCTGCCGACCGGCGCTCCGCTCGACACGCGCGCCGACGCCGGACCGCGTGCGGAGTTCGTGGACGCCGGTGGATCCGGCGTCACGATCGTCGACGGCGACGACTGGACCCTGCCGGCATCCGTCCGCCCCGCGCCGAACTCCGGATTCTTCTCCGAGGAGACCAACGAGGACGACCTGGTCCTCGTGCACGCGGTCGATGCGACCTGGGCGCAGCTGCAGCCGACCGAGGGCGGGCCCGTCGACCGCACCGCGACCGGCGAAGCGCAGGGCATGGATCTCGCATCCCTGGACGGCCAGCTCGCCGAGCCGGGGGACTTCTGGATGCGCCTGTTCGCCAGCGGCGAGACGTGGGCCCCGGACTGGGTCGCCGAGGGCTGCGGCGTCTCGACCTACGGGCCGGACGACGACGGGCAGGAGCATCTCCCGATCTGGGACGCCTGCGTGTGGGGGCACCTTCTCGACACCTATCGTTCCGTCTTCGTCGACCTGGGCCTCGCCGAGAACCCGCGGCTGCGCTTCGTGTACGTGCCAGGAGCCTTCGACTGGGCGGAGTTCGACTACGACATCGTGTCGGATGCCGTGGCAGCCGGCGACCTCGATGAGAAGGCCTATCTCGACTGGTACGACCACGCCTGGACCGACCTCGTCGATCTGTTCGGCGAGAACTCGGACAGGCTCGTCTTCACGGGGGAGGACTATCCGTGGGGACCGTTCGGCGCGGCCGACGACCTGCTCGCCGCGGATGCCGTGGCCGACGGCCTCGGCATCCGCAACGGCATCACCGAGGTGTCGAACTTCCACCTGAGCGAGGCACCGGCGTTCGGCTCGCACGTGCAGCCCGATGGACATCTGGTCATCGATGAGACGCTGCCGATCCACGCGGGCGACCGGATCGTCGCGACCGAGAACGAGTGCTTCGACGCCTGCGGGTACGCGACGAGCGACCCGTACTACGCGGTGCGTCAGGCGAACCTGAAGGCGCTCCAGCTGCGCGTGAACTGGCTGTACGTCGTCCCCGAGGATTCGTATCTCGCCGAGAACCCGGAGCACTGGGACTGGACGCGGCTCTCGCTCGGTCAGAGTGCCGCGACGTCGGCGGACGCATGGGCGGCGTTCCGCGATGCCGAAGACACCTTCTGGGCGGACGAGGAGTTCCCTCGCGACTGGGACGCCCAGCCCTGGGTGCGCAACCTCGAACGCTGGCTCGTCCAGGTCGATGAGCCGGGCTCGATCGCGCACCGCACCGACGTCGACGTGCACACGGGAGACGTCGAGGCCGAGAACGGCACGGCCCATGAGGGGCTGTCGACCGATGTCGCCGCCGGCGACACCGGTTTCGTGCTGGAGGCGGACCCTCGATTCGCGGCATCCACGAGTGGTGACACCGTGCTGAAGGTGACATTCCTCGATACGGGCTCCGGCTCGTTCGCCGTCGAGACGGATATCGGGGCGTCCGCCGAGGTCGAACGCACCGGCAGCGGCGAATGGCGCACGGCGACCATCGCGCTGCCTGACCGCGCGGTGTCGGCCGACGCGACCCGGTTGCGCATCGCGCTCGCCGACGACGCGGACGATCTGGTCGTGCGCTTCGTCCGACTCGTGCGCGATCCCGCGTCATAGGCTGGAGCCATGGCGCGGAAGATCGACACGGTGGCCGGGCGAGCGGCGCTCGCCGCCGTCCGCGACGCGCAGGAAGCCGAGACCACGCCCGCCCGCACCGAACTCGCCACCGCCGTGCGCTATCTGCTGCAGCTGCTGGACGAGAAGGCTCCGGGCAACAGCGTCGAGGTCCGCGTCCCGCCGTTCGGCGCCGTACAGGTCGTGCAGGGCCCGCGGCACACGCGCGGCACCCCGCCCAACGTCGTCGAGATGGACGCAGCCACCTGGATCGCCGTCGCGACGGGGACGGAACCCTGGGCGGATGCCGCGGCATCCGGACGGGTGAGCGCCTCCGGCATCCGCGCCGATCTGGCCGATCTGCTGCCGCTGCGCCCGTAGCGACGTCCGAGCGTGCGCACAGCCGCACGGTGGGACAATGGATGCATGGCTCCCACCGATTCCCACGAGACCGTCGAGGCGACCGTCCGCCGCGTGCCGCGGTTCGGCGTGTTCATGGGGCTCGGCATCGTCCTCGGCATCATCGCCGCGGGCGTCGTCACGATGGTCGGCAGCTACGAGGAGTCGGCGGCGCTGGGTGTCGTCTATCCGCCGAGCCAGGTGTTCGGCTTCGCCCTGCTGTGGACCGTCCCGATCGGCCTCGCCCTGGGCGGCGTCGCAGCGCTCATCCTCGAGCGCACCGCGAGGCGCCACGACCGGGTCGTCCGCGTCGACCACGAGACCGTCATCACGGACGACGAGACCGCCTGAGCGTCAGGCGAGTTCGGCGATCACCGGCCGGATGGCCGTGTCGAACGCCACGACGTCCCGCCGCAGGCCATCCGTCACAGCGACCGTGAGCGCACCGATCCACCAGATCCCGCGCTGGGAGAACGGCAGCACCTGCACGTTCAGCTCGAACGAATGCGCACGCCGGCCGATGTCGCGTTCGAATTCGGCGATCGCCGATGCGTACGCCCGGTAGGCGTCTCCGCCGGTCGAGTTGCGCATCGTGTCGGAATAGCGTCGATGCGCTGCCCGTGCGTACTCCAGCGACGACTGCGCGTACGGTGCGATCGCGGCGCGCAGCTCCTCGGCTCCGGCCTGGGGGAGCGCGACGAGGGTGTCGAACCCGTCCACCAGCTCGAGCGGAACGGATGCCGGGTGCGCCCGCGGCTCGACCGTCATGTCCCAGTATTCGCGCCACTGCTTCTCGAGAGCGGGCGTGGCATCCACGGCATCCGGCGCCCGCACGGCGAGGTCGCGCAGGACGGGCAGGTCCTCCGGAGCGCGCACGCCGAGCTCCTGGCGGAGGGCGAGCGCGACGAGCACAGGGACGCTCGCATCCTCGCGAATGAGCCATTGCGGCTTGTCGGACATAGCCCCATCGTAGGAGGACTCCGAGGGCAGGGGCATCCGGGGATTCGCGGTCCCGTCCGCGGCGGTAGTCTTGAGGCGTGGCTGCCTCTCCCACCAATCCCTATGCCGAAGCCGGCGTCGACACCGCTGCCGGTGATCTGGCCGTCGAGCTGATGAAGTCGTCCGTGCGCGCGACGCACGGACCCGAAGTGCTCGGCGGTGTCGGCGGATTCGCCGGCCTCTTCGACGCATCGGCCCTGCTGAGCTATCGCAAGCCGCTGCTCGCGACGAGCACCGACGGCGTCGGCACGAAGGTCGCGATCGCGCAGGCGATCGACAAGCACGACACGATCGGCCAGGACCTCGTCGGCATGGTCGTCGACGACATCGTCGTCGTGGGCGCGAAGCCGCTCTTCATGACCGATTACATCGCCTGCGGCAAGGTCGTCCCCGAGCGCATCGCCGACATCGTGCGCGGCATCGCCGAGGGTGCTGCCGCCACGGGCACCGCCCTCGTCGGCGGCGAGACCGCAGAGCACCCCGGCCTTCTGGGCCCCCGCGACTACGACGTCGCCGGCGCCGCCACCGGCGTCGTCGAGGCGGATGCCGTGCTCGGCGCCGAGCATGTCGAAGACGGTGACGTCGTGCTGGCGCTCGGCTCCAGCGGGCTGCACTCCAACGGCTACTCGCTCGTCCGGCACATCGTCGCCGGCGCGGGCATCGGGTACGGCGACAACGCCGCCGATTTCGGCACCACCTGGGGCGAGGTTCTCCTCGAGCCGACCCGCCTGTACACGCTGCCGCTGCTGCGCCTCATCTCGTCGCTCGGCGGCGGCGTCCACGCGCTCAGCCACGTCACCGGCGGCGGCATCGCCGCCAACCTCGCGCGCGTCCTGCCGCAGGGCAGCTGGGCCCAGATCGACCGTTCGACCTGGTCGCCGAGCCCCGTCTTCCGCGTGCTCAGCGACATCGCCGGATCGTCGCTGGAGTCCGCCGAGGGCACGTGGAACCTCGGCATCGGCTTCCTCGCCGTCGTCGACGCCGCGAAGAAGGATGCCGCGATCACCGCCCTCGCCGCCGAGGGCATCCCCGCATGGCAGGTCGCGACGGTCTCCACCGGCGCTCGGCCGACCGGCGAATTCGAAGAGGGCGCCAAGGGCGTCGACGGCGGAGCGGTGCGCCTCGTCGGCGCATACGCGGACGGAGCGAAGTAATACCCCATGTGCGGCATCGTCGGAATCGTCGGGAACGCCCCGGTCAACCAGGACATCTACGACGCGTTGCTGCTGCTGCAGCACCGGGGGCAGGACGCCACCGGCATCGCCACGGCGGAGTCGACCGGCGTCATGCACATGGCCAAGGCCTCCGGCATGGTGCGCGAGGCCTTCCGCACGCGTGACATGCGGTCCCTGCTCGGCAACGTCGGCCTCGGCCACGTCCGTTACGCCACCAAGGGAACCGCGTCCAGCGAAGAGGAGGCCCAGCCGTTCTACGTGAACGCGCCGTACGGCATCATCCTCATCCACAACGGCAACCTCACCAACACGCGCGAGCTCACGGCCGAGATGGCGCACCGCTACCGCCGCCACCTGAACTCCTCGAGCGACACCGAGCTGCTGCTGAACGTGCTCGCCGGCGAACTGCAGGAGACGACGTCGCTGGTCGATCTCGACCCGGAGCGCATCTTCGAGGCCGTCACCCGGACGCATGAGCGCATCGAGGGTGCGTACGCCGTGATCGCCGTGATCGCGGGATACGGCCTGCTGGCATTCCGCGATCCCTTCGGCATCCGTCCGCTCATCCTCGGAAAGCGACCGTCCACGGTTCCCGGAGCCGAGGGGCGCGACGAGTGGGTCGTCGCCAGCGAGTCCCTGGTGCTCGAGAACGGCGACTACGAGGTCGTCCGCGACGTCGAGCCGGGCGAAGCCGTGTTCATCACGAGCGACGGAGAGCTCTTCACGCGCCAGTGCGCCCCCGTGACGCAGCTCGCGCCCTGCGCGTTCGAATACGTCTACCTCGCCCGCCCTGACTCGATCATGAACGGCATCTCGGTCTACGAGTCCCGACTGCGGATGGGTGACCGCCTGGCCGACACGATCGCCAAGCACGTCCCGCTCGACGAGATCGATGTCGTCATGCCGATCCCTGATTCATCGCGCCCTGCCGCGATGGAGGTCGCGCGCAAGCTGGGCATCGAATACCGCGAGGGCTTCTACAAGAACCGCTACGTCGGCCGCACGTTCATCATGCCCGGCCAGGCCGTGCGCAAGAAGAGCGTCCGGCAGAAGCTGAACGCGATGTCGACGGAATTCCAGGGCAAGAACGTCCTGCTCATCGACGACTCGATCGTTCGAGGGACGACCAGCAAGCAGATCATCCAGATGGCTCGGGATGCGGGGGCGCTATCGGTGACCTTCGCCTCCGCGGCACCGCCGATCCGGCATCCGCACGTCTACGGGATCAACATGCCGTCGCGTCACGAGCTGGTGGCGTACGGACGCACGATCCCTGAGATCGCCGAGGCCCTGGGCTGCGACCACCTGGTGTACCAGGAGGTCGAGGACCTCAAGGCGGCCATCACCGAGGGCTCGGCGCTCACCGACCTCGACCTCAGCCCGTTCGACGGCCACTACGTCACCGGAAGCGTCTCGGACGAGTACCTCGCCTGGGTGGAAAGCACGCAGACGTCGTGACGCCGGACGTGGGTGCACGTCCGCTCTGGCGCGGGCGGGCGCTCGCCGTGGTCGGCATCCTGCTGTGCGCGTTCTCGCTGCGGTCGGCCGTCGCATCCCTGTCGCCGCTGATCGGGCAGATCTCCGCGGACTTCCCGCTGTCCCCGACGGTTCTGGGCCTCATCGGCACCGCACCGCCGGTGTGCTTCGCGATCTTCGGGCTGGCGACGCCGTCGCTCGAGCGGCGTCTCGGGCTGGAGCGTGTCATGCTCGTCGCGCTCTCGGCGATCGTCGCCGGCCTCGTGCTGCGCGGGCTGTCGGTCGACGCCGTGACGCTGATGCTGACCACCGCGCTGATCTTCGCGGGTGTCGGCATGGGCAACATCCTCGTCCCGCCGCTGGTGAAGAAGTACTTCCCCGATCGGCTCGGGCTGATGATGACGCTGTACACGACCATGATGTCGGTGTCGACGTTCCTGCCACCGCTGGTCGCCGTCCCCGTGGCGGATGCTTCCACCTGGCGCGTGTCGATAGGCATGTGGGGCGTGTTCGCGCTCGCCGGTCTTCTTCCCTGGATCATCATGCTCGTGCGCGCGAGGACCGAGACGATGAATGCCGCGCCCGCGTCGTCGAGGGCGGACACCGGGGCCGAACTCGATCCTGTGACGCTCGCGACCGGTCCGATCCAGATCGCGCCGACGGGAGCACGCGTGTTCGCGCGCCTCGCCCGGCTTCCGCTCGCGTGGTCGATCGCGATCGTGTTCAGCGCCTCGTCGACCATGGCGTACGTGTCGTTCGCCTGGTTGCCGAGCATCGTCACGGGTGTCGCCGGAGTGGATGCCACCACCGCTGGGCTGCTGCTCTCGCTGTTCGCGTTCATGGGGCTGCCGTCGTCGTTGATCGTGCCGGTGCTCGTCGTGCGCTTCCAGGCGACCAGGGCGATCTTCCTCGTCGCCGCGGCGAGCGGCCTCCTCGGAATCATCGGGCTGCTGTTCTTCGCGAATCCGGTGACGGTGTGGATCTGGGTCGCCCTGTTCGGGCTCCTGCCGATGATGTTCCCGCTGGCGCTCGTGCTCATCAGCATCCGCGCGCGCACGCCGGAGAGCGCGGTCGGCCTGAGCAGTTTCGTGCAGAGCGTCGGTTACCTCCTCGCCGCGGCCTTCCCGTTCCTCGTCGGCATGCTGCACGATGCGACGGATGCGTGGACGGCACCGCTCCTCCTGCTCGCGGCCGTCGTGATCGCGTCCATCCCGTTCGGCCTCATCGCGGCGCGGCGCCGCACGGTCGAGGACGAGTGGGAGTCGCGGCACGGCCGCTGGTGAGACGCGACGCTTCCACGGGTGTGCGCCGGCGCCGGTCGGTGGTTGATAGGTTCGAGTCCGACCCGCGACACGAAACGGATGCCATGTCTCTCACCGTCACCCCGCTCACCCTCGGCACGTCCGGCCTCGGCCGTGGAACGGAACCGGGCTCGCCCGAGGAGGAGCAGGCGATCGTGACGGCGATCGACCTGCTCACCAGCCACCACGGATTCGTCGACACCTCCAACAACTACGCGGGCGGGCGCTCGGAGGCCGTCCTCGGACTCGCGATCGCCCGGATCGGGGCGGCGGCGGGGGAGAAGGTCATCTCCAAGGTCGACTGCGACCCCGACACGGGGACGTTCGATCGTGACCGCGTGCTGCGTTCCTTCGACGAGACGGCGGCGCGACTGGGCGTGGAGCGACTTCCGCTGCTGCACCTGCATGATCCGTACACCGTGACCTTCGACGAAGCGATGGCCCCGCAGGGCGCCGTCGCGGGACTGATCGAGTTGCGTGATTCCGGACGCGTGGACGCCATCGGCGTGGCCGCGGCGCCGGTGCCGCTCATGGCGCGCTACGTCGGCACCGGCGTCTTCGACGCCGTGCTGATCCACAACCGGTTCACTCTGGTGGATCAGTCGGCGGCGCCCGTCTTCGCGGACGCGCAGGAGCGGGGCATGACAGTCTTCAACGCCGCCCCCTTCGGTTCGGGCCTGCTGGTGACCGGAGCGCGCGACGGCGCGCTGTACGACTACCGCCCAGCCCCCGCGGACCTGCGCGCCTGGGTCGGGCGGCTGGAGGACGGGTGCGCCGCGCACTCGGTGCCGTTGGCCGCGGTCGCCCTGCAGTACTCCCTGCGTTCGCCTCTCGTGGATTCGACCGTTGTGGGGGTCGCGAGGCCGGGGCGGCGTGCGCAGTCGGACGAGCTCGTCGAAACGCTCATCCCTGACGCGCTCTGGGCGGAAGTGGATGCACTCGGGTCCGCACCGTCGCCGGTCGACGACAGCCGCTACGCCTGAGTCGCTGAGGCGACGGGCACCGTGAGAGGCCGGACCTCTCACGGGCCTTCGTCGACCCCGTGACCCCTCCGATCTGCGTGAGTGATCCGCGAATTGACTATTTGTTCCGCAGCGGTACATAATGGCGGAGCCGGTCTTGAGCGCATCACCGCGAGTGTGATTCCGCGCATCGGCGATCACATCGAGGGAGATTCAGAGAATGCAACGCAGCAAGCTGGTCGCAATCACGGCATCCGTCGCCGTCGCCGCTCTCGCCCTGACGGGCTGCGCAGGCGGAAGCGGGTCGGATGACACCGCCGACGGTCCGATCACGCTCGAGTACTGGGCCTGGGGAACCACCCAGAAGCCGCTCGTCGATGCCTGGAACGAGGCGCACCCCGACATTCAGGTGAAGCACACGGATGCCGGCGGCGGCGGCGACTCGTCGGCCAAGCTCGTCACCGCTCAGCGTGCGAACAACGCCCCGGACGTCGCGCTGGTGGAGTACAACACGCTGCCGGCGATGATCGTCGCCGGCGTCGCCGCCGACATCAGCGAATACACCGGCGACCTCGCCGAGGAGTACGCACCGGGTGTGTGGAGCCAGGCGACGTTCGACGGGACCAGCTACGGCGTCCCGCAGGATGCCGGCCCCCAGGCGCTGACCTACAACCAGGCGCGCTTCGCGGAGCTCGGCATCGAGGTGCCGACGACGTGGGCGGAGTTCGCCACCGCGGCGGAGCAGGTGCGTGCGGCCGATCCCGACGCCTACATCACGACCTTCGCGCCCGCCGAGTTCGGCGGCTTCGCCGGTTTCGCGCAGCAGGCCGGAGCCGAGTGGTGGGCCGTCGACGGTGATCAGTGGACCGTCGACTTCGATGACGAGGCCTCCGTCGCCGTCGCCGACTACTGGCAGGACCTCATCGACCGCGACCTCGTGCTGGCCGAGCCGCTGCTCACGCCCGAGTGGAACGCGCGCCTGAACGAGGGAAACGTCCTGTCCTGGCCCGCCGGGCTCTGGGCCGCAGGGGTCATCAACGGCGTCGCGTCCGACATGGCAGGACAGTGGGCGATGGCTCCGCTGCCGCAGTGGACCGAGGGTGACAGCGCCGTCGCGTTCCAGGGCGGATCCGCGGCCGTCGTGACCACCTCGTCCGAGCACGCCGAAGCCGCGGCGGAGTTCGCAGCGTGGATCGGCACGTCCGAGGAGGCGGCGCAGATCCAGATCGAGGAGGGTCAGTACCCGGCCTCGCTCACCGGGCAGAAGCTCACGCTGGATGCCGAGGCTCCCGCGCTGATGCCGCAGCAGGACGACTACTGGGAGATCGCAGCCCAGATCGCCGAGGACACCATCCCGGAGATCAGCTGGGGCCCGAACGTCAACGTGGCCTCCAGCGCCTTCCAGGACGCGATGTCGGCTGCCGTGACGAACGGGACGCCGTTGTCCGAGGCGCTGACCGAGACGGAGAAGGTCGTCGTCGACGACATGAAGACGTCCGGATTCGACGTCACCGCGGAGTGATCGTGCGGGTGCCGGCGGTCATGCCGCCGGCACCCCGCCCCTGAAGGAGCCCGAAAATGAGTGTTGCCGCAGACGTCCGAACCCCTGCGCGGCGGAAGACCCCTCGATCGAGATGGGTCGTGCCCTATGTCTTCCTGCTGCCGGCAGGTATCCTCTTCCTCGCCTTCCTGGCGATCCCGATCGGATACGCGATCATCCTCAGCTTCCGCGGGATGCGCGTCAGCGGTGAGGGCCCGTTCGGGGTCCGCGCCGAGACGTGGGTCGGATTCGAGAACTACATCCGCACGTTCACCGATCCCGAGTTCCTCGCCGGATTCGGGCGACTCGCGATCTACGGCCTCATCGCCGTCCCGCTGACCCTCGGTCTCGCACTGCTGTTCGCACTGCTGCTGGATCTGCCCCGTGTGCGTGCGGCGAAGTTCTCGCGCATCGCGATCTTCCTGCCGTACGCGGTCCCCGGCGTCATCGCATCGCTGCTGTGGGGCTTCCTCTACCTGCCCTCCACCAGCCCGCTGAACTGGATCCTCAACCAGTTCGGACTGCCGGACGTCGTGGTGCTCTCGGGAGCCAGCCTGTACCCGTCCGTCGCGAACATCGCGATCTGGGGTGCCATCGGCTTCAACATGATCATCATCTACACGTCGCTGCGCGGCATCCCGACCGAGGTCTACGAGGCCGCACGCATCGACGGCGCCTCGGAGTGGAACATCGCGTGGCGCATCAAGGTGCCGCTGGTGGCGCCGGCGCTCGTGCTGACCGGTCTCTTCTCCCTGATCGGGACGCTCCAGGTGTACGGCGAACCGACCACGCTGCGCCCCATGACCAACGAGATCTCCCAGACCTGGGTGCCGCTCATGAAGATCTACCGTGACGCGTTCACGCGGGACGACCTGTCGCTCGCCGCGGCGTCGTCGGTCGTCCTCGCGCTCGGCACGCTCGTCATCTCCGTCATCCTGCTGCGCGTGACGCAGCGTCGAGCATTCGGATGGAACGAATGAACACCACAACGGCACCGCCCGCCACCGCGTCCCGCCCGGCCACCGGCGCACGCATCGCTCGCGACTCCCGCATCGGTCGGCGCGGGGCGAAGCAGCGCCCCGTCATCGCCAGCGCCGTCCTGATCCTCGGTGCGCTCTACTGCCTGGTCCCGGTCCTGTGGGTCGTGATCGCGTCGACGAAGTCCAACACCGAGCTCTTCACGACGTTCACCTTCATTCCGGGGACGAGTCTGCTCGACAACCTCGGCGACCTGTTCGCCTACGGTGGCGGGCAGTTCGGGATGTGGGCGTACAACAGCGCCATCTACGCCATCGGCGGGGCCGTGCTCTCCACGCTCGTCTCGACGATGGCCGGCTACGCGCTGGCGAAGTACGACTTCCCTGGTCGCCAGATCTGGTTCTACGCGATCCTCGCCGGAGTGCTGCTGCCGGGCATCACCCTCGCGATCCCGCAGTACCTGCTCATGTCCCAGATGGGGCTCGCCGGCACCTACTGGTCGGTGCTGCTGCCGTCGCTGATCTCGCCGTTCGGGATCTTCCTCGCCAGGGTGTACGCATCGTCGGCGGTTCCGTCCGAGACCATCGAGGCCGCGCGGATCGACGGCGCCAACGACTACCGCATCTTCACCTCGATCGCGCTGCCGATGATGGTGCCGGGCATGGTCACGATCTTCCTGCTGCAGTTCGTCGGCATCTGGAACAACTTCCTGTTGCCGTTCATCATGCTCTCGGACGAGCGGATGTACCCGCTCACCGTGGGGCTCTACACATTGCTCTCGAAGGGCTCGGGCACGCCGTCGCTGTACAGCCTCGCGATCATCGGAGCGGCGGTCTCGATCATCCCGCTGATCATCATGATGCTCGTGCTGCAGCGCTACTGGCGTCTCGACCTCGTGAGCGGAGGGCTCAAGGGATGAGCACCGTATTCGCACCCCGCAGCTTCCTGTTCGGCGGGGACTACAACCCCGAGCAGTGGTCCACGGACGTCTGGCTCGACGACATCGCGCTGATGAAGCGCGCACGGGTGAACACCGTCACGCTCGGTGTCTTCTCCTGGGCGATGCTCGAACCCCGCGAGGGGGAGTACGACGCCGACTGGCTCGATCAGATCATCCAGCTGCTCGACGAAGCCGGCATCGGCTTCTTCCTGGCGACCCCGACGGCGTCACCGCCGCCGTGGTTCAGCCTCGCGCATCCCGATGCGCTGCCCGTACGGCCCGACGGCGTCCGGCTGCGCCACGGATCGCGCGACACCTACGCCGTGAGCGCCCCCGCCTATCGCGCGGCATCCCGCCGGATCGCCCGCTTCCTCGCCGACCGGTACGGCGCGCATCCGGGCCTGCGCGGCTGGCATCTGCACAACGAGTACGGCACGCTCGACTACGGTCCGCATGCGGCAGCAGCCTTCCGCCGCTGGCTGCAGGATCGGTACGGCTCGCTCGAGGCGCTGAACACGGCGTGGTACACGGCCTTCTGGTCGCAGCGCTACGGATCGTGGGACGAGATCGAGCCGCCGATGGCGACCCAGTATCTGCACAATCCGACCCAGGTGGTCGATTTCCGACGCTTCTCCTCGGATGAGATGCTGGCCGCTTTCGAGGAGCAGAAGCAGGAGATCCGTGCGTCGGGTTCGCCGGCGCCGGTCACCACGAACTTCATGCTGCCCACCTGGAACCACCTCGAGCAGTGGTCCTGGAGCGATGCGCAGGACATCGTGTCGATCGATCACTATCTGGACACGGTGGGACCGGATGCCGAGGCGCACGTCGCGTACGGCTCCGACCTCACCCGGTCCTGGGCCGGCGGGCCGTGGGTCCTGATGGAGCAGAACGCGACCGGCATCCGCGTCGGCAATCGCACGTTCGCGAAGACCCCGGACCGGATGATCCGCAACTCGCTGGGCTACATCGCCCGAGGGGCGCAGAGCTCGTTGTTCTTCCAGTGGCGGGCCGCAGCGGGCGGTTCGGAGCAGTGGCACGGCGCGCTCGTGCCGCACGGCGGCGGGACGAGTCGCGGGTTCGACACCGTGGTGCAGCTCGGCGCCGCACTCGAATCCATCGCCGAGGTCACGCAGCCGCCGGCGTCGGGGCCCCTCGTCGACGCGCAGGTGGGGATCGTGTGGGATGCCGAGGGCTGGTGGGCGCTGGAGACCCCGCACCTGCCGAACGAGTCGATGAACTACTCCGATGAAGCGCGGGCCACGCACCGGTCCTTCTGGCGCGCCGGGATCCCGACCGACTTCGTGCGCCCCGGGGCGGACATCTCGCAGTATCGGCTGCTCGTGGTCCCCACCCTGTACGCCATGGACTCCGTGGTCGCCGACTGGCTGCGTGCCTACGTCGACGCCGGCGGTCGGCTGCTGGTCTCCTACCTCACCGGTGTCGCGGACGAGAACCAGCATGTGCTCGGCGGTGGATATCCCGGCCCGCTGCGCGACCTGCTCGGCATCCGTGTCGATGAGATCCTGCCGCTCGCGCCGGGGGAGAAGCTCGCCCTGAGCGACGGCCTGACGGCCGAGGAGTGGACCGAACGCGTCGTCGCGACAGGCGCAGCGGTCGTGCACCGTTACGCCGACGGGCCGCTGGCCGGTGCGCCCGCCGTCACCGAATCCGCGGTCGGCGACGGCGTCGCCGTGTACCTCTCGGCCCGCCTGGACCAGACCTCACGGGACGCGTTCCTCGCGGCGCAGGCCGCGGCGGTGGGCGCCGGTCCGACGCTGGCGGATTCCGCAGCATTCGGCGTGGAGGCGGTTCGGCGCCGGGGAGCGGAGGCCGACTACCTCTTCCTCCTGCACCACGGCGCCGAGCCGGTCCGCGTGAGCGGTGGCGGAACGGATCTGCTCACGGCGACCGATCTGGCCGAAGGCCTCGTCATCGCCCCTGGTGGAGTCGCCGTCGTGCGCGAGGATCAGGCGGCGAGCGTCGTCATAGAATCCGTGGGGTGACGATGACGGCACCGAACATCCTCCTCATCCTTTCGGACGATCACGGGTACGCGGACCGCGGCATCGTGGGACACGATCCCGCGGTGCGAACGCCAGCGCTCGATCGGCTGGCGACGGAGGGGATCTCCTGCTCCGACGCGTACGTGGCGGCGCCGATCTGCAATCCATCGCGCGGTGCGCTGATCTCCGGCACGCACCCCGCACGGTGGGGATCGACCTGGTTCCTGGACACGCGGTTCCCCGACGAACGGACGACGCTCGCCGAGCGATTCCGCGAGCACGGCTATCGCACCGGCTATTTCGGCAAGGTGCACTACGGCCAGGATGAACCCGGTGATCGCGCGTGCCCGCCCGAGCATGGGTTCGACGTGTCGTACTACGGCCTCGCCGGCCGCCAGCAGGGACGACTGCACTATCTGCGCCATACGAAGGATGCCGTCGACGAGTACGGACCCGAGGGGAACTGGCGCATGGCCGTGCAGCCCATGTTCGAGGGACGCGACGAGGTCGAGCTGGAGGGCTTCCTGACCGCGGAGCTCGGGCGACGCACGCAGGAATTCATCTCGGACGATGACGGGGCGCCGTTCTTCGCCATGCTCGCGTTCAACGCGGTGCACAACTTCTGCTGGCAGTTGCCGCCGGAGGAACTGGAGCGCCGCGGCCTGCCCGTACG
Organism: Microbacterium sp. STRO-1N; assembly: GCF_057748015.1. The sequence goes on from NZ_CM173234.1 coordinate 496,199, forward strand.
CGACGACTGGGACGAGTCCAGCGGTGTCACGTACGCGGACTGGTACGACGGGGCGATCTCTCCCCACCTCGAACGCGGGCGCGAGTACTACCTCGCTCAGCTCGAGCTGATGGACCGGGAGATCGGAGCGCTGCTGGATCGGCTCGAGGACCGCGGCATCGCAGAGAACACGATCGTCGTGTACCTGACGGACAATGGCGGTTCGACCTGCAACTACGGCAGCAACGCGCCGCTCAGCGGCACGAAGTACACGCTCGCAGAGGGCGGAGTGCGTGTCCCGTTCCTCGTGCGCTGGCCAGGAGGCGGTTGGAGCGGCGGCGGCACTCGGGACGGCATCATCAGCTCGATGGATCTCTATCCGACGCTGTTGGCGGCGGCCGGGTACGACGTCGCCTCGCTCGACATCGACGGCGTCGATCAAGCGGGTCAGCTGCGCTCCGGAGTGCGCACGAGGGACGAGCTGCACTGGGAGTGCGGCTTCCAGGCGGCCGTGCGCAACGGTGATCTCAAGCTGCGCGTCACGCACGGCGATGACCCGAATGCACGAGGGATCCGCGTGGTGGAGCACACCGACCCCGGTGACGGTGTCCAGCTCTTCGACGTCCGAAGCGACCCGTCCGAATCGCATGACCTGCTGGGTGCGCGCCCGGACGACGCGATTCGGCTGTGGGATCTGCATGCCGCGTGGTTGGCGCAGGTCGGCCGTGACGATCTGATCGACCGTCATGCCGAGCGCGTGCGGAGCGCACTCGCCGGGGCGACCGGGCGACCGGCGTCGTCCCCCGGCTAGGCTGTCGTCGTGTCCGTCTCCTCACCGGCCGTCGAGTACTGGCCTGGTCTTCCCGACACCGAGCGCCGGGTTCTTCTCGAGCTTCTGCTCCACGGGGAGCAGCCGCGTGTGCGCATCGCTGAGCGGCTCGGGCTGTCGCGAACGAGTCTCACCCGCGTGACACGTGGTCTGATCGACGGCGGATTGGTGATGGAAGGGGCGCTGCAGGTCTCCGGATCGCGGGGGAGGCCCGCCGAGATGCTCCGGCTTCGCCCTGATGCGGCCCACTTCGCCGGTGTGAAACTCACTGCGGACACGATGTACCTCGTCGTGACCGACCTGCAGGCGCGGGTCGTGGCAGAAGCCGAGCATCCCCTGCCCAGTCGCGACGTGACCGATGTCGTCAACCTCATCGCCCGGTCCATTCCGCGGGTCGACGGCGGCGAGATCGTCGCGATCGGGATCGCTGTGGCCGGTGACGTCTCGGACACCGCCGAGGGGGGCGGGGTTCTGCATCACTCGAACTTCCTCGGGTGGAACGCGGTCCGCCTGGCGGATCTCGTGACATCGGCGGCGCATCTGCCGGCGGCGATCGTGAACGACGTTCATGCCCTCGCCGGTGCGCATCACTGGTTCGGAACGCACGCCCGGCATTCGTCGCTCGTGGTCTACGGTGTGGGCGCGGGCATCGGTTCGGGTGTCGTCCTCGGCGGTGACCTGCACCTCGGCGCAAACGGTCGGGCCGGTCGCGTCGGGCATACGCGGATCGGCGGCCGCGGTCGCGTGTGCCGCAACGGCCATGTCGACTGCGTGCACAGTTTCGTGACCATGCCGGCGATCGCGCACAACGCGGGGGCGGATGGATACGAGCAGGTGCTGGAGCGCGCACGCGCGGGGGATGCCCTGGCACGCGCGGCCTTCGAGGACGCCGGTCGGGCGCTGGGCGCTGCGATCGCCGAAGCCGTGAATGCGTTCGACCCCGAAGTCGTCGCCGTGATGGGCGAGGGGACAGACATGCTCGAGATCGCACCCCGGAGCGTCCGCGCCGCGCTCGCGGAGTTCCTCGAAGAGGGCTACCCGGACGAGGTCCTCATCGAACGGCCGATCTTCGAGTTCGGCCTGTACGCACGCGGCGCGGCCGTCGCCGCGATGCGTCGCCTCCTCGTCTGACACGAGACGCGACGAGGTTCTGCGCCGCGCTGATTCGCGTCGGCCTTCTCCCGTCGGTATATTGTTTCACTACTTGACAAAATGGGTTCTGCGGTCGATCTGCGTGCGGATCCCCGACCCGTCGAAGGGGAGAAGCGATGAAGTTCACCGATGGTTTCTGGCAGCTGAGGCCTGGTGTCACAGCGCTGTACGCGCAGGAGGCCTACGACGTCTGGCAGACGGATGCCGCAGCGGACGGGCAGGGGCTGGTCGTGACCGCTCCGACCGCCGCCATCGGCAGGCGCGGTGACACGCTCAACCGACCGGTGCTGACGGTGACGCTCTCCTCGCCGATGGAGGGGGTCATCCGGGTGCGCATCGCACACCACGAAGGCGGCCGGTGGCACGGTGGGTTCCCGCTCGCCGAGAATCGTGTGGGCGCCGGCGCCACGACATCCCTCACCGAAGAGGGGGGTGTGCTCACCAGCGGCGCCCTGACCGCGCGCATCGCGCAGGGAGCGCCCTGGAACCTGTCGTTCGAGGTCGACGGACGGCGGGTGACCGGCAGCGGACACAAGGCGCAGGGGTATGTGCACCTGGCCCCCGGCGCGCAGGTCGATCCGGGGATCGTGCTCACCCCGCAGGCGGACGGCTCGACGGCACGGCCGAGTACCTTCGTCCACGAGCAGCTCGATCTCGGGGTGGGCGAGCTCATCCACGGGCTCGGCGAGCGCTTCGGTCCACTGGTGAAGAACGGGCAATCGGTCGATGTCTGGAACGCGGACGGCGGCACGTCGAGCGAGCAGGCGTACAAGAACGTGCCCTTCTATCTCTCCAACCGCGGATACGGCGTCCTCGTCAACGACCCCGGCCATGTCTCCTACGAGATCGGATCCGAGACGGTCGAAAGGGTGCAGTTCTCGGTGGCGGGGGAGGTGCTGGAGTACTTCGTGATCGCAGGGCCGAGCCCGAAGGATGTGATCACCCGCTACACCGCCCTCACGGGCCGCCCCCCCGTCGTGCCGGCGTGGTCGTACGGTCTGTGGCTCTCGACGAGCTTCACCACCGACTACGACGAGGCGACCGTGACGTCGTTCATCGACGAGATGGCGACGCGCGAACTGCCGGTTTCGGTGTTCCACTTCGACTGCTTCTGGATGCGCGAGTTCAACTGGTGCGATTTCGAATGGGATCCGCGCACGTTCCCTGATCCGGAGGGGATGCTGTCCCGTCTGCATGAGCGGGACCTCCGCGTGTGCGTGTGGATCAATCCCTACATCGGCCAGCGTTCGCCGCTGTTCGCGGAGGCGGCCGCGCTGGGCTACCTCGTGACCAGGCCGGACGGTTCGGTGTGGCAGTGGGACATGTGGCAGGCGGGCATGGGGCTCGTCGACTTCACCAACCCCGACGCGACGGCGTGGTACCAGGAGCACCTGCGGCGGCTGATGCGGCAGGGTGTCGACTGCTTCAAGACCGACTTCGGCGAGCGGATTCCGCTCGAGGTCGACTACTTCGACGGATCGGACCCGTCACGCATGCACAATCTCTACGCGCAGCTCTACAACAAGGCGGTGCACGAGGTGCTCGTCGAGGAACGCGGAGAGGGCGAAGCGGTCCTGTTCGCGCGTTCTGCGACCGCCGGCGGCCAGACGATGCCCGTTCACTGGGGTGGCGACTCGACATCGACATTCCCCTCCATGGCGGAGACGCTCCGAGGCGGGCTGTCGTTGGCCATGAGCGGATTCGCGTTCTGGAGCCATGACATCGGCGGATTCGAGGGAACCCCGGATCCGGCCGTCTTCAAGCGCTGGACCGCGTTCGGACTGCTCGGCAGCCACTCTCGCTTCCACGGCTCGAAGTCCTACCGCGTGCCGTGGGCCTTCGACGAGGAGGCCGTCGAAGTCACGCGCATCTTCACGCACCTGAAGATGCGTCTCATGCCCTACCTCTTCCAAGCCGGCCTGGATGCCGCGCGTACCGGCGTGCCGCTCATGCGTCCGATGTCGTTCGAGTTCCCGGCCGACCCCGCCGTCGCTCATCTCGATCGCCAGTACATGCTGGGCGATGACCTTCTCGTCGCGCCGGTGTTCACGGAATCAGGCGAGGTGGACTTCTACCTTCCCGCCGGAACGTGGACCAGCCTGTTCACAGGCGAGAGCGTGGAGGGCGGTCGCTGGATGCGGGAGACGCACGACTTCACGACCCTGCCGCTCTACGTCCGCCCCGGCGCGGTCCTGCCGTGGGGTGCTCGGGTCGATCGACCGGACTACGACTACCTCGACGGGCTCGCCTTGCGCGTCTTCCCCGGCGGGAGCGGTGTCGCCGAGATCACCGTGACGACGCCGGACGGCCATTCACAGGTGTTCGCCGTCGACCGTGCCGACGTGACCGGATGATCTGCCGCTGCGCCTGAGCGACGCGCTCAGGCGCAGCAGGAGGCTGATGGTCACCGGCGCGCGGATCAGCCGGCGCGCACCTCGTCGCCCACCCGGATGACGCCGCCCCGGCCATGATCGTCCATGCCGCCGGAGACGCCGTCCAGCAGCAGAAGCCGGCCGAGGGTCGGCTCTTCCTGACCGATGCGCGACGTCAGAGTCGTCAGCACCCGCGCGTCGCGGATGCCGGTGTCGGGGTTCGCGTGGGTGGCCAGACAGCGCACGATCGGCCCTGCCGTGGAGAAGCTCACCTCGCCGATGCGGACCCGGCCGGTCCAGTCGAGCTCTTCCCAGGCGTCCACACCGTCGATCACGACGTTCGAACGGAACCGGCGGTCATCGATCTCCTGCTCAAGGGCACCCCCGAGGGCGTTCACGCTCGCGGTGCTGTGCACGGAGACGTACCCGCGCGCACGATCCTGGAATCGGGAGCGCGCGCCGTCGCCGACCAGCACGACCGGCAGCCGCCCCGGACGCCGCAGGCGCTTCGCCTCGGCGGACTCCATGACGAACCCGGTGACGGCGTCCGACAGCGCGCGGCGTCCGGCGTTGTCCAGTGCAGCCTCCACGAGGATCGCGCCCTCTCGCAGGATCCGCACGCGTTGCGCGGCGTCGTCGTAAGACAACCGGAGCTGGGAGAGCGTGGGGAACGACTCCAGCGCGAGCCCCTGCGACTTCGGCCAGTAGTCCAGCCCGTCGCGGTCCTCCGGGGTCACGGCATTCGCGAACCGGAAGGCGAGGACGCGGTCGCCCGCGACGCGTCCGTCCGGCTGGATCAGCAGTTCATCGCGGAGTTCGGGTGTGAACCCCTTCACGGGGTGACGGTACAGGGCGATGACGCGGGGCATGACAGCATCCTTCCATCCCGAACCGGGTGCTCTCGGGTACGACGATGACCCCGCCGCAGTGCGACGGGGTCATCGATCGACGAACTCGGGCGTTATGCCTTTTCGAGTTCGTCCTCGTCTTCGTCTGCGTACTCGTCGGCCCACTTGTCGACGTAGGCGTCTTCGTCGGTCGGATGACCCAGCTCGCGCTCCAGCGCAGAGTAGTTCACCGACGGACTGTACGCCTTGAGTTCGCGGGCGATCTTAGTGTGCTTCGCCTTTTGACGGCCACGGCCCATGCGCGAGACCCCCTCACGATCTAAGCTGCGGGCATCTGGGGCCCGCGCATTCACGACACCGGCTGAACGCCGGTAAGAGTAGCATTCAGAATAGCACGAGGGCCGGAGTCGCTGGCCGTTCGAGACCCGGGGAAGGGAGCGATCCGCATGTCAGATGCCGGTTCCACGTCGTCCGAAGAGGCCGTCCAGAACAGCGAACTGCAGAAAGCCGTGATCGTCGGCATGCAGCCAGAGCAGAACCCGCGCGTGCTGCAGGAGGCGATCCGCTACGCGACGCTTCTGAGCGCTCCGCTGGTGGTCGTTCACGTCGACGTCACGCGTTTCGTCACGTACGAGGATCCGGACGGCTACGTCCACTCGGCGCCGATCGACATGAACGTCGAGACCGGTGCCGCCGAGTTCGAGCACGTCACCGAAGCGGCCACCAAGGCGCTTCAGGGGAGCGGGCTGACATGGACCTCCCGCCAGCTCGTCGGAGACCCCGCCCTCGCGATCAAGCAGCTCGCCGGCAAGCTCGACGCGCAGCTGATCGTCATCGGCACGCGCAAGCGCGGCATCGGCGAGTCGATCCGCGAGTTCTTCACCGGTTCGGTCGCCGCCCGCCTCGCCCACCGTCAGCACCGCTCGATCCTGGTCGTCCCGCTGGATGAGCCGGTGCCGGACGACCAGGCCGAGATCTGGACCGAGTAGGGACTCAGTCCTTCAGCGCGCGCGTCACGGCCTTCGCCGCGGTGTCCAGTGCGTTCTCGAGCTCGCTGACGACGGATGCTGCGAGCACGCCGCCGCGTGCCACGTGCGTGCGCAGATCGCTGCGGATGCGGGCGCGGAATGCGTTGACCACGGCATCCGCTCGGCCGAGTTCTTCGCGACTGGCGACGCGCGGGTCGTCGGGTCCCGCGGCGCGCGGCCGCGTCTTGGCGCCCTTGCGCTCCTCGTTGGCTGCGGAGGCGAGATCCGCGCGCAGGCTCTTCATCGCCTCCTGCACGCTCTGCCTTACCTCGTTGGCGATCAGGCGGACCGAGTCGGCCAGGTCGTCCTCGATGCCGGCGAGGTCGTCCTCACGCGAGGCGAGTTCGGCTCGCCCGGCATCCGTGATCGCGTAGATCGTGGTGCGGCCGTCGACGGTCTTGGTGACCAGACCCTCCTCCTCGAGCTTGGCGAGCCGAGGATAGATGGTGCCGGCACTGGGCGTGTACGTGCCTCCGGTGCGGTCGGTCAGCGCCTGGATGATGCCGTAGCCATGCTGCGGGGACTCCGCGAGCAGCGAGAGCAGGTACAGGCGCAGGTCGCCGTGGGAGAAGACTGCGGGTGTCATGCTTCCCACTCCTCGTCATCCGCGACGGTCCGAACGGGCTGACGCAGCACCGTGATGTCGCCGGAGACCGAGTTGGCGCGGACGTCGACGAAGCTTCCGGCCAGTTCTCCCGCCGAACCGGTGTAGTTGGTGGGCCCGGTGGCGCCTCGGTCGATGCCGTCGACCATGACGCGGCCGCTCATCGAGCGCATCACGTAGTTCGCCGGGAGGGTCTCCTCGAGGCGGATCGTGCTGTTGCCGGCGACGGTGTTCAGGTTGATCGTGTTGATGTTGCCGGTGGCGTCGGCCCAGATCGCACCCGAGACGGTGTCGATCGTGATCCTGCGGACCGAGCCGGTCACGGCGACGTCACCGGAGACGCTGTTAGCGTTGATCGAACCGGTCAGCTCGCGGATCTGGACGTCGCCGGAGACGGTGTTCACCGACAGGTCGCCGGTGTGGGTGTCGACGATGATGTCGCCCGAGACGGTGTTGAGCTTCGCGTCGTTCGCGAGGCCAGAGACCAGTGCGCCGGCGTTGACGACGCCGAGGTTCAGTGCGATGCCGCGAGGCACCGCCACGCTGACCTCTGCCTTGGGGCCGCCCGAGCCGAAGTTGCGGAACACCTCGAGGAAGTTGTCCCACCCGATCTGCGGGTGATCGATCTCGATCTGCGTGCCGTCGGACTCGATGCGCAGGTCCTTGGTCGTGACGCCGTGCACCTCGATGCGGATGCCGGGTTCGTCGTGTGCGACGACATCGACCTGACCGCCGACCAGGCCGATCTTCAGCTTGGTCGCCTGGGCGATGTCGATGACGCGTTCCTCGCCGGGGGCGATGAGCCACTTCTCGGTCATGTCTGTTCTCCTGGGTTGGGCGATATCGAGATATATCGCGTATTAGGAGAATAACACGATATATCTCGAGTTTGTCAAAAAGATTCTTCCGGTCGCGCTTGACTTTGACGCAGCGTCAACTTCTACGGTGGAGATATCGCAACGAGAGGAGGATGCCGTGGGCACACGCGATTGGTCGATCCAGGAGATCGCACGACTGGCCGGCACGACGAGCCGCACGCTCCGTCACTACGACGACATCGGTCTGCTGGCACCGACGCGCATCGCGCACAACGGCTACCGGCACTACGACGAGCAGGCGCTCGTGCGGCTGCAGCGCATCCTGCTGCTGCGCGAGCTCGGACTCGGCCTCCCGCAGATCGCCGAAGTGCTGTCGCGGGAGCGCGCCGAAGAATCCGCACTCGAAACCCACCTCGCGCTCCTGCGCGAGGAGCAGACCAGGCTGGCGCGCCAGATCGCGTCGGTCGAATCCACCATCAACGCATTGAGAGGAGGTGAAGAACTCATGGCAGAGAACATGTTCGACGGCTTCGACCACACCCAGTACAAGGAGGAGGTCGAAGACCGTTGGGGCAAGAAGGCCTACGCCGACAGCGACCGCTGGTGGCGCAGCATGACGGATGCCGAGCGCACCGACTGGCAGCAGCTGGTGTCCGATCTCGGACGCGACTGGATCGCCGCCGCCGAGAGCGGCATCGATCCGGCATCCGACGAGGCGCAGGCGATCGCCGCCCGTCACGTCGAGTGGCTGACGGGAGTGCCCGGCACACCCGCGGCCGTGCCGGGCGGTGACGTCAAGGGCTACGTGGTCGGTCTCGGTGAGATGTATGTCGCCGACCCGCGCTTCGGCGCGAACTACGCGACAAGCGACGGCGGCACCCGCGGCGCCGAGTTCGTCCGCGACGCGCTCCGCGTCTACGCGGAGGCGAACCTGTAACGGGTTTCGAATCGCGCGAATCGCTGCAGATCCCACTCGGGAACAGCAATTCGCGCGATTCGAACGCAGGGGTGGGGCGAGCTACAGTGGCGAACGTGATCCATGTCCGCCGCGCTGTGCTCGTGGCGCTCGGCGGCGCACTGGGCACGGCGGCCCGACTCGCTCTCACGCTGGCGATTCCGGATGCCGGGGGCTTCCCGTTCGCGATCATCACCGCGAACGTCGTGGGCGCCTTCCTCATCGGCATCCTGACGGCCTGGCCGACTGACGGCCCTCGGGCCAACCTCAAGATCTTCCTCGGCACCGGAATCCTCGGCGGCTTCACCACCTACAGCGCGTTCGCGGTCGGCTCGGTGCAGCTGTGGACGGATGCTCCGCTGCAGGCAGTGCTCTATGCCGCCCTGAGTCTCGTGCTCGGGGTCGCGGCCGCCGTCGCCGGCATCCGGATCGCACGATCGAGGCCGATGACATGACACCTCTCGTGTTCGTGCTCGCGGCGTTCGCCGGTGGTCTCGGTGCCGCTGCACGGTACCTGGTCAGCGTCGGCGTCACGGCCGCGGTCAAGGCGATGCGGCCGGGAGTGCAGCGGGCGTTCCCGTGGGGAATCGTGATCGTGAACATCACGGGGTCCTTTGCGCTCGGGATCGTGACCGCCGCACTGCCGGACGCCGCCTTCGTCGTCGGCGTCGGATTCCTCGGGGGATACACGACCTTCAGCACCGCGATGCTCGACACGATCGGGCTGTGGCGCGACGGGGCGCGCCAGGTGTCGGTCCTGCACCTGCTCGGGACGTTTGCGTCGTCGATCCTGGCCGCGGGAGCCGGGCTCGCGCTCGGATCGCTCTGGAGTTAAGCGGTCTTCTCGACTCGAACGCGCTCCGCGTCCTGCTCGGCAGCGAGCGCGTCGGCTTCGTCGCCCATCCCGCGCAGCATCGCCGCATACTCGTCGAGGGCCTCGGCCAGGTCGAGGTGCGCGAGGAAGAAGCGTCCTGTGCGCACCCTGCCGCGCTTCCATTCGAGAGCGGTCTCGAATTCGGCCCGCGCCTGCGCGACGTCGCCCACCGCGGCCAGGGCGCGGGCCCGCAACTCCAACCAGGCAGGCAGACCGCTGGGCGCCTGCGACGGATCCTCGCCGTTCGCGCGCGAGGTGGCGACCAGGGCATTCGCTATCTCGAGCGCGCCGACGGCGTCTCCCGTCGCCAGACGCAGCTCGGCCAGCCTGTCGCGTGCGTGCTGCAGGATGCTCGCTGTCCTCCCGTCCGCCGGCGCTGCCACCGCGTCGGCTTCGGCCAGGTCTCTCTGCTCCGACGCGAGCGCGAGGCTCTCTTCGAGCCGGCCCTCGGATTCCAGTCGCATCGAGTGGCTGTTGAGCATGGTGACGAGCAGGTCGCGCCGCTGCGGGTCCGAATCCGCACCAGCCCGACCGTAGGCGAGGATCTCGTGTACGGCTTCTTCAGACGCGGCACGGATCTCGGGTGACGTCGCGATGTCCTCGAGTTTCGACACCGCCATGCGCATTCGCATGAGCCACAGGTCCGGATCGACGCGGAAGCCCTCGCGCGCCAGGGGCAGCGCCGCTGCCCACTCTGCCTGAGCGATGCTCGGGTCCGCGTTCGCGCGCTCCCACGCCGCATCGAATTCCGCCGTCGTACCCATTTCTCCCCCTCGCTCGAGTGCCGCTGACTCACAGCATCCTCTCAATGGTCGGCGTGTGAAACTGTACAAAAGTACAGAAGTCGGGCAGCAGGGAGTCGTGGTGGGCGCAGACCTTCGCCGCAGGCGCGACCCTGAGGCGCGCCGTCTGGCGATCATCGAGGCCGCGGCCGAGCTGATCGTCGAGATCGGCGTCGATGCGATCACGCACCGCAAGGTGGCGGCGCGCGCCGCCGTGCCGCTGGGCGCCACGACGCAGTACTTCGCCACGCTCGACGACCTCAGGGATGCGGCGCTCGACGCGCTCGCGACCGAGGTCGATCTGCGTCTCGACAGCACACGGCAGACCGTCCTCGCCGAAGGCGTGACGCCGGACGTCATCGCCCGTCTGGTCAGTGCGGCGCTCGCCGAGGCGCGCAGCATCCAGGCCGAACGCGCCGTGGTCACAGCGGCCGTGCACGATCCGCGCGTCCGTGAGCTCGCTCGGCACTGGTCTGACGAGGTCGTCCGGTTCATCGCGCCCGTTCACGGCGTGGACCGCGCGAGGGCAGCCACCGCTTTCATCGACGGCGTACTGTGGCATTCACAGATCCACGACGAGCCGCTCGACGAAGAGCTCATCCGCGACGCCCTCGCCGGGATCCTCCGTTCGCCGGCGTCGACTCCGTCAACCACAGCATCCGTCTGACCGACCGAGAGAGAACAGCCTTGTCGAAACTCGCCGTCCTGAGTCTGAAGAATCGCGCACTGATCGCGCTGATCACGATCGTCGCCGCCGTCTTCGGCGGGCTCGCTCTGAACAACCTCAAGCAGGAGCTCATCCCCTCGCTCGAGCTGCCGGCGCTGATCGTCATGACCAGCTACCCCGGTGCATCGCCGGAGGTCGTCGAGAACGACGTGTCCACGCCCATCGAGACCGCCATCCAGGGGGTGCCGGGGCTTGAATCGACCACCGCGACGAGCACGACCAATGCGTCGATCGTGCAGGCGACCTTCGCGTACGGCGAGAATCTCGCGACCGCCGAGCAGAAGATGCAGCAGGCGATCAACCGCATCTCGCAGCAGCTGCCGGAGGAGGTCGAGCCGCAGGTGCTGTCGGTGTCGATCGACGATCTGCCCGTCATCCAGGTCGCCGTCACCGGGTTCGACGACGCGCAGACCGTGCAGGCGGATCTCGAGAACGTCGCGGTCCCCGACCTCGAGGACGTCCCCGGCGTCAACGCCGCCGAGATCGTCGGCGGCGTCGGCGAGCGGGTCACCATCACGCCGGATGACGCGGCTCTCATGGAGCGCGGCGTCAGCCCCCAGGCGATCAACGACGCGCTGGAGCAGAACGGCGTGCTCTTCCCCGGTGGCGAGATCACCGAGGGCGAAGACACCTTCACCGTGCAGACGGGAGCCAAGCTCGGCTCCGTCGACGACATCGCCGCTCTGCCTCTGGTCGGCACGGACGCGACGATCGGCGACGTCGCGACGGTCGCACTCGACACCGACCCGGTGACGTCGATCTCCCGCGTCGACGGCGAGGACGCCATCACGATCTCGATCACGAAGCTCCCGGCGGCCAACACGGTCGAGGTGTCCTCCGGTGTCCTCGCGGCGCTGGACGACATCTCCGAGGCGTTCCCGGATGCCGAGTTCACGGTCGTGTTCGATCAGGCGCCCTTCATCCAGCAGTCCATCGAGACGCTCGCGACCGAAGGTCTGCTGGGTCTCGTCTTCGCCGTCATCGTGATCCTGGTCTTCCTGCTGTCGATCCGTTCGACCCTGGTGACGGCGATCTCGATCCCGACCAGCGTGCTGATCACGTTCATCGGCCTGCAGGCGTTCGGCTACACGCTGAACATCCTGACCCTCGGTGCTCTGACGATCGCGATCGGTCGCGTGGTGGACGACTCGATCGTCGTGATCGAGAACATCAAGCGCCATTACGTCGGCGACGCCGACAAGATGAGCGCGATCGTGCTCGCCGTGCGCGAAGTCGCGGGTGCCATCACGGCATCCACGATCACGACCGTCGCCGTCTTCCTGCCGATCGTGTTCGTCGGCGACATGGTGGGCGAACTCTTCCGGCCCTTCGCCATGACAGTGACGATCGCGATGGCGGCGTCGCTGCTCGTGGCGCTCACGATCGTGCCGGTGCTCGCGTACTGGTTCCTGCGCCCCGGCAAGCCGCTGCTCGACGAGCACGGCGAGCAGATCGACCCCGAGCACCCCGACGCGCCTCCGACGGCGCTGCAGAAGGGATATCGCCCGATCCTGAACTGGACGCTCAAGCACTCCGGCATCACGGTCGTGATCGCCGTCGTCGTGCTCGGCGCGACGCTCGCCGCAGCTCCGCTCATGAAGGTCAACTTCCTCAGCGACTCCGGTCAGAACACCATGACCGTCACGCAGGATCTCGGCCCGACCGCGAGCCTCGAGTCGCAGGACGAGGCGGCCGTGGTCGTCGAGGACGCGCTCATGGACGTCGACGGCATCGAGACCGTGCAGGTCTCGATCGGCTCGAGCGGCTCGTCGCTGCGCGACGCGTTCTCGGGCGGTGCGGGCATCAACTACTCGATCCAGACCGACCCGGATGTCGATCAGGAGCAGCTGCGCACGGACGTGCAGGACGCCGTCGACGACCTCGAGGGCGTCGGAGAGATCACGGTGGCCGCCTCAGCCGGATTCGGCAGCAGTGACATCGAGGTCGACATCACGGCACCGAGCGCCGAGGCGCTGCAGGACGCGACGGATGCCGTGACGGCCGAGCTCGACGGCCGCGACGGCATCGGAACCGTCACCGACAACCTGGCCGCTTCGCTGCCGTACATCGGCGTCGTCGTCGATCGGGATGCCGCGGCCGCCGCGGGTCTCAGCGAGGTCGCCGTCGGATCGATCGTGTCGAGCGCGATGCAGCCCCAGCAGGCGGGTTCCATCGAACTGGACGGCACGTCGCTCACGATCTACCTCGCCGACCCCGAGCCGCCGACCACGGTCGAGGCGCTGCGTGAGCTGGCCATCCCGACGCCTGCGGGCATGATCGAACTCCAGGATGTCGCGACCGTCGAGGAGCGCGAGGGCCCGACGTCGATCACGACCCAGCAGGGACGCCGGACGGCCACCGTCACGGTGCCCCCGGCATCCGACGACCTCGCCGTGGCGACCGCCTCGGTGAACACGGCGCTGGAAGAGGTCGACCTGCCGGACGGCGCCAGCGCCGAGGTGGGCGGCGTCGCCTCGCAGCAGGCCGACTCGTTCTCGCAGCTGGGGCTCGCGATGCTCGCGGCGATCCTGATCGTGTACGTCGTGATGGTGGCGACGTTCAAGTCGCTGCGTCAGCCGCTGCTGCTGCTCGTCTCGGTGCCGTTCGCGGCGACCGGCGCGATCCTGCTGCAGATCGTCACGGGTGTGCCGCTCGGCGTCGCGTCGCTCATCGGCGTGCTGATGCTCATCGGCATCGTGGTGACGAACGCGATCGTGCTCGTGGACCTGGTGAATCAGTACCGCGAGAAGGGCCTGTCGGCACGGGATGCCGTGATGGCGGGTGGCGAGAAGCGTCTGCGTCCGATCCTCATGACGGCGCTCGCGACGATCTTCGCGCTCACGCCGATGGCGCTCGGCATCACGGGCCACGGCGGGTTCATCTCGCAGCCGCTGGCGATCGTCGTGATCGGCGGGCTCGTCTCCTCGACGATCCTGACGCTGATCGTGCTGCCGACCCTCTACAACCTCGTCGAGGGTGCGAAGGAGCGACGGGCTGCCAAGCGCGCGGCGCGCGGTGACGGAGACGGCGGACCTGCCGGGCCTGCGCCCGAGCCGGGTCCGGATGCCTCGGGGCCCGCGAGCGGAGTCGCCGCGGATCCTCTGGTGAGCGCTCTGGCGGTCGTCGGGGCGGGTGCTGCGGCGCGGGACGCAGGGGCGACGGGCGGGGCATCGGCTCCTGCGCCGTCGGCCGCCGCGCCTGTGCCGCCGCAGCCGTCGACCGAGCTGGAGCGATCGGAGCGGACGCATCATCTCACTCACTACGAGGAGGAGTCGTCCTACTCGAGTCAGTCGGCGCACTCGGCGATGGCTGCCGCAGCCTCGGCTGCCGCGGCTGCTGCTGCGGCTGCTGCCGCTGCGGCATCTGCGGTGGCGGCCTCCGTCGATCAGAGCGAACAGGCGCGAACGCGTCGCGAACTGCGCGAGCGCCAGTCCGGCCTCCCGCCGGCCAACCCGCTGCACTGACGCGCCCTCGTTCGTCGAGCGAGCGAAGCGAGTCCGACGCGGAGTGCCGATTCAGCCGAGCTCGATGCCCCAGCGCAGGGTCCAGCTCTCGCCTGGTAGAAGACGACGGATGCCGAGACCGCTGTTCAGAGCATCCGCCGGCGCCGTCATCGGCTCGATCGCGACGGCGAGAGCCTGACCGGGGTACGAGGTCGTCGTGTACACCTGGACGTAGTCGAAGCCCTCGCCCTGCCACAGGGTGACGCGCCGACCATCCGGTGCCGTGAGGGAATGACGCACTCGGCCATCGGCATCCCGGGTCAGATCGGCGAATCCGGTATCCAGCACGATGTCGCCCAGGCGCACACCGTCGCGCACCGCGGCCGGTGCCGGCGACGTGCCGGTCGGAAGCATGCGGTCGTCGACGTCGAACTGCGTCGCCGCCGGGACCGTGAGCACCAGATCGTGGGGATCGACGTCGTCGATCGTGACGAACGGGTGGGTGCCGAGCGCGACGGGGGCCGCGGCATCCGATCGGTTCTCGAGAATGTGCTCGACCGCGATGCCGGTGTCGGTGAGCGTGTACGTCACGGTCGTACCGATCTCGTACGGCCAGCCGGTCTGCGGGACGATCGTCGCGCGCAGCGTGACCGAGGACTCTGCGGGCGACACCTCGTAGGCGGCGAAGCGGAGCAGCCCGTGACTGGCGTTGTCGAACTTGGGCTCGGTGACGGCGAGCTGGCGGGTGGTGCCCTCGTCGTCCCATAGGCCGTCGCGGACGCGGTTCGGCCATGGAGTGAGGACGACGCCGGAGCACGAGGGGGTCGGTTCGCCGAGCGGGTAGGGCGGCACGAGGCCGATGCCTCCGACGGTCAGTGATCGAAGGGCTGCCCCGACCTGAGTGATCTGCGCGGTGACCGCACCGCGCTGCAGCTGGATCTGGGTGCCGGTGGGGGAGAGAGAGGTCACCCCGACATCGTACGGGGGTCCTCTCAGGTAGTCGCGGTACCCTGTAAGGGTCGGCTTCGGACAGCCGCGCTGCGGCGCGGGCGATTCTTGTGTGAAGTGTGAGTCCAGGGGCCGATGGTGAGCGTCGTTCGACGCGCATGAACCATCACATGAATGGCCCCGGCCGACGGATGTCCGGATCTGTCTGCGCGTGCGCGCCCAGACGGCTGTTCTCGTGTCGAGAACCCAGAAGGACACACTCATGCCCAAGAACCACAAGCCCAAGGGCGGACGCCCGGCGGCGAACTTCGAGCCGCGTTACGCCAAGAAGACCCCATTCCGCGATCGTCACAACGACGGCCGTCCGCCCCGTGCGGATGCCGGTGACGACCGTTCCGCGTCGCGCCCGACCGGTCCTGGTCACAAGAGCCCGAAGCACCGCGGCTACCGTCCCGACTCCGCGTCCGGGGCGCCCAAGGGCCGCTGGACCGAACAGGAGCGCGCCGGCCGCGACGAGGCCCGCTCGATCCGGGGCCGTGCCGAGTCCGGTCGCCGTGAGGCTCCCCACCACCGCGACGAGCGCGGCGGGTCGGCCGAGCGTCCGCGCTTCACCGGCGGCGAGCGTCGTTTCGACGGCGAGCGTCCCCGTTACAACAACGACCGTGGCGCTGAGCGTCCGCGTCGTGATGGTGACCGCCCGTCGTACAACCGCGGTGGTGGTGCGGAGCGTCCGCGTTACAGCAACGACCGTGGGGCAGAGCGTCCGTCGTACAACCGTGGTGGTGGCGCTGAGCGTCCCCGTCGTGATGGTGACCGCCCGTCGTACAACCGTGACGGTGGTGCGGAGCGTCCTCGTTACAACCGTGACGGTGGGGCGGAGCGTCCGCGTTACAGCAACGATCGTGGCGCTGAGCGTCCGTCGTACAACCGTGATGGTGGTGCGGAGCGCCCGCGTTACAACCGTGACGGTGGTGCGGAGCGTCCGCGTTACAACCGTGACGGTGGGGCGGAGCGTCCGCGTCGTGACGGTGACCGTCCGTCGTACAACCGTGGTGGTGGTGCGGAGCGTCCTCGTTACAACAACGATCGTGGCGCTGAGCGTCCGTCGTACAACCGTGATGGTGGTGCGGAGCGCCCTCGCTACAACCGTGACGGTGGCGCCGAGCGCCCCCGATACAACAACGATCGCGGCGCCGAGCGTCCCCGCTACAACGGCGACCGCCAGGAGCGTCCTCGTACCAACGACGACCGTTCGCGTCGCGATGACCGTCGCACCGAGCAGCGTCCGGGTCGCGACAACTGGAACGCCACGACGAAGCCGGCCGCCCGTTCGCACGTCGAGCAGGCTCAGGATGTCGTCCACGAGCGCCTCGAAGCGAAGACTGTGCAGGCGGCCGAGGTCGAGAACGTGACCTTCGCGGACCTGGGCCTCGGGTCCAACATCGTCGAGACCCTGGCCAACATGGGCGCGGTGTCGCCGTTCCCGATCCAGGCTGCCAGCATCCCGGCCGTACTCGAAGGCCGCGACGTGCTCGGCCGTGGCCGCACCGGCTCCGGCAAGACGATCGCGTTCGGTGCTCCGCTGGTCGAAAGCATCCTGAAGTCGCAGGCCGGCAAGAAGCGCGAGTTCGGCCGCTCCCCGCGGGCGATCATCCTCGCTCCGACGCGCGAGCTCGCTCTGCAGATCGACCGGACCATCCAGCCGATCGCACGCAGCGTTGGGCTGTTCACGACCCAGATCTACGGCGGCGTGCCCCAGGGGCGTCAGGTCGGAGCCCTCAAGAAGGGCGTCGACATCGTGATCGGCACGCCGGGTCGCATCGAGGACCTCATCGACCAGGGCAAGCTCGATCTCTCGGACTGCCGCATCGCGGTGCTCGACGAGGCCGACCACATGTGCGAGCTGGGCTTCGTCGAGCCGGTGCAGCGCATTCTCCGTCACACCGCCGAAGGCAGCCAGAAGCTGCTGTTCTCGGCGACGCTCGACCGTGAGGTCGCAGCCCTCGTCGAGGAGTTCTTGGTCGATCCTGCGGTCTATGAAGTCGCCGGCGAGACGCAGGACTCCGGCACGATCGAGCACCGCGTGCTCGTGATCGAGCACCGGGACAAGGCCGAGATCCTCGCGTCGCTCGTCGACCGCGAGGGACAGACCCTCGTGTTCGCACGCACCCGCGCCTACGCCGAGATGCTCGCCGAGCAGCTCGAAGAGATCGGCATCTCTGCGGTCTCGCTGCACGGCGACCTCAACCAGGCCAAGCGCACCCGCAACCTGGCGCGCCTCACGTCGGGCAAGGTGCAGGTCCTCGTCGCGACGGACGTCGCCGCCCGCGGCATCCACGTCGACGACATCGACCTGGTGGTGCAGGCCGATGCTCCGGACGAGTACAAGACGTACATGCACCGCTCCGGTCGTACCGGTCGCGCCGGTCGCTCGGGCCGTGTCGTGACCCTGATCACGCGTCAGCGTCAGCGTCGCATGACCGAGCTGCTCCAGCGCGCCGAGATCGACGCGCCCTTCGAGTCGGCACGCGTCGGCGACGAGGTCATCGAGGAGATCGCCGGACGGGTTCCGACCGCCTCGGATCTCACCGCCTGACCCTCGCGAGACGTACTCTGCGGCGCGAGACTTGGCCATTCCAGCCAGGTCTCGCGCCGCAGCTTAAGTCTCGCGACCGCGCGTCAGTCGATCCGGTGCTCGTGCACCGCCGATGACAGCGATGTGCCGTTGAGATCCAGGTAGAGCTGCGCCTCCGTGACCGTGAGGGTCGCGGTGTTGCGCCGCTCGAGGACACGCGTGCCGGCGTCGATGAAACCGGCGTCGAAGCCGTAGACGCGGATGCCGTCGGCATCGTGGATGCGCTTGCCCTCCCACGCGGCGATCACCTTCGCGGGGTCGCGGTGCGTGTACACGACGGTGCGCTCGGCGAGGCGGCTGCCGTAATGCATGCGTTCGGCGTCCGGTGCGCCGACCTCGATCCAGGCGGTGGTGCGTCCGGTGAGGTCGCGGACGACGACGGCCGGTTCGTCGGTGGACGAGAGCCCCTCGCTGAACGTGATCCCCTCGGTGTACTCCAGGCAGTAGGCGAGGACGCGCGTCAGCATGTAGGCGTCGGTCTCGGACGGATGCTTCGCCACACGAAGCGTCAGCTCCTCATAGACCCCGCGATCCATGTCGGCGAGCTGAACCGTGAACGTGTGGATCATCGCGCCGATAGCCATAGCTCTCGAGCCTACGCGTCCGGCGGGCGCATCCCTGCCGTGCGCGTCCTCAGAACAGCATCGGCTGCTCGGCCGGAGCGGATGCCGCGGGCACCGTGGCCGGACGCGGCGGCAGCGTGCGCGTGCCTCGTGGGCTCGCCGCGTACAGGTCGTCTTCGTCGCGCCCGTCGAGCCGATGCATCCGGATCAGGGGTCGGACGCGTTTCGCGAGCCACTGTCGATAGCCCTTCGGTGCCTCGGCGGAGACACCAGGGTAGAGCCCGCGGTAGGACGCGACGAGGTCGGGGCGATGCTCCCCGAGCCACTGCATGAACCACGGCTTCACCCCGGGGCGCAGATGCAGGGCGCCGTAGATGACGCGGGCGGCCCCGGCCGCCTTGATGCGTGCGAGGGCGGCATCGATCGCCGCGACCGAGTCGGTCATGTGGGGCATGATCGGCATCAGGAAGACGGTCACCGGAAAACCGGCATCCGCCAGTGCGCGCACCGTGTCGAGGCGCGCCTGCGTCGTGGGGGTTCCCGGTTCGATCGTCTTCTGCAGATCGTCGTCGTACATCGCGATCGACATCTGGACATCGACGGGCACGCGCTTCGCCGCCTCGATGAGGAGGGGAATGTCGCGGCGGATGAGCGTCCCCTTGGTCAGGATCGACATCGGAGTGCCCGAGTCCGCAAGCGCCTGGATGATCCCCGGCATCAGCTTGTAGCGTCCCTCCGCGCGCTGATACGGGTCGGTGTTCGTGCCCAGCGCGACGGTCTCGTGCTGCCAGCTGCCGCGTCGCAGTTCGCGCTGCAGCACCTCGACCACGTTGGTCTTCACGACGATCTGCGAATCGAAGTCCGCGCCTCCGTCGAGGTCGAGGTACTGATGCGTCCCGCGAGCGAAGCAGTTGTGGCTGATCACACCGTTGGCAACGAAATCGCCAGTTCCGGTGGTGATGTCGATCAATTCTCGTTCGCCAGATAAGGGTGTGATGCTCACGACGCGCAGGTCCGAGGTGGTCTTGACTGCCAGCCCATCGACCGACAGCTTCCGTGTGATGGCGGGCCGGGTGAGTTCGAAGAACCGTCGACGGACTGGTAACCCGCCAACCGTCCTGACGTATCGCACTCCATTGCTGCGCGCGGCCTCGACCACATGCGGTATGGCAAGCGCGCGCATCGCTGCGGTGATGAGGCCGATGATCTCCGTGTCCTTGTTCGCGAAGCGCAAGACACCTTGGGAGCAGCTTCCTTCGGCATCGAAAATGCCGGCCAAGAACCCGGCATGCCACTCCCGACTCGGCTCGGCGGGGGCGACGATGATGCTCTCGATCGTCTCCACATCGTTGCGTACTGCCGTATGGATCGCGGTTGCGGCACTGCGCGTTGAGGTCTCGACAGCGAAGGGCCGAGTGTATGTCGATACGCCCTCATCGAGCAGGAAACCCTGAGTGCGAACCAGGGCCTCATCATCGATCAGTGCCAGCCGAAATCTGTGGACGATGCGGGTTCGCTGCGCGCTCGGATAGGCACGGTGAAAGATCATTCCGTCGCCACGGATCATTCCAGCGAGGTAGCCGCGGCGATAATCAGGGCCGGGATGTTCGATAGTGAGGGCTGGCCCGTTCCCGAAGCCGAGCAGACGATTGTTCAGGGTGAGGTGCGGACGTTGGCCCGATTCGGCGTCCGCCACATGCTTCCAGCCGCGTTCCGTGAGGAAGCGGTGATCTCCGCTCGCGACGATCTCGGTGCCGTCGGCCAGTACCACGCGATAGGCGGGCTTGATCGTCGACCACTTCGCCTTCACAACGGTGCGTACGTAGCGCCGGTAGGCCCCTTGCACGGCCGTGCCTACAATCTCGTCACCGACCTCGAGCTCGCTCAGGGGACGCTGCCTGCCGTCGCCGCACAGGATCAGCGTGTCCGGGGAAAGGCAGTAGACGCACGCATGACTGCACCCGCGATACGGGTTGATCGTCCACGAGAAGGGCATGCGCGATGGGCCGGGAACCTTGTTCAGTGCGGACTTCGAGAGCACCTCATGGAACGTCATCCCCGCGAACTCGGGGGTCGTCACAGATCGAACGATCCCGCTGCGATTCTCCAGCCCTGGCAGCGCGGACTCGTCCGCGTCGTCGATCGTCTGCCCCTGCCATCGCATTTCCCCATTAGAACAAAGGAACGAAAGAATCGCAAGAGCGACTCGTCGAGAGTCGAACTCCGGAAGTCGGGCGGGTTGGGGTCTCTCAGCTCCACAGGAGAGAATGGACGGATGAGCGAGGCGATGGCACCCCGACATGCCGCGCCGCGACCCCGTACCCTGGCCTTCGCGCTGCCCATCGGTCTCGCGGTGACGGCGCTCGGCGCGCTGTGGGCGCTCGCCGAGGTCCCGGCCCCCGCTCCGGTCGAGCAGCCCGTTCCCGCGGTGGCGATGCACCTGCCTCCGGTGGATGTGGAGGCGACGGTCGCCGCCGACCCGTGTTCGGATGCCGCGGTGCAGGCCGCCCTGGCGGCCGGTGATGATCCCGCGACGATCGCCGCCTTCGGCGGCGGGGAGGCATTCCGCGCCGCCGTGGCCGCAGGCAATGCGCCGTGCATCTCGCTCAGCGACCCGAATCGCATCTGGGTCGTGGCCAACAAGGCTCGCCCGCTCGCGCCCGACTTCACGCCCACCGGGCTCGTCGACACGCGATTGCAGACGACGACGACCGCCGGGTCGGTGCTCGCCGCGCCTGCCGACGCCATCAACGCGCTTGCCGGGGCGCTGTCGGATGCCGGGGCCGGCGTCCTCGGGATGAACAACGGGTACCGCTCGTACGGCATGCAGGAGAACACGTACTCTCAGCACGTCGCCGCCACGGGTCAGCGCGCGGCCGACGAAGTGTCTGCGCGGCCGGGGTACAGCGAGCACCAGACCGGTCTCGCGCTCGACGTGGTGTCGTGCAGCAACGGATGCGGCGGCATCCGCGCGTTCGGCGGCACGAGCGAGAGCGATTGGGTGAACGCGCACGCGTGGGAGTACGGCTACATCGTGCGCTACCTCGACGGCACGACCCCGATCACCGGCTACTCGCCCGAGCCGTGGCACCTGCGCTACATCGGCCCCGAGCTCGCCTCGGCGTACAACGCCGGCGGCTACACGACTCTCGAGGAGTTCTTCGGGCTCCCTGCGGCGCCGGATTACGTGGGCTGAACCGGCGAGTCCGCGGGTTCGTCCGCACGCCATACCCATCGCAGAGCATCCGGCAGCAGGACCCCGCCGTGGTTCGGGCTGTGCCCGCCGTCACCCACGACGAGCCGGACGTCCTGACCCGCTCGAGACAGAGCGGCGCCCGTCTCGAGATTCTCGGCGAACCAGTTGCGGTCCGGCTGATTCCAGCCGAGGTCGCGATGAGCGGCGTGCAGGAGGACCCGCAACGGTCGAACAGCACCCGACGCGAGCAGCCGGGGATACGGGTTGCCGCCGGGCATCTGCGCGAAGCTGGCGTTGAAGGCGATGACCTTCGTGATGGCATCCGGGCGATGCCATGCCGCCGTGAAAGCGCCGTTCCCGCCGCTGGAACCGCCGCAGATCGCTCGGGCGACCGGATCCGATGAAATGCGGAAGTGCTGATGGACGAGAGGGAGGACCTCCTCGACGAGGAAGTCCGCGTATCTCGAATCCGATGCGTCGTATTCGGCGTTGCGGTTCTTCACCGGCCCGTCGGGCGTCTGCAGCATCCCCGGGTCCACGAAGACCGACACCATCGGCGGGAGGGATCCTGCCGCGGCGAGATTGTCGAGCACGATGCCGCCGCGGACGTCGCCGTCCGGGTCGAGATACCACCAGCCGTCGTTGAACAGCATGACCGCGGCTTCCGCCTTCGGGTCGTGCCCCGCGGGTGCATGGATCCAGATCCGCCGTGTCGTCCCCGGATATGCGGCGCTGTCGTCGAGCGCCAGCTCGATGATGCGCCCTGATCGGACGTCCGGTCGCGGCGCGGAGTCAGGTCCGTATTCGTACGCCACCTCGTCCTGGTCGATGGCCAGAGGGGAGTACGGCATCGTCGGCATCCGATGAGTCTACGGAGCGCTCTGGCCACTCCCCACAATCACGGAACCCAGTGCCACCGATTGTGGGAACGCATTCCACAATCGACTGCTCCGGCGCCCAGGCATCCGCATAGAATCGCGGCAGCAACGACGACGTTCGGGAGGACGGCATGGAACGCGACATCTACGACGAGGACCACGAGGCATTCCGCGATCTCGTGAAGGACTTCGTGAAGCGACACGTCTCGAATGAGGCCATCGAGCGGTGGGATGCCGCGGGCGAGATCGACCGCGACACCATGCGTGCCGCCGGCGAGGCGGGCCTGATCGGTCTGTCCGTCCCGGAGGAGTTCGGCGGCGCGGGGATGCTGCAGGACTACCGCTTCCGCACGATCGTGATGGAAGAGGTCATCGCGGCCGGTGCCGGATCCCTCGCGGGTGCTTTCGGCATCCAGGACGATCTGGCGGTGCCGTACCTCGTGCACATGGGCACGCAGGAGCAGAAGGAGAAGTGGCTTCCGCGGATGGCGACCGGTGAGGTGCTCGGCGCGCTCGCCATGACCGATCCCGGCGCCGGCAGCGACCTCCGCGGGATCAAGACCAACGCCAAGAAGGTCGACGGCGGCTACATCCTCAACGGCGCGAAGACATTCATCTCGTCCGGGACGACGGCCGACGTCGTCGTCACCTTCGTCAAGACGGGCGAGGGCAATCGCCCTGACGCCTTCAGCCTGCTCCTGGTGGAGAAGGGCATGGAGGGCTTCGACCAGGGCAAGAAGCTCAGCAAGATGGGCTTCCACGGCTGGGACACCGCAGAGCTCAGCTTCACGGACGTCTTCATCCCCGACGAGAACCTCATCAGCGGCAAGGAAGGGCAGGGGTTCATCCAGTTGATGCTGAACCTGCCGCTCGAGCGCCTGTCGATCGGCGTCGCCGCCGCGGCCGCCGCGCAGGCGGCCCTCGACTGGACCGTCGCGTACACGAAGGACCGCGAGGCGTTCGGCGAGCGCATCGCTGATTTCCAGAACACCCGCTTCCGCCTCGCCGACATGGCCGCGACCACCGACGCGATGTGGGCCTACATCGACCGCGCCCTGCTCGCCTACAAGGACGACAAGCTCACCGCCGAGGATGCCGCGAAGGTGAAGTTCTGGGCCACAGAGCGCGAGTGGGAGGTGCTCGACACCGGAGTGCAGCTGCACGGCGGATACGGCTACATCATGGAGTACCCGATCGCCCGGGCCTTCACCGACGCCCGCGTCCACCGCATCTACGGCGGCACGAACGAGATCATGCGCGACCTCGTCGGCCGCCAGATCGTCGGCAAGCGCTGACGCCGCCCTGCATCGAGAACGCCTCGAGATCTTCGGATCTCGGGGCGTTCTCGCGTTCTGGGGCACTCAGAAACTTTTCACTATTCAGTGTTGCCAAGTACCGGTACTCAGTGATACTTTGTACTGGTAGTCAGCGACACAGAGTAGATCGGAGGTGATCGCATGGCAAACCAGATGACAGAGATGCTCAAGGGCTCGCTCGAAGGCATCGTGCTCGCGATCCTGGCCGAGCAGTCCGCGTACGGATACGAGATCACGGCGCGGTTGCGGGACCAGGGTTTCGCGGACATCGCGGAGGGCACCGTCTACGCGCTGCTCGTCCGCATCGAACAGAAGGGCCTCGTGGACGTGGAGAAGGTCCCGTCCGAGAAGGGCCCGCCGCGCAAGGTGTACTCGATCAACACGCAGGGTCGAGAGCAGCTCGCCGAGTTCTGGAGGACCTGGAGCTTCCTCGCAGAGCGCATCGACCGGCTCCGCCACACAGACAGCAACGACACCGACAGCACGACCATCGAAGGGAACTGATCATGGCATCGAAGTGGATCGAAACGGTCACCGGATCGCTCGAGCAGAAGAAGCAGTACAAGCAGGACAAGGCCCGTATGGAGGCTCTCCCCGAGCCCTACCGCATCGCCGCGACCGCGATGCACCGGTACTTCATGTACTACGGCGGCATCACCAACGGCGACACCATCACCCAGATGTTCACCGACCTGGTCGATCTCTGGGAGCGCGCGGCCGTCGACGGCACCCCGGTGCAGGAGATCATCGGCGACGACCCGGTGGACTTCACCGAGACGTTCGCCAAGTCCTACCAGGGCAAGGAATGGATCGACAAGGAACGGGCTCGTCTGAACAAGGCGTTCGACGAGGCCATCGGAAAGGAGAAGCGCTCATGACCACGGCAGCCATCCAGGTGCGCGGCATCCGCAAGTCCTTCAAGGACCTCGAGGTGCTCCGCGGCGTCGACTTCGACGTCGCCCGCGGCAGCATCTTCGCCCTGCTCGGCTCCAACGGAGCCGGCAAGACGACGGTGGTGCGCATCCTCTCGACCCTGCTGAAGTCGGATGCCGGCACGGCGTCCGTCCACGGATTCGACGTCGCGTCGGCGCCGAACGACGTGCGGGAGTCGATCAGCCTCACGGGGCAGTTCGCCGCCGTCGACGAGGTGCTCACCGGGCGCGAGAACCTCGTGCTCATCGCGAAGCTGCGCCACCTGAAGAACGCAGGGCAGATCGCGGACGACATGCTGGCCCGGTTCTCCCTCACGGATGCCGGCGGGCGCAAGGCGGGCGAGTACTCCGGCGGCATGCGCCGCCGGCTCGACATCGCCATGAGCCTGGTGGGAAACCCGCCGATCATCTTCCTCGATGAGCCGACCACGGGTCTCGACCCGCAGTCGCGCATCGAGGTGTGGGACACCGTCCGCACCCTCGCCAAGAACGGCACCACGGTGCTGCTCACCACGCAGTACCTCGACGAGGCCGAGCAGCTGGCCGACCGCATCGCGATCCTCCACCGGGGGGTCATCATCCAGAACGGCACCCTCGACGAACTCAAGCGCCTGCTGCCTGCGGCCAAGGTCGAGTACGTCGAGAAGCAGCCAACGCTCGAAGAGGTCTTCCTCGCCCTCGTCGGCGAAGACGCCTCTGCGGCACAGACAGAAGGGAACGCATCATGACCTCGCACGCCCTCGCAGACACCGGTGTGCTCACCGGTCGCTCGTTGCGTCACATCCTGCGCAGCCCGGACACCATCATCACCACGGCGGTCACACCGGTCGCCCTGATGCTGCTGTTCACGTACGTGTTCGGCGGGGCCATCAACACCGGCACCGACGAGTCGTACATCAACTACATGCTCCCCGGCATCCTGCTGATCACGGTCGCATCCGGCATCGCGTACACCGCGTACCGGCTGTTCCTGGACATGCAGGGCGGCATCTTCGAGCGGTTCCAGTCGATGCCGATCGGGCGGTCCAGCGTGCTGTGGGCGCATGTGTTCACGTCGCTGGTGTCGAACATCGTCTCGATCGCGATCGTCATCGGCGTCGCGCTGCTGATGGGGTTCCGCACCGGAGCATCCTTCGGGGCGTGGCTGGCCGTCGCCGGCATCCTCATCCTGTTCACCCTGGCGCTGACCTGGGTGGCCGTGATCGCCGGTCTGTCGGCGAAGACGGTGGACGGGGCGAGCGCGTTCAGCTACCCGCTGATCTTCCTCCCGTTCATCAGCTCGGCGTTCGTTCCGACGGACACCATGCCGGGCCCGGTGGCATGGTTCGCCGAGAACCAGCCGGTCACGTCGATCGTGAACACGATCAGGGCGCTGTTCGCCGAGCAGCCCGTCGGATCCGACATCTGGGTCGCGCTGGGCTGGCTCGTCGGCATCCTGGTGGTCGCCTACTTCGGCGCGATCGCGGTCTACCGCAAGAAGCTGCGCTGAGCCGCCGCCTCACACGAAGTGCCGGTCGCCTTTCGGGGCGGCCGGCACTTTCCTGTTGCGGGAACTCAGCGCCGCCGGCCCACCCCGGCGGCCTTCAGCCGGTCGGCGATGAGGATGCCGAGTGCTGTCGCGGCGACGCAGCTCGCGATCGTGATCGCGAAGAACGCGATCTGCGCCCACACGGTCATCGCGCCGAGATCGAACCACGCCCACGCCGTGATCGGATACGCGATGCCGATGACCAGCGCCCCGACGTAGTGCATCCACGTGCCCCAGTAGCGGTACAGCACGACCAGGAACGGCAGTTCGGCCGGCAGCGCCCACATCACGTTCGTCAGCACGGCCGAGAAGCCGTAGCCCGAGAACGGCACGAGCACGAGACCGGCGATCAGCCCCACCAGCAGTCCGACGAACGGCCGCTGCAGCAGTCGCAGTGCGATCACCGACGGCAGGATCCAGAGGCCGGACAGCGCCATGCCCGCGAACGGTGCCGGACCGCTGAGCAGCGTCGACAGCCAGTTCGCGGGTGCGAGCATGAGCCCGCCCGCGACGCCCAGCGCCGCGCAGGTCAGCAGCAGCGCGGTGGGGAACCTGCTGCCCGTGACGGGGGCTGCGCCCTGCCCGCTCACGACAGCGGCTCCGCGGCGGCCTCGCGCGCGGCCTTGGATGCCGGTGACGAGGCGCCGATCTTCCAGTACCCGCAGAAGCTCACCTGGTTCTTGTCGACACCGCGCTCGGACACGAGCTGCTTGCGCACTCCGGACGCGAGCGCCTGTTCGCCGGCGCCGTAGGCGTGGAACGGCGCGGTCGGCAGATCCGTGTCACGCAGAACCGCCAGCACGAGCGTTCCGGGCAGGACGTCGTGCGGCCGCACGATCCAGGCCACGTCGAGCCCGGAAGGATGCGGAAACTCCAGCGCGTCGTCCTCGGAGGGCACCTCGATGATCACGGTCCCCGTCGCCGAAGCGGGCAGTGAAGCGCTGATCCCGGCGATCGCGGGCAGGGCGGTCTCGTCGCCGACCAGCAGCACGCGCTCGGTGCCGCGCTCCGGGTTGAACGTCAGGCCCTCATCGATGATGAGGACGTGCTCGCCGGGTCGGCACGTCTCGGCCCAGCGCGACGCCGGCCCTGCGGTGCCGTCGGCCGCCGACCCGTGCAGGACGAAGTCGACGTCGATCTCGGCATCCGATCCCACCGTCGCCGGACGGTACGCCCGGACGGTGTAGTTGCGCATCACGGGTCGCTCGCCGTCCGGGATGCGCAGGAACTTCAGATACCCGAGCGTCTTGTTGGCCTTGGCGGGTACGCGCTCGAGCCCCGCTTCGCCGCCGATCGGCAGGAAGAGCCGGAACCACTGGTCGTAGCCCATCGGCTGGAACTTCCCGATCTCTCCGCCGCCGAGGGTGACGCGGATCCAGTGCGGGGCCAGCTGTTCTGTGCGCAGCACCGTCAGGTGGGTGAGGTCCGCCGATGCGGGCTTGACCATCTTGGAGTAAGCCATGGGTTCCTCTCAGTTCAACTGCCAGGGAAAGGTCACGACGAAGACCGCAGCGGATGCCGCGATGAACGCGATGACGAAGACGGTGTCGCGAGGGCGGAAGGGGACGAGGTGCCGCTCGGTCCGGGTGGGATGCGCTCCGAACGCGCGAGAGTCCATCGCGAGCGCGACGCGCTCCGCATGCCGGATCGCGCCGGCGAGCAGCGGCACGATGTATCCCCAGCCGCGGGCGATGCGCGCGAACGGCCCGCGGCCGCCGTGGTGCCCGCGGACGCGGTGCGCGGCGCGGATGACCGCGAGCTCGTGCCCGAAGCGCGGCACGAAGCGGTAGGCGGCCAGCGCCGTATAGCCGATGCGATACGGGACGTGCAGCTGCTGGATGCTGGCGCGAACGAGATCCGGACCCGTCGTCGTGAGCCCGCCGATCAGGGCGAGCGCGAGGATGGCGCCCAGGCGCAGTGCTGTCGCGAATCCGATCTGCAGCGCACCGCTGTACAGGGTCCATCCGCCCAGTTGCAGCAGAGGGGAGGTGGCGTCGACCAACGCGGCATCCACCCAGAGCGAGAAGCCGAAGCCGATGGCCAGGAGACCCGCCGGGACGGCGGCGAAGAGCAGCACGGCGCTTCGCCGCGTCAGACGGGCGCCGACGAGGATGAGGGCGTAGCCGAAGATCAGGAACGCCGCCGGAGTCACCAGATCCCGCACGAACACGAGCAGGAGCATCGCGGGCAGGACGGCCGCGATCTTGGAGAGCGGGTTCAGATGATGCAGGAAGTACCGGGCGGATGCCGGGGCGACCGCGGCATACGGATCGAATGTGCGAGCGGGAGCGGTGACGGTCATCGCGCCCCCTCCGCGACGAGGCCACGCAGATGCGCCGGCAGGGCGCGCTGGAGCGCGGGCAGACGCAGGCCGGCCGACTCGAAGACGCCGTCGGCGGCGAACAGATCGCCGGTGCGGCCAGCGGCGTGGACACGCCCTTCCGCGAGGATCACGGTGTGCGTCGTGCGGTCGGCGACCAGCTGCAGGTCGTGCGTGACGATGACGATCGTGGTCCCGTCGGCGCGGAGATCCGCGAGCAGCCCGAGCAGCTCGGCGGCGCGCGCCCTGTCCTGCCCGAACGTGGGCTCGTCCAGCGCGAGCACGCTCGGACGCGTGACGATCGCCGTGCCGACGGACAGGCGGCGCTTCTCGCCGCCGGAAAGGAGGAACGGGTGCACGCCCGCCTTGTGCTCGAGGCCGAACCGCGTGAGCATCTCGTTCACGCGCTCGGTGATCTCGGACTCGTCGACGTGCCGCAGCCGGAGCCCGTGCGCGAGTTCGTCGAACACGGTGTGCGCGATGAACTGGTGCTCGGGGTTCTGGAAGACGAACCCGATGCGTCCGGCGATCTCCCGAGGCGATGCCGTGGCGGGATCCAGTCCGTCGACGTCGACCTGTCCCTTGGGGGGAGGCACGACACCGGCGAGCGCCTGGATGAGCGTGGTCTTGCCCGCGCCGTTCGCGCCGACGATCGCCGTGAGGGAACCGGCGGGGATGTCGAGGTCGACGCCGTGCAGGATCTCGCTCTTCCCGCGGCGCACCGTGAGCCCGCGGGCCCGGATGAGGGGACTCTCGCTCGCCCCGTCGTTCGTCGAGCCCGTTTCGACTCGGTCGACTTCGTCGTCCTCGCTCGACGAACGAGTGGCGGGGAGCGCCGCCGCCAACTCCTCCGGTGTCAGCGGCAGCGGCACGTCATCGGCCAGGATGCCGCGTGCCCTCAGCATCCGCCCCGCCAGTGCTGCCGCCGGAAGCCAGACGCCCATCGCGAGCAGTTCGTCGGTGCGGCCGCGCAGGATCTCGCCGACCGGGCCGTCGAACGCCAGCGCGCCATCGCGGTCGAGCACGAGGACGCGGGTCGCGAAGCGCATCGCCGCATCGAGGTTGTGCTCGACGAGCACGATGGCACGTTCGCCCTCGGCGATGAGATCGCCGAGCGCGTCGTACACGTCGTCGATGCCCTGAGGGTCGAGGTTCGCGGTCGGCTCGTCGAGCACGATCAGCGGCGACCCCATCGCGAGCGCGCATGCGATCGCGAGGCGCTGGCGTCCGCCGCCGGAGAGCCGGTCGGGGTTCCAGTCCCGGCGATCCCACAGCCCGACGCGACGCAGCGCGGCCTCGGTGCGTGCGAGGACTTCGGGTACGGGGAGAAGCAGGTTCTCGAGCGCGAAGGCGACCTCGTCCAGCAGGGTTCCGGTGACGAGCTGGGCATCCGGGTCCTGGAAGACCATGGCGACGTCGGTGCTGAGGTCGGCAACGGGTGTGGCGATCGTGCTCCGTCCGTGCACCTCGACGGATCCGGTCATGTCTGCGGGTACGGATTGCGGGATGAGCCCGTTCAGCGCGAGCGTGAGCGTCGACTTCCCCGAGCCGCTCGGACCGAGGACCAGCACGACCTCGCCCCGCTCGATGTCGAACGAGACGTCGCGCGGCGAGGGGTGCACGGCACCGGCGTGGGTGAGCGAGAGGTCACGCACGCGAAGCAGGGGCGCGGATGTGCGCACGGAACAACCCCGGGGTCGGCGATCGGTACCCGTCTAACTTAGCCCAGCCTTACCTGACTCGCACGCCGCAGCGTCACCGCTGCTGCGCGACGCCGGCCTTGCGCAGAGCGTCGCCCGTGGCCAGGCCCGCGTACGTCCAGGCGACTGGTCCGACCACGAACATCACGAGGTAGACGACGTACGCCCACGGCTGGAACTTGTCGATGTCGGCGGCGAGTCCGATCGGCACCGCGAGGATGATGCCGACGATGACCGCGGAGACGAGGAATCGCCAGACGGCCCAGCTGCGGTAGCGGCCGATCGCCGTGATGCCTTCCTGGATCGCCCCGATCAGCAGCGCCGTGCCGAGGTAGCGCAGCGCCCAGGCCGGAGCGATGGCGCTGGAGACGAGCGCGGCCAGGAGGTGCGTGATGATCGCGACACCAGGGCGTCGCAGCAGCGCCTGGGCGATGACGCCCGGGAGCACGTGCGAGCCGAGGACGAGTCCGTAGAGGACAGGAACGGTCGCGGACACCGCAAGGCTCAGGTAGCCGGCGACCCCGCCGAGAATGCCGGTCGCGACCCCGATCGCGGCGCAGACGAGCAGCACGCGCGTTGGCAGGGCAGGACTCTTCGGCACCGAACCAGCCTATCTGCGCGGTAGTGGGCGAGCGCCGCTCGTCGCCCAGCCGATGCCGCTCGTCGCAGACGTCGCGGAGACGGCGCGCGAAGCATCCGCACTGTTCCTAACGTGGGATCACGCAAAGACGCGCACCCCAGAGGAGAACCATGTCTGCATCCCAGCCGCGCCGCAGCGGCGCGGGCGTCGTCGACGACGAACCCGAGATCATCACCGATCAGTCCCTTCCGCCGGTGTCCCTCACCGAGGAGCAGGACGAGAAGACGAACCGGTGGACCTGGCCGAAGATCGTGCTCTGGTCCGCGATCGCCCTGCTCGGAGCGCTCGCCTGGACGATGCTCGCCATCGTCCGCGGCGAGACGGTCAACGCGATCTGGTTCGTGTTCGCCGCCGTCTGCACCTACTTCATCGGCTACCGCTTCTACTCGAAGGTCATCGAGCGGTACATCACGCGCCCCAACGACAAGCGGGCGACGCCCGCCGAGGTCCGCCAGGACGGAAAGGACTACGTCCCCACCGACCGTCGCGTCCTGTACGGCCACCACTTCGCAGCCATCGCCGGCGCCGGCCCCCTGGTCGGACCCGTCCTCGCGGCTCAGATGGGCTACCTGCCGGGCACGATCTGGATCATCGTCGGCGTCGTGCTCGCCGGCGCGGTCCAGGACTACACGGTGCTGTTCTTCTCGATGCGCCGCGGCGGACGCACGATCGGTCAGATGGCGCGCCAGGAGCTCGGCAAAATCGGCGGATCGGCCGCCATCATCGCGTCGCTGCTGATCATGCTGATCATCGTCGCGATCCTCGCCCTCGTCGTCGTGAACGCCCTCGGCGAGAGCCCGTGGGGCGTCTTCTCCGTGGCCATGACCATCCCGATCGCGCTGTTCATGGGCGTGTACCTGCGCTTCCTGCGCCCTGGCAAGGTCACCGAGGTCTCGATCATCGGCTTCGTGCTGCTGCTCGGCGCCATCATCGCCGGCGGCTGGGTCGCGAGCACCGAGTGGGGCGTGGCGATGTTCCACCTCGACCGCGAAGTCATCGCGTGGGCCATCATCATCTACGGCTTCATCGCCGCGATCCTGCCCGTGTGGCTGCTGCTCGCCCCGCGCGATTACCTGTCGACGTTCATGAAGATCGGCGTGATCGTCATGCTCGCCGGAGCGATCGTGCTGGTGCGGCCGGAGATCACGGTCCCTGCGGTCTCGATCTTCGGCGAGAACGGCATGGGGCCGGTGTTCGCAGGCCCGCTGTTCCCGTTCCTGTTCGTGACGATCGCGTGCGGTGCGCTGTCCGGCTTCCATGCGCTGATCTCGTCCGGGACGACGCCGAAGCTCATCGAGAAGGAGCGTCAGTCGCGCTTCATCGGCTACGGCGGCATGCTGATGGAATCGTTCGTCGCGATCATGGCGCTCGTCGCCGCGATCTCGATCGACCAGGGCATCTACTTCGCGATGAACGCCCCGGCGGCGGCCACCGGCGGTACGGTCGAGGGCGCGGTCGCCTTCGTGAACTCGCTCGGCCTCACCGGGGTGAACATCACACCGGAGCTGCTGACGAACACGGCGGCCGCGGTCGGCGAGGAATCGATCGTCTCGCGCACCGGCGGTGCGCCGACCCTCGCGCTGGGGCTGGCGACCATCATGCAGCAGGCGCTCGGCGGCGAGGCCCTCATGGCGTTCTGGTATCACTTCGCGATCATGTTCGAGGCGCTGTTCATCCTCACCGCCGTGGATGCCGGAACCCGCGTCGCCCGCTTCATGCTGCAGGACACCATCGGCGCCTGGGTGCCGAAGTTCCGCGATGTCTCGTGGCGCCCGGGCGTGTGGATCTGCACGGCGATCATGGTCGCAGGCTGGGGATGGATCCTCATCCTCGGCGTGACCGATCCGCTCGGCGGCATCAACACGTTCTTCCCGCTGTTCGGCATCGCCAACCAGCTGCTGGCGGCGATCGCGCTCGCCGTGGTGCTGGCGATCGTGGCCAAACGAGGCAGGAGCTACGTGAAGTGGCTGTGGATCATCGCGCTGCCCCTCGCCTTCACCGCTGTGGTCACGATCACGGCGTCGATGTACAAGATCTTCTCTCCGGTGCCGGCGATCGGCTACTGGGCGAACCACTTCAAGTACGTCGCCGCGCGCGACGCCGGAGACGACTCGCTCGGCGCCCCGGAGGTCGTGGATGCCGTGATCCGCAACACGGCGGTTCAGGGCACCCTGTCGATCATCTTCGTCGTGCTGACGATCGTCGTGATGGTGGTGGCGATCATCGTCACGGTCAAGGCGATCGTGAACGGCGGCGGCGAGAACACCGAGGACGCCCCCGTCGCCTCGCGGCGCTATGCGCCGGCCGGGTTCATCCCGACCGCCGCGGAGCGCGACCTCGAGAAGCGGTGGGAGCCGATCCTCGCGGAAGAGCGCAAGGCGGCGCGTCACTGACATGGTCGACATCACCGAGCGAGCGGATGCCGTGGCCGGCCCGATGCGCGCGATCATCGCGTTCATCGGGAGGGCCGGTCGCGGCATCCGCTGGTATGTCACGAACCTGATGGGCGACAGCGCCTACGCGACGTACGTCGCCCATCGGCGTCGTCAGCATCCGGACGAGGAGCCGATGACGGAGCGGCAGTTCTGGCGTCAGAAGATGGACGATCAGGATCGCAACCCAGGGGCCCGCTGCTGCTGACGCTGCACGGATCTAGGCTGATGGCATGACCGACGCCGTCGTCCTCGCCGCCCTGCTCGGCGTCGTCGGCGGCATCCTGCTCACGGTGCTGCTCCTGCTGGCCCGCCGCCTCGCCCGCGGCGGCGCCGACCTCGGCAGCGACGCGGACCGTGCGGCCCATCAGGCGCTGCACCAGGCGAGCCTCGCCGCCCGGCATCTGCGCGGCGGGCTCGCCGCACCGGAGGCCGCCAGGGCGGCGCGGCACCTGCGCGTGCTCCTCGGCAGCGCGGCGGTCGCGCTGGTCGACGAGGCGGATGCCGTGGCCTTCGATGGTTCATCGGACGGGCTCGAATCCGCCGCGGTCCGGATCGCTCAGCGCGTGCGCGACACCGGTCGACGGCAGGTGTTCGCGAAGCGGGACGATGTCGATGACGACCTGGAGGCGGTCGGCGCTCCGATCATCGTGGACGGCCGGGTGATCGGCGTCGTGGTGGCGTTCGCCGCACCCGTGCGCGCCGCCCTCGTCCGGGCGGCGGCCGAGGTCGCCGACTGGTGCGCGGCTCAGGTCGAGCTCGGTGGACTCGACGCCTCGCGCACCGCGCTCGCCGAGGCAGAGCTGCGCTCGCTGCGCGCACAGATCTCGCCGCACTTCATCTACAACGCGCTCACCGCGATCGCCTCGTTCATCCACGCCGACCCCGACCGCGCCCGTGACCTCGTGCTCGACTTCGCGGACTTCACGCGCTATTCGTTCCGCAGGCAGGGCGAGTTCACGACCGTCGCCGAGGAACTGGGCAGCATCCACCACTACCTGACCCTCGAGAGGGCGCGCTTCGGCGATCGGCTCGAGGTGACGCTGCGCATCGCGCCGGAGACGCTGGCCACCGTCATCCCGTTCCTGTCGGTTCAGCCGCTCGTCGAGAACGCGGTGCGGCACGGACTCGAACCGGGGGAGGGCGGCGGAACGATCCGCATCATCGCCGACGACGCCACGACCCACATCGAGATCACCGTCGAGGACGATGGGGTCGGGACGGACCCTGAGTCGTTGCGTGCGCTGCTCGATTCGGCGGATGACGGCGCGCACGTCGGGCTGCGCAACGTCGACACCCGCCTCCGCCAGTTGTACGGACCTGATGGCGGCCTGGTCGTCGAGACCAATGTCGGCGCCGGTACCCTGGTGCGGATGCGGATCCCGAAGTCGCAGCCCTTGCACGATCTGGAATCGGGGTGAGCTCATGATCGACGTGCTCGTCGCGGACGACGAGCGCCCGGCGCTCGACGAGATCGTCCATCTGCTGCAGGCGGACGCTCGGGTCGGCGAGATCCTGACCGCCTCATCGGGGGCGCAGGCGCTTGCGCTGCTGTCGGAGCGCGCGGTCGCCATCGCCTTCCTCGACATCCACATGCCCGGCCTCGGGGGCATGGATCTGGCCCGTGCCGTGTCGGCGCTGGCCGATCCGCCGGCGATCGTGTTCGTCACGGCCGACGACGCCAGAGCGGTCGACGCCTTCGAGCTGCGGGCCGCCGACTACCTGCTCAAGCCCCTTCGTGCCGAGCGTCTGCGGCGAGCGGTCGACCGGGTGATCGAACTGCAGGAGACGGCAGCGCCCTCCGGCGACGAGGTGCTGCCGGTCAGCGTCGGATCCGCCGTCCGTTTCGTGCACCGCTCCGACGTGCGCTGGGTGCAGGCACAGGGCGACTACTCGCGTCTGCACACCGGTGACGGCATCGGGCATCTCGTCCGCATCCCGATCTCCGAACTCGAGCAGCGCTGGTCGGATGCCGGCTTCCTCCGGATCCATCGTTCCTACCTCGTCGCCGGCGGCGCCGTGACCGAGGCGCGACTGTCCGGTGCAGAGCCGACGGTCGCGGTCGGCGTCATCGTGCTGCCCGTCTCGCGACGTCTGCTGCCGGGCGTGCGGGACGCCCTCGTCCGCCAGGGGCCGTCTCGGTGAACCAGCACGATCCGCCTCGGCGCGTGCGCGTCACCGGGGCGCCGGAGCGACGTCCGGCCCGCTGGACGTCGTCGACCCGCGGCATCGCGCTCCCCGGCACCGCTGCCGATGATGCGGATGCCGTGTACGCCCGCGCCCTGCGGCGCAGCCAGCTGCGACTCGCGCTCGGCACCGTGGCCGGCTTCGTGGTGGTGGCCACAGCCCTCACCCTCGTGCTCGCGCTCGTCCCCGAGATCGATGAGATCGTGCTGGTCGGGCTGCCGCTGTCCTGGCTGCTGCACGCGTTCGCGTTCTATCCGATCATCGCCGTCTTCGGCATCCTTTATGCCAGAGGAGCCGCACGCAACGAGCAGCGCTATCGCACCCTGCGGGACCGCGGATGAACGCGGTCCTCGACCTCGTCGGCGTCGCCCTGATCGTGATCGCGACCCTGCTGATCGGCATCTACGGTCTGCGGGTGTCGCGCACGACGAGCGACTTCTTCGTCGCATCGCGCACCGTCCGCCCGGTGTGGAACGCATCGGCCATCAGCGGCGAGTACCTGTCGGCCGGGACGTTCCTCGGGCTGTCGGGGCTCGTGCTGCTGGACGGATCCCGCGGCTTCTGGTTCCCCATCGGGTACGCCGCCGGGTACCTGCTCGTGCTCGTCTTCGCGGCGGCGCCGCTCAGACGCAGCGGGGCGTACACGATCCCGGACTTCATCGAGGCGCGGCTGGAGTCCCGGCGCGCGCGACGGGTCACGAGCCTCGCCGTCCTCCTCATCGGCTGGCTCTACATCGTGCCGCAGCTGCACGGCGCAGGGATCACGCTCGTGGTGGTCGCGGGCCTTCCGCAATGGGTCGGCGAAGTGGCGATCGCGGTGCTGGTCGCGGCATCCGTCGCGGCCGGAGGCATGCGGGCGATCACGTACGTGCAGGCGTTCCAGTACTGGCTCAAGCTCGCGGCCCTGCTCATCCCGGTGTTCGTCATCGCGTTCGCGCTGACGGGCGGCCCGCACGACATCGATCCGGCGATGGTCTTCCCTCCGGAGGAGGGGCCGGCAGGCCTGGATGCCTATGAGACCGTGTCCCTGCTGGTCGCGCTGCTGCTGGGGACGATGGGTCTTCCCCACGTGCTCGTCCGCTTCTACACGAGCCCCACCGGCGTCTCCGCGCGGCACACCACGGTCCTCGTCATCGTGATGGTGAGCGCCTTCTACGCGGTCTCCAGTGCGATGGGGCTGCTGGCGCGGATCGCCGCACCGGACCTCGCCCGGCCCGGCGTCGCCGACACCGTTGCACTCGTGCTCCCATCGCGCGTGCTCCCGGGTCCCATCGGCGAGCTGCTCACGGCGCTGATCGTCGCCGGTGCCTTCGCCGCGTTCCTCGCGACCTCGGCCGGACTCGTCGTGTCGCTGGCCGGAGTCGTGAGCCAGGATCTCTTCTCCGGATCAGTGCGCTCGTTCCGCCTCTCGGCGGTGCTGTGCAGCGCGGTACCCCTGGGATTCGCGCTGGTGACGATCCCCGCCGGCCTGGGCTCCAGCGTCGGCGTCGTGTTCGTGTTCGCGGCATCCTGTCTGTCGCCGATCGTCCTGCTCGGCGTGTGGTGGCGACGGCTGACCGCCCGCGGGGCGATCGCGGGGATGGTCACCGGAGGCGTGTCGTGCGCCCTCGCGTTCCTCGTGCACGGGGCCGTGAACGGCGTGGGTGCTGCCGCGCCGTTCCTTGCGCAGCCGGCGGCGTGGACGATTCCCCTCGCGACAGGCGTTGCGGTCGCGGTCTCGCTGCTGGATCCGCGGGGTGCGCCGTCGCGCGCGGATCGATATCTGGATCGTCTGCACACGCCGGAGCGACTGTAGACGATGGTCACTGGTGCGGTGTCCCCGATTCTCACTATCGTGAGCGACGGTGCGGCAACGCTGTCGCACCTCGACCATCAGGAGAGACCCATGGGACGAACCCCTCTCCGACTGGCAGCGGCCGCAACCCTGGCCGTGTTGTTCGTCGGATCGACAGCCACCGCAACCTTCGCGACCGAGGAGGTGACATCTCCCGCGCCCGTCGGAGGAGCCCCCGGCCACTACATCGTGGTCATGAAGGGCGACCCGCTCGCCACCTACACCGGTGACGTCGACGGACTGCGCTCCACCAAGCCGGACAAGGGCAAGCAGCTGGATGCCCGATCCGCGAACTCGCAGAAGTACGTCGCGCATCTGAAGAACGAGCAGCGCAAGCTCGCCGAGGACGCCGGCGTCGCACCCGATGCGACCTACCAGGTGACGCTCAACGGCTTCAGCGCCGACCTCACGGGCGATCAGGTCGACGAGCTACGCTCATCGAAGGACGTGCTCGGGGTCTTCCCCGATGAGATCCGGCATCCGGATGCGGTGTCGTCCACGGACTTCCTCGGGCTCGGCGACGACGCCACCGGCTCAGGGGGACTGTGGGAGCAGACCGGAGGCGTGGAGCACGCCGGTGAAGGGGTCGTGGTCGGTGTCGTCGACACCGGGATCGCTCCCGAGAACCCGTCGTTCGCCGGCGACAAGCTGAAGAAGAAGAACCACAAGAAGAGCGCCGGTCAGCCGTACAGCGACGGGTCGCACGTGTACTTCGAGAAGTCCGACGGCGGCACGTTCCGCAGCGCCATCGTCACAGGCCAGGAGTGGGACAAGCACGCCTACTCGACCAAGCTCGTCGGCGGGCAGTACTTCGCCTCCGGCGCCGAGGCGGCCGGCTTCGATTTCCAGTACGACTACCTCTCGCCGCGCGACGGAGCAGGCCACGGCTCGCACACCGCCAGCACGGCGGCAGGCGAGTTCGGTGTTGCGGCATCCGTCTCCGGCGTCGACTTCGGAACGATCTCCGGCGTCGCGCCCGCGGCCAAGATCGCCTCGTACAAGGCCTGCTACGAGGGCCCGGACCCGGCGGTCACGACCGACGACATCTGCGCGCTCAGCGATCTCATCGCCGCGATCGACCAGGCCGTCGCCGACGGCGTCGACGTGATCAACTACTCGATCGGCGGCGGCGCGGCCACCACCGTGCTCGCGCCGGACGACATCTCGTTCTTCAACGCGGCTGCGGCCGGCGTCTTCGTGTCCGTGAGCGCGGGCAACGACGGCCCTGACCCGGCGACCGCCGACCACGCCTCGCCCTGGTACACCACCGTCGCGGCGTCCACGATCCCGACCTGGGAGGGAACCGTCACCTTCGATGGCTTCGCCGAGGCGGGCGCCAGCGTCTCCGTCCCGTTCGGCGAGAGCGTCACCGGCCCGTCGATCTACGCAGGCGACGCCGCCGCGGCTGAGGGGGCGGCCCTGTGCCTCCCCGGCAGCCTCGACGCGGCGAAGGTCGCCGGACACATCGTGGTCTGCGACCGTGGTGAGAACGCGCGTGCCGAGAAGTCGCAGGTCGTCAAGGATGCCGGCGGCATCGGCATGGTGCTCGTGAACGTTCCTGGGGCGGCGGATTCGCTCGACAACGACTTCCACGTCGTCCCGTCGATCCATCTCGGATCCGTCCACCGTGAAGCCGTGCTCGCGTACGTGCAGGGCGGCACCGATCTTCCGATCACGCTGGTCGGCGAGAACACCACCGGCGAAGAGACGCCGACGCCGCAGATCGCCGGATTCTCGAGCCGCGGCCCGACGTACGCCGACGGTACGGACGTCATGAAGCCGGACGTCGCGGCCCCTGGTGTCGCGATCCTCGCGGCGACCAACAATGCGGGTGGAGCCGCGCCGACCTTCGGCATCCTGTCCGGCACGTCGATGGCCGCGCCGCACGTCGCGGGCCTCGGTGCGCTTTACCTGTCGGAGCGTCCGAACGCGGCACCGGCCGAGATCAAGTCCGCCCTGATGACGACCGCGTCGAACACGGTGCTCGCCGACGGTTCGGAGAACACGAACCCGTTCGAGCAGGGTGCAGGCCAGGTCGAGCCGACTCGCTTCTTCGAACCGGGGATGCTGTACCTCAACGGCGCAGCCGACTGGGCGGCGTTCCTCGAGGGCAAGCAGCTCGCCGAGTTCGACGGCATCGACCCGATCGACGGGAGCGACCTGAACCTCGCGTCCATCTCGATCGGCACGCTGACCAGCGAGCAGACCGTGACGCGCACTGTCACCTCGACCGCTGCCGGCACCTACACGGCATCCGCTGAGGTCGCCGGGCTCGACGTGACCGTCGAGCCGTCGACGCTCACGTTCGGCGCGGCGGGCGAGACCGCGACCTTCACGGTCACGGTCGACAACGTCAGCGCCCCGGTCGAGCAGTGGGCCACCGGTTCGCTGACCTGGACGGGTGAGGACCGCGAGGTCCGTTCGCCCATCGCCGTGTTCCCGGTGACGGCAGATGCTCCGGCCGAGGTGGCCGGCACGGGTGTCGACGGCAGCACCACGGTGGAGGTCACTCCCGGTCTGACCGGCGAGCTGCCGCTCGCTCTGTCGGGTCTGACGCCGTTCCAGCTGCTGCTCGACGAGGCGAACCCCGTGGCGGGACACTCGGGTGACGAGAACTCCGGTGACGAGAACAAGAACGTGTCCTGGATCGTCGATGTGCCGGAGGGGACGACGCTCGCGCGTTTCGATCTCGACTCGTCGGATGACGAGGGCAGCGATCTCGACCTCACGGTGTACCGCGTCGTGAGCCCCGATGATCTGCGCTACTACCAGGTGTGGCAGTCGGCCACGGGGTCAGCGGACGAGCAGGTCACGGTCGCGGCTCCCACGGCAGGCACGTACCGCGTGGTCGCGAACATGTACTCCACCACCGGGCCGATGACGTGGGACATGTCCTACGCCGCGGTGCAGCCGGCCGGTGAGGGTGCGTTCACGGCGACACCGAATCCGTTGGATGCGGTGCGGGGAGTGCCGACCGGCTACGACGTGTCGTGGTCGGGTCTGGCCGCCGGCACGCGCTACCTCGGGGTCGTGCAGTACGGCGACTCCGCGGTGCGCACGGTCGTGACGGTCGACGCGCAGTAGCAGTACGAGCGGGCGGGGCGGATGCTGCGGCATCCGCCCCGCCTTTCTCGTTCGTTGTCCTCGTTCGTTGTCCTCGTTCGTTGAGCGAGGACGGCGGAGCCGCCCGAGTCGAAACGCGCCGAGCTTCTCAGATCTGTTCGAGAAAACCCAGCCCGGTCCCTTGCCTTATCTCGTAGTTATGTTCTAAACTGAAGCATGGCATTCATCACCGAGGATCGAACAGCACGCGAGGACGCGATGCTGGAATCCTTCGAGTCCGTGAACGCGCAGATCGCGTCGTTGGAGGCCGAGCGGGCGCGCCTGCTCGCCGAGCGATTCGACATTCTGCTCGACGAGGACCCGTTCGGGTCTGCGCATCACGAGATCTCAGTGCGGTCGCTGGTGGCCGAACTCGCCGCGGTCTCGCACCTCTCCACCGGGACGGCGAGCGCCCTGCTGCACCGCTCCCACACTCTCGCCCGCGAGTTCCCCCTGGTCTGGC
This sequence comes from Microbacterium sp. STRO-1N, assembly GCF_057748015.1. The sequence goes on from NZ_CM173234.1 coordinate 537,284, forward strand.
GGGCGCTGCGCGACGGGGCGATCACCTCCCGTCACGCCGACGCGATCATCACCGGCGCGTCGGCGTTGTCCGCACGCTCCGATGCCGAGTTGACCGAGTATCAGGGGCGGGCGCTCGAGGTCGCGGTCTCCGAGAGCCCTGGCCGCACCCTGATCATGGTGAAGGCGATCGCCGCGTCCATCGCGCCGACCACGGTCGCCGAACGGTACCGGCAGGCGCTGTCATCCCGGCAGGCCCGCACCTATCCGCTCGACGACGGCATCTCCCAGCTCGTGCTCTCCGGCCCGGAGTACCTCATCCAGGCCGCCTACGACCGCGCGACCGAGACCGCCACGCAGATTATCGCCCAACGCCCCACGATCGGGCCGGCCGAGAACGACGACCGCACCCTCGACCAGATCCGCGCCGACGTCATGCTCGAACTGCTCCTCGCGAGCGAACTCGGCAGCGCCACCGGCACCCCGGCCGAAGCGATCCGCGCAACCATCCAGGTCACGATCGCCGCCACCACCCTCGCCGGCGACGACGACAAGATGGCCCACCTCGACGGATTCGGGCCGATGCTCCCCGAACACGTCGGCCCCCTCGCCGCACGCGCCCCGCAGTGGACACGCCTGTTTCTCGACCCGGCCGGAATGCTCACCATCACCGACACGTACACCCCATCCGCATCGATGAAACGCTACCTCCGCGCCCGCGACCAACGCTGCCGGTTCCCCGGCTGCCAGCGCGCCGCGCGACGATGCCAGATCGACCACAACCATGACCACGCCAAAGGCGGGGCCACCGAACTGTGCAACCTGAGCTGCTTCTGCGTCAACCACCACACCCTGAAGCACCCCGACCTGCTCGACCGACACCGATGGTCGGTCACTCAGCTCCCCGACGGCGTCATCGCCTGGACGAGCCCGATGGGACGCACCTACATCGACGAACCACCACCACGCGTGATGTTCGTCTGAACATCAGCGCCCTCGCCCCTTCGTTCGTTGAGCGAGCGGCTCCGGCCGCGCGCGGAGGCTCCGCGGGACGCGAAGTGGTCTGCGGAGCCGGGGTGGAGATCGAAACGCGTCAGGCCGCTGAGGTCCGCCGCTGGCGTCAGATCCGCCGGCGACGCGGCATCAGGCGCACGTGCGGCAACTCGGGCGCCGGAATCCTCTCGTCGCCGTGGGTGACGACATGCCCGAACCGTGACGAGCCCGCTTCCCAATCGTCGCGAGCATCAGCGATCTCCTCGTGCGTGCGCGCGGCGAAGTTCCACCACATCACCAGGTCCTCTTCGAACGGCTCCCCGCCGAGGAGGAAAAGCAGAGCCCCCGACTCGCTCGTCACCGACACCGAATCCCGAGAGTCGCCGAGATAGAGCATCAGGTTGCGCTCGAAGACGACACCTTCGACGGCCGCGTCTCCTTCGACCAGCACGACGGCATGCTCCCAGACCCGATTCAGCGGCAGCTCGACCGTGCTGCCGGCCGGCACCGCGATCTCGGCGCCCACGATGGGCGTGTGCACGGTCGCGGGGGAGCGGACGCCGGCGAACTCACCGAGCACCACGGTGGCCTCGGCATCCTGACCCAGAGCAACGGTCGGAAGCGACGTGTGCTGCTCGAAACCGCCTGATCCGAGGCGGGCCGACTCGGGCAGAACCACCCAGAGCTGCAGCGCATCGAGCGCGATGGGATCCTCGCCGAGCGAGTACTCGGAGTGCGAGATGCCGTTTCCGGCGGTCATGAGGTTGAGCTGGCCTCGGCGCAGCGTCACGTCGCTGTCGACCGAGTCGCGGTGCCGCATGTCTCCGACGAGCGGCCACGTCACGGTCTGCAGGCCGATGTGCGGGTGGGGTTCGACGCGCATGCGCACCGGCCCCGGCCCGAACCGGTCGAGGAAGCACCACGCGCCCACCGTCGGCAGATCCTTGTTCGGCAGCGTCCGCAGCACGTTCATCGCCCGGACGCCGCCGAGCGGCACCTCACGCGGCTCGAGCGGGATGCTGCGCTGGCCGATCATTCGCCCGGAACCTGCGGCCAGCGGATCTCGGCACCCTCGACGTCGTGCTTCTTGAGGTAGGAGGCGATGTACGGGCAGTACGGCGCGATCGTGTCGCCGGATGCCGCGGCGTCCGCCAGCGCATCGGCCGCGAGCGCACCGGCGAGGCCTCGGCCCTGGAAAGCCGGGTCGACCTCGGTGTGCGTGAAGCGGATCTCGCCGGGGCGGCGCTCGAAATCGGCGAATCCGGCGAGCGTGTCCCCGAGGCGGACCTCGTAACGGGAGGCCTCATCGTTGCGGGTGACGGTGATGTCTTCGGTCATGGCTGCTCCTTCACGTCTGCCTCCACACTAGGACGCCTGTGGAGGACTCGGGCGGGTGTCGGTCCGGCCGGTTACGCTGGAGGGATGCCGCAGACTCCCCGTGACCCGTACGAGGACCTGCCCTACGCAGACGAGCCCTGGGACAATGCGTACCCGCCCGAGCCCATGGACTGGGAGCCGCAGGCCGACGGCTGGGAGCCGCCGCTGGACTGGGGCCCTGGGCCGTCGACGCCGGTCGGCGCTGCGCCCGCGGCATCCGCGCCCGCGGCATCCGCACCTGCGGTCACGCCGTCGCGCTACCCGACCGCGCTCGAGGCGCTGCACACCGTCTTCGGGTACGACGAGTTCCGCGGCGATCAGGCGGCGATCGTCGAGCAGGTGATCTCCGGCGGCGACGCCGTCGTGCTCATGCCGACGGGTGGAGGCAAGTCGGTCACCTACCAGGTGCCGGCTCTCGTGCGCGAGGGCACAGGGCTCGTGATCAGCCCGTTGATCGCGCTCATGCACGACCAGGTCGACGCACTCCGCGCCAACGGGGTGCGGGCCGCGTACCTGAACTCGACCCAGTCGCCGAGCGAGCGCGCGCAGGTGGAGCGCGACTATGTGACCGGGCAACTGGATCTCATCTACGTCGCCCCCGAGCGGCTCTCGAGTCCTGCGACGACGGCGCTGCTGCAACGCGGAACGCTCAGCGTGATCGCGATCGACGAGGCCCATTGCGTGTCGCAGTGGGGTCACGACTTCCGCCCCGACTATCTCGCGCTCGGCGATCTGGGCGAGCGCTTCCCGGGCGTTCCTCGGATGGCACTCACGGCCACGGCGACGCACGCCACGCACAAGGAGATCACCGCTCGGCTCGACCTCGGCCGCGCCGAGCACTTCGTGGCGAGCTTCGATCGCCCCAACATCCAGTACCGGATCGTTCCGAAGGTCGAACCGCGCAAGCAGCTGGTGGCGTTCATCCGCTCGATGGATCCCGGAGCCGCGGGTATCGTCTACGCGCTCAGCCGGAAGTCTGTCGAGCAGACCGCGGACCATCTCGCCGCGCAGGGCTTCGACGCGCTGCCCTATCACGCGGGTCTCCCGGCTGAGGTGCGCGCGGCGAACCAGGCGCGATTCCTGCGTGAAGACGGCGTCGTCATGGTCGCCACCATCGCGTTCGGCATGGGCATCGACAAGCCGGACGTCCGCTTCGTCGCGCACATCGACCTGCCCAAGTCGGTCGAGGGCTACTACCAGGAGACCGGTCGCGCAGGGCGCGATGGCGAGCCCTCGATCGCATGGATGGCGTACGGGCTGGGCGACGTCGTGCAGCAGCGGCGGATGATCGACCAGAGCCCAGGCGACCGCACCTTCAAGATGCGGCTGGGGCAGCACCTCGACGCCATGCTCGCTCTCTGCGAGACCGTCGAATGCCGTCGGCAGAACCTGCTCGGCTACTTCGGGCAGGATTCGCAGCCGTGCGGCAACTGCGACACCTGCCTCGAGCATCCAGAGACCTTCGACGGGCTGATCCCCGCGCAGAAGCTGCTGTCGACGGTGGTGCGCCTCAAGCGCGAGCGCAATCAGGCGTTCGGCGCCGGCCACCTCATCGACATCCTCCGCGGGGCGTCGAACGACCGCATCCGCAAGTTCGGGCACGATCAGCTCGCCACGTACGGCATCGGCGCAGACCTGTCCGATCAGGACTGGCGAAGCGTCGTGCGTCAGCTGCTCGCCCGTGGCATCCTCGTCGCGCAGGGCGACTACGGCACGCTCGCGCCGGGGGATGCCGCGGCTGGCGTCCTGAAGGGCGAGATGCCCGTGCCGCTGCGCAAGGACACGATCGGTCGGGTGAGCACCGCCAGAGTGCGCAAGTCCGCGGCGGCGGCATCCGTCGCGGAAGGCGATCAGGGACTCTTCGAAGCTCTGCGGACGTGGCGGGCCGAGGCGGCGCGCGAGCAGGGCGTGCCCGCTTACATCGTCTTCGGCGATACGACGCTGCGTGCGCTCGCCGAGCGCCGCCCGGCGACGCTGACCGATCTCGACGGGATCACCGGCATCGGTGCGAAGAAGCGCGAGGCGTACGGCGATGCCGTGCTCGCGGTGATCGCAGCGGCGTGATCGGCCGCGGCTCACGCCCTCGGTAGCACGTCCTCCAGGTGCGCCGCCAGATGCTCGGCGACGTCGATGGCGTTCCGGTCGTACAGCCACTGGTACTGCAGGCCGTCCCACAGTGCGACCAGCCAGATCGCCTCGTGCTCGGGGTCGCGATGCGCGGGGAGCGCGCCCTCGGCCTGCGCGGCGCGGAACAGCTCGGCGAACTGGTCGATCGTGCGCGTGAACCGATCGCGGAAGTACTCGTGCGCAGGATGGGATGCCGGCACGGCTTCGCACGACAGCACGGCATACACCTCGATCAGGCCAGGCGCCGTCTTCGCGTTGTCGGCGGCGCCTTCCGGCATCGCCCGCAGCTCCGCCGCCGCGGTGGCCGCCGGCGCATAGGAAGGGCGCGACTGGATCGTCCGGTCGCGTTCGGCGAGCACGGCCCCGAGCAGCGCCTCTTTCGTCGGATAGTGGTGCATGAGCGACGACTTGGAGACGCCGACCTTCTCCGCGATCTCACGCAGGCTCGTGTCGCCGTAGCCCTCGGCTGCGAACAGCGCCATCGCATCCGTGACGATCTTGGCGCGCTTGATACGACCGGACGCGTATCCGGATTCGTCCTCCGCCGGGAAGAACGCCGCAAGCGGGCGGAACGCCGTCTCGGCGCCGGGCGGCGATTCCTCGGGTGAGCGCCAGCCCACCGGCAGCGCCCACATCGCCTCGCGCTCCTCGAGCATCGACACGACGTCGACGCGCTCGGGCAGATACTGCTCGAGCAGCTGCAATCCATCCCAGGCCGCCGTCATCCGCACGGCTTCGCCCAACGGGTCGCGATCATCGGAGACGGTGCCCTGCAGCACGGCATCCTCCATCGCCTCGCCGGTCATCGCGGTGATGCGGGCGTAGCGCTCGCGCATGGCGTCGTGCGCGGGGTGCGACGGCGTCGACGCCTCGCCCATCAGCGCGGCATACAGGGCGAGGTACCCGCGCGTGCGCTCATTGCGCTTGGCGATCTCGATGAACGGAAGCGCGCCCGGCTCTCCGGCGGCGACGACCTCCTCGTACACCTCGGCGTTCGCGTCCTCCAGGCTCTCGACCACCGTGGCGAGGAGCTCATCCTTGGTCGCGAAATGCTTGAGCACCCCTGGATGACTGACGCCGGCGGTCACCGCGATGCCGCGTAGCGATGTCGAGCGGTAGCCGTAGGCGATGAACATCTCGCGTGCGGCGTGAACGATGCGCGCGCGCGTCTGCTCGGTGCTCGCCTTGCGAGCCCGTGGTACGGCAACGATCATCCGGTCCTCCTCCGTCATCCTAACGACCTCGAGTTACCACGCAGACGTATTTGAGTTACCACACGGTCGGGTTTCATGTATTCTTCTGAATGCAGCCGCGTCGCAGAGGACAAGCGGCACACCCGAGAGGACCCCTTCCCATGACAGAGATGTCATCCGCCGCGAACGTCGCGGCCGTCGGCACGACCGGTTTCAAGGCGCCGGGAACCACCCCGCAGAAGACCCCGCGCGGCTATACGCCCGCACTCGCCGGCGTGAACTTCGGCGTGTACCTGTCCCTGCTGACGCCGGTCATGGTCGCCATGGCATTCAAGATCCAGCATCTGGATGCCGCGAACGCCGACGCCAATCTCGGACTCGTCCTCGGCGTCGGAGCCTTCTTCGCCCTGATCTGCAACCCGCTCGTCGGCCGGCTCTCCGACCGCACGACGTCGCGGTGGGGCATGCGCCGCCCGTGGATCCTCGGCGGCGCGATCGTCGGGCTCGGCGGCTTCGCGATCATCGGCGCGGCGACGTCGGTCTGGGTGGTCCTGCTGGCCTGGTGCCTCGTGCAGGGCTCCATGAACGCCGTCCTGGCCGCAGCGAACGCGACCATCCCCGACCAGTCGCCGGTCGCCAGCCGCGGCAAGGTCTCCGGTGTCGTCGGCATCGCGACACCCCTCGGCATCCTCGCCGGCAGCTTCATCGTCAACTTCCTGCCCGGTGACTTCGAGCGGTTCGTCGTGCCGGGGGCGATCGCCACCGTCCTGGCCGTGGTCTTCGTGCTGGTCCTGAAGGACCGTCGACTGGAGCACAAGCCGGCCGAGAAGTTCACGATCGGGATGTTCTTCGGCTCGTTCGTCTTCAACCCGCGCAAGAACCCCGACTTCGGCTGGACCTGGCTCACCAAGTTCTTCGTCATGTTCGGATACGCCGGCATCGCGACCTACCTGCCGTACTTCCTGCAGGCCAAGTTCGCGCTGGGGGAGCAGGAGGCGGTCACGACGATCCTGTTCGCGAACATCGCCTCCACGCTCGCCATGGTGTTCTCCTCGCCCATCGCCGGCATCCTGTCGGACAAGTTCGGCAAGCGCCGTCCGTTCGTCGCCATCGCCGGCGTCGTGATGGTGTTCGGCCTCGTGCTGCTGGCGATCGCGCCGAGCATCGCCGTCGTGATCGTCGCCCAGGCCATCATCGGCTTCGGCGCCGGATCGTTCCTCTCGGTGGACCTCGCCCTGGCGACCCAGGTGCTGCCGAACCCCGAGGACACAGCCAAGGACCTGGGCGTCCTGAACATGGCGAATGCGCTGCCGCAGTCGATCGCTCCCGCGATCGCACCCACGATCATCGCGATCGGTGCTGCGACGCCGCTCGGCGGCTACACCACCTGGTACCTCTTCGGCGCTCTCGTCGCGCTGGCCGGTGCCGTGCTCGTCTACCGGATCAAGGGAGTCAAGTGATGACGGATGTCATGAACCAGCAGAGCCAGGCGGATGCTGTGAACGACCGCCCCTGGCTGGATGCCTCGCTCGCGGTGGAAGACCGCGTTCAGCTGCTGCTGGATGCGATGACGGTCGAGGAGAAAGCGGGCATGTTCTTCCACACCATGATCGCGATCGCCGACGTCGATGAGGCGAACCCCGCGTTCGGCCTGCCGTCGGCACGGGAGTTCGTCGAGGCGCGCCACATGACGCACTTCAACCTGCTCGGCGCGGCGCCCACCGGGCGCGAGATCGCCGCGTGGCAGAACGAGATCCAGCGCCTCGCGGCATCCACTCGCCTCGGCATCCCTGTGACGCTGTCGACCGATCCGCGGCACTCGTTCAGCGACAACCCCGGTGCCGCGATCATGGCGGGTCCGTTCTCGCAGTGGCCGGAGACCCTCGGTCTCGCGGCGATCCGCGACGAGGCGCTCGTCGAGCGCTTCGGCGACATCGCGCGTCAGGAGTACACCGCGGTCGGGCTGCGCGTCGCGCTGCACCCGCAGGTCGATCTCGCCACCGAGCCTCGCTGGGCGCGGCAGACCGCGACGTTCGGCGAGGACGCGGAGCTGGCGGGGCGCCTCGGCGCCGCGTACATCCGTGGCTTCCAGGGCGAATCGTTCGGCCCTGGTTCGGTGTCGACCATGACGAAGCACTTCCCCGGCGGCGGCCCGCAGCAGGACGGCGAGGACCCGCACTTCGCGTACGGCCGCGAACAGGTCTATCCCGGCGGGCAGTTCGAGCTGCACCCGAAGCCGTTCGAGGCGGCCTTCGAGGCAGGCACGCGGCAGATCATGCCGTACTACGGGATGCCGGTGGGCACCGAATACGAGGAGGTCGGATTCGGGTTCAACAAGTCCGTCATCACGGGGCTGCTGCGCGAGCGCTTCGGATTCGACGGTCTGGTCTGCACCGACTGGGGCCTGATCACCGATGCCGAGATCTTCGGCGACCACCACCCGGCGCGCGCGTGGGGCGTGGAGGAGCTGACTCCGAAGGAGCGCGTCGCCAAGGTGCTGGATGCCGGAGCCGACCAGTTCGGAGGCGAGGCCTGTCCGGAGCTGCTGCTCGAGCTCGTCGCTGACGGCACGATCGCCGAGGAGCGCCTGGATGCATCCGCTCGCCGGATCCTGCGCGAGAAGTTCGAGCTCGGACTGTTCGAGAACCCTTTCGTGGACGAGGACGCCGCGGACGGCATCGTGGGCCGTGCCGACTTCCGTGCCGCGGGGGAGGCGGCTCAGCGCGCCTCGGTCACGGTGCTGACGAACGAGGGGGCGCTTCCGTTCGCCCGCGGCGTGAAGCTCTACGTAGAAGGAATCGCGCTGGAAGTCGCGGCATCCTTCGGCGAGGTCGTGGAGACTCCGACCGAGGCCGACATCGCCGTGCTGCGGCTGCAGGCTCCGTACGAGCAGCGGGCGACGGCGTTCGAGAACTTCTTCCACGCAGGGTCGCTCGCCTTCGCCGCTGATGTGATCGAACACGTGCGGTCGGTCGCGGCATCCGTGCCGACGGTCGTCGACGTACTCGTCGACCGCCCGGCGATCCTGACCGAGATCACGGATGCCGCGGCATCCGTGACGGTGAACTGGGGCGCGTCGGCCGAGGCTCTGCTGGATGTGCTCACGGGTGCGGCGGCGCCGAAGGGGCGCCTGCCCTTTGACCTGCCGCGGTCGATGGCAGCCGTCGAGGCCTCGCGGCCCGACGTCCCGTTCGATACGGCCGACCCCCTGTTCCGCTTCGGGCACGGTCTCGAACTGTAACAATCCGATACTTCGCAGAGGGCGTATCCGCGGACTTCCGCGGATGCGCCCTCGTCGTTCCTGCCGCGGAGAAGTGTTTTCTGTGTGTTCGCTGGACAGTGGGCCGGTATACCGCAATACTGACCGGTACACGAGCTCTGTCGACGAGGGGTCGACGCCTGGGGAGGGTCTTGTGGCGCGGCATCGTCCGCATCACGGGAGGGCACTGAATGAATAGCAAGGGGATAGCTCTGCGCAAGCGCAGAGTCGCGGGAGGGCTTGCCGGCATCACAGCCGCGGCAGTCGTCCTTGGAGGCGGATTGGCGCCCATGGCGGCCCATGCGCTTCCGACCGATGATTCCGAGTCGCTGGGGCAGGTGATCCGCACCGAGCTTCTGGGCGGAGACATCCTCGACGTCTCCCAGGCGATCAGCGGCAATCCGAGTGACGTGGGCCCGGAGGTGACCCCGCTCGACGTCAGCCTTCTGGGTGCGCTGACCGTCGACCTCGGAGGTGGCCTTCAGCTGCCCCTGATCTCGGGTCCGGGTGGCGCAGGTCTTCTCGACCTGGGCGACTTCGGCACGCTGAGTTCGTTCGCCGCATCGCCGGCCGCCACATCTTCGACCGCGAGCTCGGGTGTCATCGGCGCCGACGGAGCGATCGCAATCGACCCGGACAACCCGGCCGCGTTCGAGAACGCGACCGTGAACCTCACCGACCTGCTCGCGCAGCTCGGAATCGACGGCATCACGGACCAGGTCGTCGACAACCTCGGTCTCGAGGTCGGCGCGCTGGCGTCGACCGCAACGGGCACCGGCACCACCGACGTGGCCTACGACTCGGAGTACGTCCTCACGGATCTCGGGTTCGAGGTCTCGAGCCCGCTCGTCGCAGGCTTGGAGACGACCGTCACGGGCGCCGTCCAGGGCGTGGGTGCAACCATCGACGCCGCACTGGCGAGTGACGGCGTCGTCGGCACCCTGCTGGGCAACCTCGATCTCGACCTGAGCGTCCTCGGCATCGGCGTCGCCGTGTCCACGGGCACGATCGGCGTCAACGGCCTCGACGCCGCCCTGACCGGTTTGGCGAACACGCTCATCACGGAGCCGCTCGTCGACCCGAACGGCATCGTCTCGATCAGCCTCGCTGACGGCACGGTGGCGATCGACCTCGCGCAGGTCGCGGGAGCGGACGGTTTGAACGGTCTCGACCCGAACACGCTGCTCCTCGATGACGCCACGATCAGCGCCATCACCACGGCGGTCTCCGAGGCGCTCGGAACGCTGAGCACCAAGGCGACTGCCGCTGTGACGACGCTCCTCAACAGCACGTCGGTGACGCTGACCCTGGATGCCGAGCTGTCAGCACTTCTGACCTCGGTGGATGCGGTCATCACCGTCGACGCGACCCTGGGCCAGCTCGCGGGAACCGACCCCACTCCGCCGACGGTCGACCTCGACGCCGACGCAGGTCTGCTGGATGTGCTGCTCGGTCTGGTCGGACTGTCGCTGGCAGACCTTCTCGACGGGCTGGTCGAGCCGCTCGCGCTCGCACTCGTCGATGTACTGGGTACCGCTGTATCGGGAGTGATCACGGGAGTCGGGCCGGCGCTGGCCGACACGCTGACCGACCTGGTCGACCCGGTGCTCGCCGGCCTCGACCCGCTGCTCGGCGCTCTGAACCAGATCGTGGAGATCACGATCAACGAGCAGGAGCAGCCTGGTGTTCTGGGCGCGGAGTCGTTCACGGTGAACGCGCTCAGCCTGGAGCTGCTGCCCGGCCTCGGTGCACTGAACCTCGACCTCGGTTCTTCGACGGTGCGCGCGTCCGCTGCTGCAGTTGCAACCATCGATGCGGCCTCGACTGTCCCGGCCGGCGGCAACCTCGCCGTCACCGGTGCCGACTGGCCCGCCAGCACTACGGTCACGCTGCAGCTGACGGATCCGACCGGTGCGCCGGTCGGCGAACCGATCACGGTCGACACCGACGCGAACGGTGCGTTCACAACGACGTACCCCGTTCCCGCCGATACCGAGCCGGGCACCGGCTTCACCATCACCGGCACCGCCGGCGATGTGACGGCAGAGGACACGGTCGAGGTCACGGCCGCCGACCCGGGCGATGTGAACACCAACGCGGCGGCTTCGGCATCCGCGTCGGCGGACGCGACAGCTGACGGCGACCCGTCCGCACAGGCGGCGGCTGAGGCTGCGGCACTGGCTGACGCGACCTCCGCGGCGACGGCGGCGGCGAACGCCGACGCGACCGCGGCTGCAGAAGCAGCGGCGACCACCGACGCTTCGACGGCCGCTTCGGCTGACTCGACGACGGACGTCAACGCTCAGGCTGCGGTTGCTGCTCAGGCCGCGGCGCAGGCGGATGCCTCTGACGACGTCGAGGCAGCGGCAACAGCCACGGCGGATTCCAACTCCGCGGTCGCGGCTCAGGCAGCAGCAACGGCTGATTCCTCGACGGACGCTTCCTCCGAGGCTTCCACGAACGCGAATGCGGCCGCCTCGGCATCCGCTTCCGCGAACGCGGATGCCACGACGGATGCAGTCGCAGACGTCGCGGCGCAGGCGGCGGCGTATGCCGACGCCACAGCGGAGGCAACGGCAGCGGCGGACTCCACGGCTCAGGCCGCGGCTTCTGCGGCGGCCACGGCGACGTCGTCCGCGACGGCGACGTCCGACGCCACCTCGGCGGCCAACGCCAACGCCGCTGTAGCCGCTCAGGCTGCTGCTCTGGCCGACGCGTCATCCGACACGGCGGCCGAAGGCTCCGCTGCGGTGAACGGCAATGCATCATCGGCGTCTGAAGCCGCGGCGATCGCCAACTCGTCCACCGATGCATCGGTGGCTGCCACGGCAGACGCCGACGCGGACGCCGATCCGGCTGCTGCGGCCGAGGTCAACACCAACGCCACGGCTTCGGCGGCGGCATCCGCTCAGGCGGACGCCGACAACGACGCCGCTGCACAGGCTGCTGCGGTTGCGGCTGCTCTGGCCGACGCCTCCACGGCTGCCGATGCTGCTGCGACGCCCGACGCGGAGGCTGCTGCGGCATCCGCTGCGACGGCGACCGCGACCAGCGCTGCTTCGGCTGACGCGACCACCGACGCCAACGCTTCGGCGGCTGTAGCCGCTCAGGCCGCGGCTCAGGCGGACAACTCGGCGAGCACGACCGCTGACGCCACCGCTGCTGCGGAGGCCGACACGGCTGCCGCTGCTGCGGTCGCTGCGACGGCCACCTCGTCGAACGACGCGTCGGCAACGGCTGCGGCTGACGCCGTCGGCTCGACGACCGCGACGGCGACTGCTGACGCTGACGCCGATCCGTCTGCTGCGGCTGAGGTCAACACCAACGCCACGGCGTCGGCTGCGGCTTCGGCTCAGGCGGATGCCGATAACGCCGCCGCCGCGCAGGCTGCTGCGGTTGCGGCTGCTCTGGCTGACGCATCCACGGCTGCGGATGCTGCGGCGGACCCGAACGCGGAAGCAGCTGCGGCTGCCGCTGCGACGGCCGACGTCACGGCTGATGCCTCGGTCGACGCGACCTCCGAAGCCAACGCGGCGGCGGCTGTCGCCGCTCAGGCATCGGCGCAGGCGGACAACTCGGCGAGTGCGGCTGCGGACACCTCGGCGGCAGCCACGGCTGACGCGGACGCGGCAGCAGCGGCTTCGGCGGCTTCCACGGCGAACTCCTCGGCATCGGCTTCGGCCAACGCCGCGGCGGACGCCTCGGCAGCAGCGACTGCCGACCCGGCAGCGGCAGCCACGGCGACTGCGACGGCTTCGGCGAACACCGCGGCAACCGCTTCGGCCAACGCCAACGCCAATGCAGCGGCGAGCGGTTCGGCTGACGCCAACCCGGGTGGTCTTGCCGGCACCGGATCGGACGTCCCGTTCGGCTGGATCGCGCTCGGAGCCCTGCTCCTGATGCTCGGTCTCGGCACGGCACTGGTCGCCCGGTCTCGGCGAGCGGTCGCTGCGGCAGAGTAAGAGCACGACACACTGTCAAGGTCGGGGTCGTCCTGTGGACGGCCCCGACCTTCAGTGGTGAAATGGATGAGGCATGAGCACGAAGATCGATGAGTCACACGATGCGCGGGAAGCGCAGGCGACGGCGGATGCCATCGCAGCGCCAGCACCGCGACCGCGCCCGACATGGTGGGTGAGACTGATCGCCTTCGCCGCGTGCCTGCTGACGCTGTGGCACATCTTCGCCTCGTTCCTGTGGATAGCGCCTTACTCCGCGCTGCGCGAGATCCCCTCCCAGGCAGTGCTCTCCGGCTACATGCTCCCGCTCTTCGGGCAGTCGTGGAGTGTGTTCGCACCGGAGCCGATCAACGGCGACTACCACTTCAACGTGCGCGCCGTGATCGATAAGGACGGCGAGGAGATCGAGACCGGCTGGGTGAGCGCGACGGATGTCGAGTTGTCGATGATCCGGTACAACCTCTTCCCCCCGCGCGCCGGTATCCAGTCCAGCGAGGTCGCCAGCGGACAGATGAACGCCTACAACAAGCTCGACGAGAAGCAGCAGGCCGTCGCCGCCCTCGATTTCGCCGCCGAGGACTGGGAGGAGTGGATGGTGCGCTCCTTCGAGGAACTCGATGAAGGCGCATCGACCGAGGCCTACATGCGCGAGGAGCATCTCGCGACCGCCTATGCGACGCAGGTCGCCTACGCGATCTGGGGCGACGACGTCGTGCGCGTGCAGTACCGCGTCAGCCGCCAGAACGTCGTCCCCTACGCAGAGCGCAATGATGCGGGCGCGCAACGGCCGGATCCGACCTTCTCGACCACCGGATGGCGAGGTCCGGTCGAGGAAGAGGGGCAGAGCCGGGACGACTTCGGCGATGTCTTCCGCCACCAGTTCGAGAGCACGCAGAAATGAGCGCGTCCATGCCCACTCGTGTGCTGACGTTCGCCGGATCGATGATCTCGGGGTTCTGGGCGATGGTGATCACCGCCATCGACCGGATCTCCGCATTCGTGGATGATTGGCTCTTCAACGGCAAGAAGGCGTTGTACGGCCTCGCGGTGACCCGCATCCTGTTCGGCATCACTGCGCTCGGGCTGCTGATTTCCAACTTCAGCACGCGGCTGTATACGTTCGGCCCCGGTTCGGCCTGGAACGGCGAGCTCGCCCAGCCGGTCAGTGACTTCCCGAAGATCTGGGTCTTCAGCGCTTTCCACGCCGCGATGGGCAACGCCACGCTGTACACGGTCCTCTATCTGCTGCTGGTCGGTCTCGCGGTGCTGTTCACGATCGGCTGGCGCTTCCGCATCGTGCTGCCGCTGTTCTTCTGCATGTGGGTCGGCTTCATCGAGGCCAACGACATGGTCGGCGACCAGGGCGACAACATGTTCCGCATCGCGCTCGTGATGCTGTTCTTCGCCGATCCGGCCGCTCGGTGGTCGATCGACGCCCGACGGCGGGCGAAGAAGGGCGAGTGGTTCGCTCCGGGTAGCCAGCCGGCGCTGATCGGCACGATGCTGCACAACCTCGCTCTCGTCGCGCTCACGGCGCAGGTGTGCTTCGTCTACGCATCCGGCGCTCTCTACAAGGCCGGCGGAGACCCGTGGGCGAAGGGCTGGGCCGTCTACGACCCGCTGCATACGGCGCGCTTCGGCACCTGGCCGGTGTTGAGCGATCTCGTGACGACATGGGGCCCGATGGTCGTCGCAGCCACGTGGGGATCGATCCTGCTCCAGGTGGCCTTCCCTCTGATGCTGCTGACCCGTCCGACCCGCCTGATCGGCCTCATCGGCATCCTGTCGTTCCACATCGGCATCGCCGTGCTCATGGGTCTGCCGTGGTTCTCGCTGACCATGATCGCGATCGACTCGATCTTCATCCGGGACCGCACCTGGAAGCGGCTGAGCGCCGGCGTCGTCAGACGGTGGGAAGCCGCGAAGGCGGCTCCACCGCCACAGGCTGCGCTGAGCTGACGGCCGCGGCGGTCAGTCGGGTGCGTACTCCTCCGTGTGCACATGCACCGTGGCAGCATCGCGCAGCAGCTTGGACACCGGGCAGCGTGCATGCGCGGCATCCAGGATCTCCCGGCTCTCGCTCGGTGAGGCTCCCTCGACCGAGAGGTGGGCGTCGACGTGGAATTCGTACCCCGGTCCAGGGATGACGGGGCGCAGCGCGACCTCGACGCGCACCGCCGTCCGGCGTGCGCCGGCGACGATGACCTGCGCCGTGCCGTTCAGGCAGGTCGCCCACGCGAGAGCCAGCAGCTGTTCGGGGTTGGTGGCCGCGGCATCCGGATCGTTGCCGAGAGGTGAAGCGACGGAAACGGACAGGCCGCCGGGGACGGAGCTGACGCCGTCGGCGCCCGTGCGATTGACGGCTGCGGTCCGGTAAGTCGCGTGCATGAGTCCACCGTAAGCCCGTCGTGAGCAGGGCGAATGTGGGGAACGGACAAGTCAGCGCGACCCCGCCCCGGGGAGTGTTTGGCGGATAGCCACACCGCGCTTTCCTCCCCGTTGGAGGAGTCCTACCATCGAAGCAATCCTGATTCCCTCTGAGAGGAACACCAATGGTCGACGCTGCCGTCCGCCCCCAGGCCACCGCCGCCGAGAGCACACCCCGCATCGACGTCGAGCGCGTGAACGACATGCTGCTCGGCACGTGGGCCGACGTGCGTCGCCAGGCGCGCGAGATGATCAAGGACTCGGCGTTCTGGCGCAAGGACGAACTGGGCAAGGACGAGCACCGCGAGCGCGTGCTCAGCCAGTTGCACCTGCTCGTCGAGAACCGTGCCGTCCACCGCGCGTTCCCGAAGCGCTTCGGCGGCGAGGAGAACAACGGCGCCAACATCGCCGGCTTCGAGGAGCTCGTCGCGGCCGACCCCAGCCTGCAGATCAAATCCGGCGTGCAGTGGGGGCTGTTCGGATCGGCCATCCTGCAGCTGGGCACCGCAGAGCACCACGAGAAGTGGCTCCCCGGCGTCATGGACCTCTCGATCCCCGGCGCATTCGCGATGACCGAGATCGGACACGGCTCGGACGTCGCCGCCGTCGGGACCACGGCGACGTACGACCCGGCGACCGAGGAGTTCGTGATCCACACGCCGTTCCGCGGAGCGACCAAGGAGTACCTCGGCAATGCGGCTCTGCACGGCATCGCTGCCACGGTGTTCGCCCAGCTCATCACCGACGGCGTGAACCACGGCGTGCACTGCTTCTATGTCCCGCTGCGCGGTGAGGACGGCGAGGACCTCCCCGGGATCGGCCGCGAGGACGACGGCCTCAAGGGCGGCCTGAACGGCATCGACAACGGGCGACTCAGCTTCGACCACGTGCGCGTGCCCCGCACGAACCTCCTGAACAAGTACGGTGATGTCGCCGCGGACGGCACGTACACCAGCTCGATCGACAGCCCCGGTCGGCGCTTCTTCACGATGCTGGGCACGCTGGTGCAGGGGCGTGTGTCTCTCGACGGTGCGGCGTCGTGGGCATCCGCCCTGGCGCTGAAGATCGCGATCACGTACGCGACGCAGCGCCGCCAGTTCGACGGTGCCGACGGACAGGAGGTCGTACTGCTCGACTACGGCAAGCACCAGCGCCGACTGCTCCCTCGGCTGGCGACCACATACGCGCAGATCTTCGCGCATGACGAGTTCCTGCAGAAGTTCGACGGCGTGTTCTCCGGCCGTACGGACACCCCGGACGACCGGGAGGATCTCGAGACCCTGGCGGCCGCGCTCAAGCCGCTGTCGACCTGGCATGCGCTGGACACCCTGCAGGAGGCCCGCGAGGCATGCGGCGGTGCCGGGTTCATGTTCGAGAACCGCTTCGTCGGACTCCGGGCCGATCTCGACATCTACGTCACCTTCGAGGGCGACAACAACGTGCTGCTCCAGCTCGTCGGCAAGCGGCTGCTGACGGACTACGCCAAGCAGTTCCAGGGCAAGGATGCCGCGGCGCTGGCGAAGCTCGTCGCTTCGCAGACCGCGGGCAAGGTGTTCCACGGTGCAGGGCTCCGTCAGCTCGGCCAGGCCGTCGCCGACCTCGGCTCGACGGCGCGCTCCGTCGAGAACGGACTGCGCGAGGAGCAGCAGCACGAGCTGCTCGCCGATCGGGTGCAGCAGATGGTCGCCGACATCGCAGGACGCCTGCGCCCGGCAGGCAAGGACAAGGTGCTCGGCGAGAAGCTCTTCAACGAGAACCAGACCGAGCTCATCGAGGCGGCGCGCGCGCACGGCGAGCTGCTGCAGTGGGAGGCGTTCACCGACGCCGTGCGCGGCGTCGAAGATGCCGACACGAAGCAGGTGCTCACGTGGCTGCGGGATCTGTTCGGACTGCAACTGATCGAGAAGCACCTCGCCTGGCATCTGATCAACGGTCGCCTGTCCACGCAGCGCGCCGCCGCGGTGTCGAGCTACATCGATCGGCTGTGCCGCCGGCTTCGCCCGCACGCGCTGGATCTCGTCGACGCGTTCGGCTACGAGCCGGAGCACCTGCGCGCGCCGATCGCGAGCGGCATCGAGCAGCAGCGTCAGGATGAGGCACGCGCCTACTATGCCGAGCTCGCGGCATCGGGTGCGGCTCCCATCTCGGAGAAGGCGCTGAAGGCGAAGAAGGCCTGAGCGAGCGGTGTCGGAGGCGCGGCATACGCTGGCAGCATGACATCTCTCGCCACCGGTGCTGATGGTCGTGTCCGTTGCGCCTGGGTCGGAGCGGATGCCGAGTACGAGCGCTATCACGACGAAGAATGGGGCAGACCGCTGCACGGCGATCGCGCGCTGTTCGAGAAGATGTCGCTGGAGGGCTTCCAGGCCGGGCTCAGCTGGATCACGATCCTGCGCAAACGCCCACGGTTCCGGGAGGTTTTCGCAGGTTTCGATGCGGAGGCCGTCGCTCGCTTCACTCCGGACGACGTCGAGCGGCTGATGGGGGACGCCGGGATCATCCGCAACCGCGCGAAGATCCTCGCCACGATCGGCAACGCGGGCCTGGTCTCCGAGATGGCGGACGGCGAGCTCGACGAGCTGATGTGGTCCTTCGCGCCGGCCCCCGGCATCCGCCCGCGCAGCTTTGCCGATGTGCCCGCTGTGACGGCCGAGTCGACCGCCATGAGCAAAGAGCTGCGGAAGCGGGGGTTCCGGTTCGTCGGTGCCACGACCATGTATGCGCTGATGCAGTCCGCAGGCATGGTGGACGACCACGTCGAGGGGTGCTGGCGCGCCGACTGAGTCGAGCATGGGGAGTTCTCCCCATCGCGCGGCATCCAGGTGACGTGGTTAAGATGACGCGGGCACGCTGTGTTTTGCATGCGGCGCGCCCGCGTCCCGATCCGCCCGAGGGCCGTCCAGGAGGAATCGTCGAATGAAGCTGCTGAGCTGGGTACGAGCGCGGCCGAGGACGCTCGCGTCGACAGCCGTGGTCACGGCGGCCGCGGTGACGATCACGACTCTCGCGCTGACCTATGACGGCAACCCGACGACCGAGGTCGATCTGAACGACGGCGGCGTGTGGGTCACGAAGTCGTCGAACCTGCTGGTCGGGCACTTCAACAACGAGTCCGAGGTCCTCGACGGCGGCCTGCGCACCACCGGCGAGAACTTCGACATCCTCCAGGACGAGGCCGACATCGTGGTGGTCAACCGCGACGACTCGACCGTCACCGCGATCGACCCCGCCCAGGTGAGGCTCGGCGATGCCACGTCGATCCCCGGGAATGCCAAGGTCGATCTCGGTGCCGGGACCGTGGCGATCCTCGACCGCGAGTCCGGTGATCTCTGGGTGGAGCCCGTCAGCGGCCTCTCCGGCTTCGAGTTCGTCAGCGCGAAGCCCGTGCTCGAGCTGGGACGCAACGCGGATGTCTCGGTCGGAGACGATGGCACGGTGTACGCGGTCTCGCCGTCGAAGTCGGCGCTGTTCACGGTTCCGGTGGATCCGCACGGCGACCCGCTTGACCCGACCTCGGCGGCGGTCGACGGGATGAAGAAGGAGAGCAGCCCGTCGGTCACGGCCGTCGGCGATGTTCCGGTGGTGCTGGACCCGCAGGCCGGTGTCGTTTCGACGCCTGGCGGTTTCGCGACGGAGATTCCGGGGGCTGATACTGCGGTGCTGCAGCAGGCGTCCGGAGGTGCGGATGCGGTGACGGTGGCGACGACGTCGGCGTTGTTGCGGGTGCCTCTGGATGGTTCTGAGGCGGTGGCGACTGAAGCGGGTGCTGAGGGCGAACCGGCGGCGCCGGTCTCGTTGCTGGGGTGTTCGTATGGGGCGTGGTCGGGGTCTGGCCAGTTCGTGCGGGAGTGCCCCGGGGATGATGCCGATCTGGTGGATCAGGTGCCGGAGGTGAAGCCGGGGGCGAATCTGTCGTTCCGCGTGAATCGGGATGTGATCGTGTTGAACGATGCCGTTCAGGGCGCGGCCTGGCTGGTGACGGACAGCCTGCAGCAGGTGGACAACTGGAATGACATCACTCCTCCGGAGGGGGAGACCGAGGAGGAGGAGAACACCACCGAGGAGACGGTGGAGACGTCTCTTCCGGAGCGGAGTGAGGAGAATACGGTTCCGATCGCGGAGGATGATTCGTTCGGTGTGCGGCCGGGTGGGACGACGTTCCTGCCGGTGCTGGACAACGATACGGATGCTGACGGTGATGTGCTGGTGGCGGCGGTCAAGGGGGATCAGCCGTCGATCGGTGGCGTGCAGCCGATCAACAATGGCAGTGCGCTGCAGATCGCGGTGCCGGAGGATGCGTCGGGGTCGGCGTCGTTCGTGTATGAGATCGATGATGGGCGTGAGGGTCGGGCGACGGCGAGTGTGTCGGTGTCGGTGCATGACTGGAGTGTGAATGCGGCGCCGGAGCCGAAGCGGAAGAGCACTCTGGCGGTGGAGGCGGGTGGCACGGTGTCGTACAACGTGCTGCCGGACTGGATCGATCCCGACGGCGACGACGTCTACCTGAAAGACGTCGCGGCAGCCTCGGGCGACGAAGTCGACTTCACGACGGACGGCCAGATCACTTATCACGCCATCGCGAGCCCGCCGGGGCGGCAGGAGATCCAGGTCGTCGTCGCGGATGGATCCGGCGAACTGACCAACGGGGTCATCCAGCTCGACATCCGACCGGTCGGGTCGACACTGCCGAAGACCAACGCCGATCACGTCGTCGCGAAGGTCGGCCAGCAGATCACCGTCTCACCGCTGAGCAACGACACCAGCTCGAGTCGCGAACCGCTGCGGCTCACCCGTGTCGAGGAGCAGCCGGGCGTCACTATGGTTCCCGACTACTCGAACAAGACCTTCACGTTCTCGGCCTCGGTGGCCGACGTGTACTACGTGCAATACCACGTGACCGCTGGTGTGCCAGCAGCTGTCGGATTGGTGCGCATCGACGTGCAGGAGCCCACGCAGGAGGACCTCGCACCGATCGCGGTCCGCGATGTCGCCCTCCTGCCGACCGGCGGCGAAGCGCTCGTGGGGGTGCTGAACAACGACACCGACCCGTCCGGTGGCGTCCTGGTCGTGCAGTCCGTGACGGTGGAGCCGGGCAGCGGAGTCTCGGTCTCCGTCCTCAATCACGAGACCCTGCGCATCAGCGACCAGGGGGCGCTCGACGATCAGGTCCGCATCAAGTACCGCATCTCGAACGGCACGAAGACCGCGGAGGGCGACGTCGTCGTGATCCCGATCGCGGCGCCGGACAAACTGCTGCCGCCGGTCGCGAACGATGACACGGTGGTCGTGCGGGCCGGCGACGTGGTGACGATCCCGGTGCTCGACAACGACACGCACCCGAACGATCTGGCGATGCACGTGGAGCCCGAGCTGGTCGAGCCGTTCATCGATCCGGAGGACGGGGAGGCGTTCGTCTCCCAGGACCAGGTGCGCTTCCGCGCAGGTCCTGAGGCCAAGACCGTCTATGCGACCTATAACGTGATCGATGAGAACGGCCAGGTCGACGCGGGATACATCACGATCCAGGTACTCGCGGTCGACGAGGAGAAGAACGCGGCGCCCCGCCCTCGCGACATCACAGCGCGAACGCTCAGCGGCACGACGGCGAACATCGCGATCCCGCTGGACGGCATCGATGCCGACGGCGACTCCGTGGAACTGCTCGGACTCGATTCCAATCCGAAGAAGGGCCTGGTCACGGTCGAGGCGAACTATCTCGTCTATGACGCGTTCGAGGACTCGACGGGACTGGACACCTTCACGTACAAGGTCCGCGACAAGCTCGGCAAAGAAGGCACCGCGACCATCCAGGTGGGCATCGCACCCAGTGAGGAGGTCAACCAGTCGCCGTACGCCGTGAAGGATTCCGTCGTGGTCCGGCCGGGGCGCGAGGTCGCGGTGCCCGCGTTGGCGAACGACTCGGACCCGGAGGGCTCGAAGGTCGCGCTGGTGAAGAACGGCTTGACGCTGCCCGACGACGTGCCCGGTCTCGACGCGCGGGTGTCCGGTGATCGGGTGCTGGTTCAGGCGCCGGATGCTGAGGTGGAGACCTCTCTGCAGTACACGATCGTGGATGAGCGCGGGGCGGAGGCGAAGGCTGTTGTTCAGGTGACCGTCGATGAGGATGTTCCGTTGCTGTTCCCGATCGCTCGTGATGATCGGGTGAAGTCGACGGATATCACGGAGGAGGCGACGTTCGATGTCGATGTCCTTGCGAACGATGAGGATCCGGATGGGACGACGGACGCCCTCGAGCTCGATGTCGAGTCCGGCGGTACGGTGCTGGATGACCGCACGGTTCAGGTGACGATCGGTGAGTCGTCGCAGGTGATCCGGTACACGATCACGGATGAGGACGGGCAGGAGAACGCGGCGTTCATCTTCGTGCCCGCGCGCTCCGAGGTTCCTCCGGTGATCGAGGCGGGCAAGTCGGTCGAGGTCGTCAGCGGTGAGACGGTGGAGATTCCCCTGGCGGAGTACGTGACGGTGTCCGGTGGTGGTCAGGTGGTGCTGACCGAGGCGGAGAAGGTGAGCGCCGCGCATTCCAATGGCGCGGCGCTGATCAAGGACGAGCGCACGCTGGTCTACACCTCGGCGGACCGGTACTTCGGCTCCGACGCCCTGTCCTTCGAGGTGACGGATGGGACGGGGCCGGATGATCCGGAGGGGACGAAGGCGACGCTGTCGATCCCGATCACGGTGCTTCCGCCCGCGAACCAGCCGCCCACGTTCACGGGTGGTCAGGTCAATGTCGCCCCGGGTGAGGCGGCGGCGGAGATCGATCTCGCCGAGCTCGCGGATGACCCGGATCCGGAGGATCAGGGCAAGCTCTCGTTCGACTACGTGAGCGGTGCGACCGAGGGCATCTCGGCGCGCATGGACGGCACGAAGCTGCTCGTCGAAGCATCCTCCAACACCCCCAAGGGCACGGCTGCCAGCCTCACCGTGCGCATCACCGACGGCCACACCGACCCCGTCACCGGAACGGTCGGCGTCAGCGTGACCGCTTCGACGCGCGAGTTGCCCACCGCGGTTCCCGACACGTTCGAGGAGGTCGATCAGGGCGAGACGATCACGGTCCCGGTATTGGAGAACGACTTCAACCCCTTCGCCGGCGAGGGAGAGCTGCGGCTGATCTCGGCCGAACGCGAGAGCGGCGACGGCACGGTCAAGATGGTCGGCGACCAGGTCGAGGTGACGCCGAACGGCGAATACGTCGGAACGATGACCGTGCGCTATCGGATCGGTGACATCACGGAGGACCCGGACCGTGAGGTGGACGGGAAGATCGTGTTGAAGGTGCAGGGTGTGCCGGATGCTCCGGGCAAGCCGACGGTGTCGAGTGTGCAGGATCGGAAGGTGGTGCTGTCGTGGTCGCCGCCGGCGAACAACGGCGCGAAGATCGAGGGGTACACGGTCCGGTCGGTTCAGGGTGATGCGTATGAGAAGCAGTGCTCGTCGACGACGTGCACGTTGGATGGTCTGACGAACAATGTGAAGTATCTGTTCCAGGTGACGGCGAACAACCGGGTCGGGGAGTCTGAGCCGTCGCCGTCGTCGGCGGAGGCTCGTCCGGATGCGCGTCCGGATACTCCGGCGGCTCCGACGCTGGTGTTCGGGGACAAGGAGTTGAAGATCGCGTGGAAGACGCCGTCGACTCCTGGTTCTCCGGTGCAGTACTACACGCTGGAGCTCTCGGGCGGTGTCGGTGCGGGTCAGAAGACGAACATCACCGGCAACAGCTACACGTGGACGGGTCTGGAGAACGGGACCGAGTACACGGTCCGCATCCGCGCCCACAACCTCGCCCCCGAACCCTCCAGCTGGAGCGGGAACTCGCTCGGCGAGATCCCGGCCGGCCCGCCGGCAGCTCCGGGAGCACCGACGACGAGTGAACTCGAGCCCGTCGGCGAGCGGGCCCAGATGCAGGTCGCGTGGGTCGCGCCGAACAACAACGGCGACCCGATCGACGGCTACCAGCTGCAGGTGCTGCGCGGCGGAACCGTCGTGCAGACGATCGCGGTGGCAGCGGGCAAGACCACGCAGGCGGTCGTCGTCGACACGTCCACGAGCGCGTACACCTACAAGGTGCACGCGCAGAACAAGGCCGGGTGGGGCGCCTGGAGTGCGGCATCCGCACCGCGCCGTGGCGTCATCAAGCCGGACACGCCTTCGGCACCGGCGGCGACCGCCCATGACCGGAGCATCACCGTGACCGACAGCTACAAGCTGACGGCGGCGCAGCTCAACGGCGCCTCGGCGCAGGAGACGACGTACCAGTACAACCTCGGCGGCGGATGGCGGGCCGACTGGGACGGCACGACGATCTCCGGCGTGGACAACGGCACCCAATACGCCGTGCGCGTGCGCGCGGTGGCGACGGTCGACGGCAAGCAGTACATCTCGGACGGGTCTGCGGCGTCCAATGGCGTGACGCCCTACGGCATCCCGCCAGCGCCGTCGGTGTCCTCGGCGTCCAACGCGCAGTCGGTGACGTTCTCGTGGAGTCCCAACGGCAATAACGGGGCAGCGATCACGACCGAGATCAACATCGACGGGAACGGTTGGAAGACCGCCAACAACAGCGACTCCGTCCAGGTCGGCAACGGCTACAGCCAGCAGCACTCGATCAAGGTGCGCGTGCACAACAAGGCCGGCTATTCGGATGTCGTCTCCAAGTCGGAGACTTCAGGGCCGAAGCCGGAGCCGCCGGCGCCGCGCGTGTGGGTCACTCAGGGCTCGCTGGACGCGCAGCAGTGCGTCAACCGCTGCGCGAACTTCTACGTGAACTGGCAGAACCTCGACATCGGTACCAAGGACGTCAGGTGCTACTCGAGCGCGTATCCCGGCGGCGTCAGCAATTACTCCTACAGCGTGAACTTCAACGGCAACGGAGGCACTGAGATCGCCTGCCACCAAGGCCGCGACGGCGTCGACGTGTGGGTCGACATCCTGGGTTGGGGAGACGGCGTCGACACTGAGAAGAACTTCTGGCCGAGACCGTAGCGCTGGATGCGCTCGGTGGGCAGTTCTCCCCATCGAGCGCATTCAGCGACCGCGGTTAGGATGTCCCGGTGCGACTTGTGGGCTGAGCGGAGGACCGCGCGCACCACGAAGTCGACAGTCGTCCAGGGGGAAACCGGGTATGAAGGCACTGAGCTGGGTCCGCGCGCGGCCGAAAACGCTTGCCTCGGCAGCGGCGGTCACGGCAGGTGTCGTGACGATCACGACTCTCGCCTTCGCCTACGACGGCAACCCCACGACCGAGGTCGATCTGAACGACGGCGGGGTGTGGGTCACGAAGTCGTCGAACCTGTTGGTCGGTCACTTCAACAACGAATCCGAACTGCTCGACGGCGGGCTGCGCACTCCAGGCGAGAACTTCGACATCCTCCAGGACGAAGCGACCGTCCTGGTCGTCAATCGGGACGAGTCGACCGTCACGGTCGTCGACCCCGCGCATGTGACGCTCGGCGACAGCACCGGCATTCCAGGAGCGGCGAAGGTCGGCCTCGGTGCCAAGACCGTGGCGATCCTCGACGCCGAGTCCGGTGATCTGTGGGTCGAAGCCGTCACCGGTCTCACCGAGTTCGAGTTCGTCAGCGAGGATCCGCTCCTCGAACTGGGACCCGGTGCCGATCTGACCGTCGGGCGCGATGGCACTGTCTACGCTGTTTCGGCCGAGCAGGCTGCGGTGTTCACGATTCCGGTGGATGCACAGGGCGAGGCGCTGGAGCCGACATCCGCAGCGGTCGAGGGGCTCAAGAAGGACAGCACGCCGACGATCACCGCCATCGGGACGACGCCCGTCGTCCTCGATCCAGCCCGCGGCATCGTGACGACCCCCGGTGGATTCGCGACCGAGATCCCGGAAGGCGACACTGCCGTCCTCCAGCAGGCATCCGCGGATGCGGCCGCTGTGACCGTGGCGACGGCCTCGCAGCTGTTGCGGGTGCCCCTGGACGGCGGCGAGATCGCAGCGACCAGCGCTACTGCTCAGGGCGAACCGGCGGCGCCGGTGTCGCTTCTGGGATGTTCGTACGGGGCGTGGTCGGGGTCTGGCCAGTTCGTGCGCGAGTGCCCCGGGGATGATGCCGATCTCGTGGATCAGGTGCCGAATGTGAAGCCGGGCGCGAATCTGTCGTTCCGCGTCAACCGGGACGTGATCGTGTTGAACGATGCCGTTCAGGGCGCGGCCTGGCTGGTGACGGACAGCCTGCAGCAGGTGGACAACTGGAATGACATCACTCCTCCGGAGGGGGAGACCGAGGAGGAGGAGAACACCACCGAGGAGACGGTGGAGACGTCTCTTCCGGAGCGGAGTGAGGAGAATACGGTTCCGATCGCGGAGGATGATTCGTTCGGTGTGCGGCCGGGTGGGACGACGTTCCTGCCGGTGCTGGACAACGATACGGATGCTGACGGTGATGTGCTGGTGGCGGCGGTCAAGGGGGATCAGCCGTCGATCGGTGGCGTGCAGCCGATCAACAATGGCAGTGCGCTGCAGATCGCGGTGCCGGAGGATGCGTCGGGGTCGGCGTCGTTCGTGTATGAGATCGATGATGGGCGTGAGGGTCGGGCGACGGCGAGTGTGTCGGTGTCGGTGCATGACTGGAGTGTGAATGCGGCGCCGGAGCCGAAGCGGAAGAGCACTCTGGCGGTGGAGGCGGGTGGCACGGTGTCGTACAACGTGCTGCCGGACTGGATCGATCCCGACGGCGACGACGTCTACCTCCAGGCCGTCGTGCCCGCGACCGGTGATGAGGTCGACTTCACCACGGATGGTCAGATCACCTATCGCGCGGTCGCGTCCCCACCAGGACGCCACGAGCTTCAGGTGATCGTGGCCGACGGCTCGGGGGAGCAGTCCTCGGGGACGATCCAGCTGGACGTGCGCCCGGTCGGCTCGACGCTTCCGAAGACCAACGCCGATCACATCGTGACGACCGTCGGAGCGCAGGTCACGGTCGCGCCGCTGACCAACGACACGAGCTCGAGCCGCGAGCCGCTGCGCCTCACGCGCGTCGAAGAGCGCGCGGGTACGACGATCCTTCCTGATTATCCGAACAAGACCTTCACATTCTCGGCACCCGCCGTGGGCGTCTACTATGTGCAGTATCACGTCACAGCCGGAGTGCCGGCGGCCGTCGGGATCGTGCGCATCGACGTCCAGGAGCCCACGCAGGAGGACCTCGCACCGATCGCGGTCCGCGATGTCGCCCTCCTGCCGACCGGCGGCGAAGCGCTCGTGGGTGTGTTGAACAACGACACCGACCCGGGTGGCGGTGTCCTCGTCGTGCAGTCGGTGACGGTCGAGCCCGGCAGCGGCGTCTCGGTCTCGGTGCTCAACCACGAGACGCTGCGCATCGGCGATCAGGGTGGTCTGGACGATCAGGTGCGCATCAAGTACCGCATCTCGAACGGCACGAAAACCGCGGAGGGCGATGTCGTCGTCATCCCGATCCCCGCACCGGACAAACTCCTCCCGCCCGTGGCGAACGACGACACGGTGGTTGTCCGCGCCGGCGACGTGGTGACGATCCCGGTGCTCGACAACGACACGCACCCGAACGATCTGGCGATGCACGTGGAGCCCGAGCTGGTCGAGCCGTTCATCGATCCGGAGGATGGCGAGGCCTTCGTCTCGCAGGACGCGGTCCGCTTCCGGGCAGGACCCGACGCGAAGACCGTGTATGCCACGTACAACGTTGTGGACGAGAACGGCCAGGTCGATGCCGGGTACATCACGATCCAGATCCTCGCCGTCGACGAGGAGACCAACGCCGCCCCGCGACCGCGGGACGTCACCGCCCGCACATTGAGCGGGACGACCGCGAACATCGCGATTCCGCTGGACGGCATCGACGCGGACGGCGATTCCGTCGAGCTGCTGGGCCTGGATTCCAATCCGAAGAAGGGGCTGGTGACAGTCGAGGCGAACTACCTCGTCTACGAGGCTTTCGAGGATTCCATCGGCGTCGACACGTTCACCTACAAGGTCCGCGACAAGCTCGGCAAAGAAGGCACCGCGACCGTCCATGTGGGCATCGCTCCCAGCGAGGAGGTCAATCAGTCGCCGTACGCGGTGAAGGATGCCGTGGTCGTGCGCCCCGGCCGCGAGGTCGCCGTTCCGGTGCTGGTGAACGACTCGGACCCGGAGGGCGACAAGGTCGCGCTGGTGAAGAACGGGCTCACCCTGCCCGAAGGCGTCGCGGGCTTCGAGGCACGCGTCTCGGGTGATCGGGTGCTGGTTCAGGCGCCGGATGCTGAGGTGGAGACGTCTTTGCAGTACACGATCGTGGATGAGCGCGGGGCGGAGGCGAAGGCTGTTGTTCAGGTCACGGTGGACGAGGACGTGCCCCTGCTGTTCCCGATCGCTCGTGATGATCGGGTGAAGTCGACGGATATCACGGAGGAGGCGACGTTCGATGTCGATGTCCTTGCGAACGATGAGGATCCGGATGGGACGACGGACGCCCTCGAGCTCGATGTCGAGACCGGGGGGACGGTGCTGGATGACCGCACGGTTCAGGTGACGATCGGTGAGTCGTCGCAGGTGATCCGGTACACGATCACGGATGAGGACGGGCAGGAGAACGCGGCGTTCATCTTCGTGCCCGCGCGCTCCGAGGTTCCTCCGGTGATCGAGGCGGGCAAGTCGGTCGAGGTCGTCAGCGGTGAGACGGTGGAGATTCCCCTGGCGGAGTACGTGACGGTGTCCGGTGGTGGTCAGGTGGTGCTGACCGAGGCGGAGAAGGTGAGCGCCGCGCATTCCAATGGCGCGGCGCTGATCAAGGACGAGCGCACGCTGGTCTACACCTCGGCGGACCGGTACTTCGGCTCCGACGCCCTGTCCTTCGAGGTGACGGATGGGACGGGGCCGGATGATCCGGAGGGGACGAAGGCGACGCTGTCGATCCCGATCACGGTGCTTCCGCCCGCGAACCAGCCGCCCACGTTCACGGGTGGTCAGGTCAATGTCGCCCCGGGTGAGGCGGCGGCGGAGATCGATCTCGCCGAGCTCGCGGATGACCCGGATCCGGAGGATCAGGGCAAGCTCTCGTTCGACTACGTGAGCGGTGCGACCGAGGGCATCTCGGCGCGCATGGACGGCACGAAGCTGCTCGTCGAAGCATCCTCCAACACCCCCAAGGGCACGGCGGCCACGTTGAAGGTCCGCATCACGGACGGGCACACCGACCCGATCGACGGCGCAGTGACCGTGACGGTCTCGGCGTCGACCCGCGACCTTCCGACCGCCGTCACCGACACGTTCGACGAGGTCGATCAGGGCGAGACGATCACCGTTCCGGTGCTGCAGAACGACTTCAACCCCTTCGCCGGCGAGGGAGAGCTGCGGCTCATCTCCGCCGAACCGGAGAGCGGCGAGGGCGAGCCGGCGATCGTCGGGGACAAGATCGAGGTCACCGCGGGCAAGGACTACGTCGGCACCGTCACGATCCGCTATCGGATCGGTGACATCACGGAGGACCCGGACCGTGAGGTGGACGGGAAGATCGTGTTGAAGGTGCAGGGTGTGCCGGATGCTCCGGGCAAGCCGACGGTGTCGAGTGTGCAGGATCGGAAGGTGGTGCTGTCGTGGTCGCCGCCGGCGAACAACGGCGCGAAGATCGAGGGGTACACGGTCCGGTCGGTTCAGGGTGATGCGTATGAGAAGCAGTGCTCGTCGACGACGTGCACGTTGGATGGTCTGACGAACAATGTGAAGTATCTGTTCCAGGTGACGGCGAACAACCGGGTCGGGGAGTCTGAGCCGTCGCCGTCGTCGGCGGAGGCTCGTCCGGATGCGCGTCCGGATACTCCGGCGGCTCCGACGCTGGTGTTCGGGGACAAGGAGTTGAAGATCGCGTGGAAGACGCCGTCGACTCCTGGTTCTCCGGTGCAGTACTACACGCTGGAGCTCTCGGGCGGTGTCGGTGCGGGTCAGAAGACGAACATCACCGGCAACAGCTACACGTGGACGGGTCTGGAGAACGGGACCGAGTACACGGTCCGCATCCGCGCCCACAACCTCGCCCCCGAACCGTCGAGCTGGAGCGGACCGTCGCTGGGGGAGATCCCTGCTGGTCCGCCGCTCCAGCCGGCACCTCCGACCACGAGTCTGCTCTCGCCGGTCGGTGATCGCGCGCAGATGCAGGTGGCCTGGGTCGCTCCGAACAACAACGGCGACGCGATCGACGGCTACCAGCTGCAGGTGCTGCGCGGCGGCACGGTGGTGCAGACGATCGCGGTGGCAGCGGGCAAGACCACGCAGGCCGTGGTCGTGGACACTTCGACGACCGCCTACACGTACAAGGTGCACGCGCAGAACAAGGCCGGGTGGGGCGCCTGGTCGGATGCCTCGGCTCCGCGTCGCGCCGCCATCAAGCCCGGCACGCCGGGCACACCGTCTGTGCAGGCGGGCGATCATGCGCTGATCGTGGATCCGAACTCGTACCGCCTTTCCGAGGCCGAGTTGAACGGCGCATCCGCCGGCGAGGTGAGGTACGACTACAGCCTCAACGGCGGTACATGGCACGTCAACGGACCAGACGCCGGCTTCAACTGGGACGGCAGCTACATCATGGCGAGCAACGGCACGCCGTACACCGTGCGCATTCGTGCCGTCACCACCGTCGACGGCGTGGAGTACGTCTCTGACCCGTCCGGATCGTCCGCGCCGCAGACGCCATTCGGCATCCCCCCGGCGCCCAGTGCCACCGCCGTCAATAACGGGACGACGGTCACGTTCAACTGGAGTCCGACGGGCGACAACGGCGCATCGCTCGACGCCGCGCAGATCAGCATCAACGGCGGCGCATGGCAGAGCGTCGCGACCACCGGCGCCACGACGACCGGAAGCGCGTACGCGACGACACATTCCATCCGGGTGCAGGTGCACAACAAGGCGGGCTGGTCGGCCGAAGCCACCGCATCTGCGCGGACGAGCGACCCGCCGCCGCCGCCGCCCGCGCCCCGCGCGTGGGTCGAGAACGGTGCGTACGTCGGAAGTGATGACTGCTATGACGGCTGTCACCGGTTCAACCTCAACACGAACGAGACGTTCCCCTACGGCTCGCACACCGTCGGATGCTCCAGCACGCCGTTCGGGGACTCGTGGCGCACCTACACGCTCACGTTCGGCGCGAATGCCGACTTCGATCTGTCGTGCCACCACGGGGACCTGACCAGGGAGCCGCCTCATCAGGTCTGGGTCACGATCGACGGCACAGCCTACGAACGTCGAGATTGGTAGCGCCGCGGCGCCCTCCCCACAGCATCCCCACATCCCCACGTAAGGAAACCCACTCATGACGATGACCCCCGAACAGGCGGCCTGGTTCCAGGGCACCTTCCATCGCCTCGTCGACAACATCGACAAGGCGCTGCAGGGCAAGCGCGAGATCGTGAGCCTCGTGCTCGCCTCGATGCTCGCGGAAGGGCACGTGCTCCTGGAGGACGCCCCCGGCACCGGCAAGACCAGCCTCGCCAAGGCCCTCGCGGCGACAGTGCAGGGCACCAGCGCGCGTATCCAGTTCACGCCCGACCTGCTGCCCTCCGACGTCACCGGCGTCACGATCTACGACCAGCAGGCGCACCGCTTCGAGTTCCACAAGGGCCCGATCTTCGCCTCGATCGTCCTCGCGGACGAGATCAACCGTGCATCGCCGAAGACGCAGTCCGCGCTGCTCGAGGTCATGGAGGAGTCCAGGGTCACGGTCGACGGCGTCACCCATGAGGCCGGTCGCCCGTTCCTCGTGATCGCGACGCAGAACCCCGTCGAGCAGGCCGGAACCTACAAGCTCCCCGAGGCGCAGCTGGACCGGTTCCTCATCAAGACCTCGATCGGCTACCCCGACCTCGCCGTGACCGAGAGCATCCTGGCCGGGGCATCCGACCGCAACCCGTCCGCGAGCCTGTCCGCGATCATCACCACGAGCGCTGTGGCCGACATGGCCGACCTCGCCGCCACGGCCCACGTGGAGCCGGCCGTGCTGCGCTACGTCGCCGAACTCACCGAGGCGACCCGCAACGACAAGAGCATCCGCCTGGGTGTTTCGGTCCGCGGCGCGATCTCGATGGTTCGCATGTCGAAGGTGTGGGCTGCGGCCCACGGCCGCCACTACGTGCTGCCCGACGACATCAAGTCGCTCGCGCACGCCGTGTGGCAGCACCGCCTGCTGCTGGATGCCGAGGCCGAGTTCGCCGGCACGACCGCCGACGTCGTGATCGCTCGCGCGCTCGAGTCCGTCGCGGCGCCCCAGGCGCGAACGGCGGCGTGATGACGTCGGAGACCGTACCCGTCGTCCCGCTGACGACCGCTCGCGATGCCGGCTGGCGCGACATCGCGGCGGTCCTCGGCGCGCGCGCGTGGACGCGTCTCCGCTTGATCCTCTCCGCCGTCCGCCCGCTCGCCTGGGTGCTCATCGGCCTCGCCATCGGACTCTGGGTCATCGGGCAGGTGTTCGGATGGTGGGAACTCACCGTCGCCGCGGTGATCATCGCCGTCACGGTGGCGCTGTGCGCCCTGTTCCTCATCGGCCGCACGGAGTACGACGTGGCCCTCGACCTCGCCCGCACCCGCGTGGTGGTGGGTGAGCGCGCGGTCGGCGCCTTGACCCTCGCCAACAACAGCGACCGCGCCATCCTGCCTTCGCGCGTCGTGCTCCCGGTCGGCTCGGGGCGCGGCGAGTTCGGCATCCAGCGCCTCGCGCCGGGGGAGCAGGCCGAAGAGCTGTTCGCGATCCCGACACAGAAGCGCAGCGTCGTCGAGGTCGGTCCGGTCAGCGTCGTCCGCGGCGACCCGCTCGGCCTGTTCGAGCGGGCGCACAACCGCGACCAGCCCGTCGACCTCTACGTCCACCCCAGGACCGTGCTGTTCGACGGCCAGTCGCTTGGCTTCCTGCGGGATCTCGAGGGGATGCCGGCATCCGACCTGTCCCGCGATGACGTGTCCTTCCACGCGCTGCTGGAGTACCAGCCCGGAGACGACCTACGCCACGTGCACTGGAGATCGACGGCCCGCACCGGCGTCATGATGGTGCGCCAGTTCGAGGAAACCCGTCGCTCGCACTTCGTGATCGGGCTGTCCTGCAACGCCGCGGAGTACGCGGAAGAGGAGGAATTCGAGCGCGCCGTGTCGATGGCGGGTTCGGTGGGACTCCGCGCGCTGCGCGACTCGCAGCGCGTCGACCTGCGTGTGCAGGGCCGTGAGCTCCCCGCCGGCACCGGCAAGCAGCTGCTCGACTCGCTGTCCACCGTCGAGCAGTCCAAGCCCAAGGACGGCGGCGTCACCCAGCTCGCCGGAGTCCTGTCCGCGACGATGGCGCTCGCGAGCTTCGTCGTGCTCGTCACCGGGTCGAAGACGCGGACGGAAGACCTCCGCGCGGCGTGCGCCCGGGTTCCGTTCGGCGCACGCTCGCTCGCGATCGTCGTCGATCTGAAGGCCGAGAACCCGACGCTGCGCCGCATCGGCGAGGCGGACGTCGTGACGGTCGCGGCGCTCGAGCAGCTGCCCATCGCCCTGCGGAAGGTGCTCGCATGACCTCTCCCGCTCGGATCGCTCCGCGGCGTCTGGCCGTCGACCTCAGCGCGTCCGCTCTCCTGCTCGGCGTCGCGATCGTGGGGTTCTGGCCCACGTTCGCCGGACCCAGTTACCTGCCCGCCGCGATCGGCGCCGTCGTGCTCGGCCTCGGAATCGCGGCCGTCAGCGCATGGCGTCGCTGGGGCATCCTCATCATCGCCGGCCTCACCCTCGGCGTGTACTTCGTCTTCGGCGGGGCTCTCGCGCTGCCGTACACGACGATCGCCGGCTTCATCCCGACCATCGACACGCTGCAGCGTCTTGCCGTCGGCACGATCACGTCGTGGAAGCAGCTGCTGACGACGGTCGCCCCTGTCGCGGCATCCGACGGGCATCTCATCGTGCCGTTCCTGCTCCTGCTGGTCACGAGCGTGCTGACCGGCTCGCTCGCGCTGCGTCTGCGCCACGTCGGCTGGGCGCTGATCCCGGCAGGCGTCGCGGTGATGTTCGGCATCGCACTGGGCGTGCCGTCGCCGGCCGCGCCGATCGTGCAAGGTGCGGTCTTCGCGCTCGTCAGCGTCGGCTGGCTGTCGCTGCGCCAGATCTGGGCACCGCAGAACGCCGCGGTGTCGGTGAGCGAGATCGATCCGGCGCGCGCATCGCACATGCGCTGGCGTCGGGTCGGCGCCGGGGCCGCCGTCCTCGTCGTCGCCGCCGGCGCCGGCGTCGCGACGAGCGCCTTCGCCCAGCCGTACGAGCCGCGGCACGTCTTCCGCGACACCATCATCCCGCCGTTCGATATCCGCGAGTACCCCAGCCCCCTGCAGTCGTACCGGAAGGTCGTCCGCGACGACAGCGAGCACACGCTCTTCACGATCCATGGCCTGCCCGAGGGATCCCGCATCCGGCTGGCCGCCATGGACGATTTCAACGGCCAGGTCTACAACGTCTCGGATGCCGGCAACGGCTCGTCCGGCGCGTTCACTCCGCTGCGCGGCAACATGTCGGTGGATGCCGAGGGCGACAGGGTGACGGTGAAGGTCGAGATCGGCGAGTACGACGACGTCTGGATCCCGATCACCGGGCAGGTCAACGAGTTCTCGTACACCGGCGACCGCGCCGAGGAACTGCGCCGCTCGACGTACTTCAACGAGTCCAGCGCGACGGCGATCAGTACGATCCCGCTCGCGAAGGGCGACACCTACACGCTCGAGACGACGGTCCCGGTCGAGCGCGATGACGAGGGCCTCGGGAAGGCGGAGTTCGGCTCGGTCACGATGCCCAAGCAGAGCAACGTCCCCGAGGAGCTCGCTTCGCTCGCGGCGGAGCAGACGGAGGACGCCGAGACTCCGATCGAGAAGGTCGCGGCGCTGGAGACCTTCCTCGCCGAGGGCGGGTTCTTCAGCCACGGGCTGCAGAACGAGGTCATCTCGCGCGCCGGGCACACGTCCGAGCGCATCACGACCCTGATCGGCGGGGATCAGATGATCGGAGACGACGAGCAGTACGCCGTCGCCATGACGCTTCTGGCTCGCGAACTCGACATCCCGGCCAGGGTGGTCATGGGTTTCTACCCGGACGAAGAGGATGCCGCGAACACGACGTTCGACGCATCCGGCGAGGACGTGCACGCCTGGGTGGAGGTCAACTTCGCCGGCCACGGCTGGGTCGCGTTCGACCCCACACCGCCGGAGGACAAGGTCCCCAACGATCAGAACACCAAGCCGCGGGCCGATCCGAAGCCGCAGGTGCTGCAGCCGCCGCCCCCGCCGCAGGAGCCGGTCGACCTGCCGCCGACGCTGCCGGACGACCGCGAGGCCGAGGAGGACGACTTCAACCTCGCCGGCCTCATCGGCACGATCCTCGTGGTCGGCGGGATCTCGCTGGGCGTCATCGCGCTGCTGGCGTCTCCGTTCATCGTCGTCGGCGCGTGGAAGGCGGCTCGTCGCCGCTCGCGCCGTGCCGCCGAGCGCGCGAGCGACCGGATCAGCGGCGGATGGGACGAGCTCACCGACCGCGCCGTGGACTACGGGGCGCGGATCACCGCCGGTGCCACACGTGCCGAAGAGGCGGGGCAGGTCATCGAGAAGATCCCGGTCCCGGCTGTGACGGTGCTCGCGCAGCGCGCGGATGCCGAGGTGTTCGGGCCGAGCGATCCGACGCCGGAGCAGGTCGACGCGTTCTGGAAGGAAGTCGACGCGATCGTCGTCGGCCTCAGCAAGGATGCCGGTTTCTTCACGCGCCTGAAGGCGCGCCTGAGCCTGCGATCGCTGCTCAAGGACTCGTCGGTCACGGCGCGCTTCACGAGCCTCAAGAACGCCGCGACCGCGCGCAAACGGCCCGAACCTGGCACCATCGACAAGAACAGTCCACTCACATCCGAGAGCGAGAGCGCATGACGATGCTTCCCTTCGGGCCGGTCGCCCCGATTTCCCGTCGTGCCGTCGCGTACGTGATCGACGCACTGATCGCCGGAGGCCTCGGCGTCGTGCTCAGCGGCATCGTCGTCACGATCGCCGTGGCCACCGGCTCGCCGGAGGGCATCCTGCTGGTGATCGCGATCGGAATGCCGGTCGTCGTCGCCATCGAACTCGCCTGGCTGCTGATCTACACCTACATGCAGGTCGGCACGGGGTCCATCGGCATGCGCGTGCAGGGCGTCCGGCTCGTGGATGCCGAGAACGGCGGCTCGATCGGCTTCTGGCGCGCGCTGCTGCGCAACGTGATCTTCGGCCTCGCCGCCTCGATCGTGGTCGGCTACTTCTCGCCGCTGTTCGACGGGTCCGGTCGCTTCCAGGGCTGGCACGACAAGGTCGCGAAGTCGCTCGTGATCGACGCGCGATCGTCCTCTCCCGCAGCGCCGCCCACTCAGGCGATGCCCGTGGCGCAGCCGTTCGGTCAGGGATTCGCCGGGCAGCAGTTGGCGACGCCGGGGTACCCGGACCCTGCCGGATCACCCGCGCCCCGGGGCGCGATCCCGGCTCCGCCGCTGCCGTTCGGCGGCCAGACACCGGCGCAGCCGTCGTTCGAGCAGCCTGTGCACCCGCAGGCGACCCCGGCCCCCGCGCCGGATCCGTACGCCGCGCCGGCTCCCAGCGCACCCGCTCCGCTCGCCCCCGAGCCGGCCGATGACCTGGACGAGACCATCGTCCCGCCGCGTCCTCCGCTGCCGGTGACGCCGGCTCCTGCTGCCCCGCTGCCCGCCGATTCCTCGCTGATCGCCTTCGTTCCGGGGATCACGCAGGACGCACCGGTGCGCCCCATGGCTCCGGAGCAACCAGAGTCGGCCGGCGTCGCGCCCGTCGCGCCTGCGCCGATCGCGCCGGGGCCGGAGGGCGCGGAAGACGAGGCGCCGACGGCGGAGAACCCGGCCGTCCCGGCATCCGTCGTCCCCGTCGCGCAGAACCAGGACCACGACGACGACCTCGAGCAGACGCGCATCAGCGTCCCGGGTCATCGGCTCGTCTTCACGTGGGATGACGGCACGCGCGTCTCGGTGTCGCGGCGCACGATCTTCGGCCGCAACCCTGCCGCCGAAGACGGTGCGATCACGGTGCCGGTGCGCGACGAGACCCTGTCGCTGTCGAAGACGCATTTCGAAGCGGCGGCCGAGACGTTCGGCGGCTGGGTGATGGACCGCAGCTCGACCAACGGCACGATGATCATCCGCGAGGGCGTGCAGATCCCGTGCCCTCCGGGTGAGCGCGTCGGCATCAAGCTGGGCGACGTGATCTCGATCGGAGACCGCATCGTCACCGTCGGAGGCTACGAATGATCCCGGCCATGATCGTCTCCACCGGCTCGGCGACGCATGCGGGCAACCGGCGACCGCTCAATGAGGACTCGCTCCTCGCGAGCACGCCGGTGTTCCTGGTGGCCGACGGCATGGGCGGGCACGAGGCCGGCGAATGCGCCAGCGCCGCGGTCGTCGAGCAGTTCTCCCGCTTCATCGGCCGACCCGACCTGACGCTCGACGATGTCCGCACGGCGCTCAGCCGCGCCCGCACCGCGGTCGATGCGCTGTCGACGTCGGGCAACGGCCGCGCCGGGACGACGCTCAGTGGTGCAGTGATCGCCTCGGTCGACGGCATGGGCTACTGGCTCACCTTCAACATCGGCGACTCCCGCACCTACCGGCTCGCGGGTGGCGAGCTCGAGCAGATCAGCGTCGACCATTCGGTCGTGCAGGAGCTCATCGACTCCGGCGAGCTGTCGATCGCGGATGCCGCGTCGGATCACCGTCGCAACATCATCACCCGTGCGATCGGCGCTGGCAGCACCGGCGAAGCCGACTACTGGATGTTCCCGGCCGAACTCGGGGACCGGATGCTGGTCTGCTCGGACGGACTCTCGTCCGAGTTGGACGACCAGCGCATCCGCGACATCCTTATGACCGAACCGGACCCCCAGACCGCCGCCGACGTGCTCGTCGATGAAGCGGTCAGGGCCGGGGGACGAGACAACGTGACGGTCGTCGTCGCCGACGCCGTGCTGGTCGCGTCCAAGCCCGGTCGTCCGCTGCAGGCCGACGACGACATCGATGCGGACACGCGACCGAGAGAAGCCGCCGCAGGAGGGATGCGATGATGCACACGATCTATCGACCTGGTCAGTGGAACACTCTGGTCGCACCGGGGGCGCTCGTCGCCCTGCCGTCCGACGCGTCGGAGGCGCTCGTCGCGACCCTGTGGGAGCGGCTGAACGCCGAGCGCACGCTCGCCGTCGTGGTGGATGCGATCACCGACAGCGTCGGCGGGTCGTTCTCGGCGATGCCGCCCTTCATCGCCGCCGTCGTCGAGGGGGCGAACGCGCGCGTCGCGCTGCGCGGCGACATCACGGCCGACGTCACCGGCACGGACGGCGTCCAATCGCTGACGGGTGCCGACGTCCTGACCTGGAACGAGCGCTTCATCCCCGGCGCGACCCGCATCGTGCTGCGCCTCGACGACGCGGCCGGCGCGCCGGAGCTGCCGGTGATCGGCGGCGTCATCCGCGCCGCAGAGGTCATCGCGGACGTCGAGTCGTCCGACGCCGAGTCCATGACCTCGACCGTCGCCGGTGCGGTCCCGG
This sequence comes from Microbacterium sp. STRO-1N, assembly GCF_057748015.1. Next base: position 575,191 of record NZ_CM173234.1, read on the forward strand.
ATGCCGAGGCAGCGGACGCAGCGGCGTCCGACGCGCCCTCGTCGGAGGCGTCACCGACCGACGATGCGTCGACCGAGTCCGCTCCCGACGCACAGGCCGCGGACGCACTGCTGCCGGGCGCTGCGGCGGTGGCCGCACCGGTTGCAGAGCCTCCGACTCCGGCCTCCCAGGATCTGGCCTGGCCGCCGATCGACGCCGACGCGGATGCCGACGCGGCAGAGCCGCAGGAGTCGGAGACATCCGCCGAAACTGCCGAGTCCGCGCCCGACGCGGCGACCGAGGCCAGCGCCATCGATGAGCCGACCGACGAGCCCGAGCCGACTGGAGCATCCGAGGACGAAGTGTCGGAGCTCGACGCGTCCGGACCCGAAGCATCCGAGCCCGGAGCATCCGGACCCGCCGCGCCCGAGCAGGAACCGCAACCCGTCGACGGCATCAGCGGCGAGACGCTCGTCCCGGCCGAGCAGACCCTCGGGTCTGACTTCGATGAGTTCGAGCAGCTGTTCGGTGACACCGTGCACTCCGTCCCGTCGCCGCCGGCAGCGCCGATCGAGGGCGACCACGACGGTGCGACGATCTCCGTCGCCGAGGCGCGTGCGCTCCGGGGCGACCTGCCGCCGGTGCCCCAGCTCGAGCCGGAGGCTCCGACCGCGCTGCTGCCGACGGTCGGAGGCGGACGGATCCGCGTCTCCACCGGCCAGGTCGTCGACCTCGACCGCACGGTCGTGATCGGCCGCCGCCCCCGTGCGCCCCGCGCGTCCGGCGCGAGCCTGCCGCACCTGATCGCCGTGGAGAGCCCTCAGCAGGACATCTCCCGCAGCCACCTCGAGGTCCGGCCGGAAGGCGACACGGTCGTGGTGATCGATCTGCACACCACGAACGGCTCCACCCTCCTGCGCCCCGGCGCGGACCCGGTGCGCCTGCACCCCGGCGAGCAGACGCTCGTGCTCACCGGTGACGTGATCGACCTCGGCGACGGTGTCACCGTCGCCTTTGAGGACCTCCCGTGAATCGACCCCCGTCGACGCCGCCCGAGCTACCAGGCTTCACTTACGTGGAGCCGCTGGGCACGGGTGGCTTCGCGGACGTCTTCCTGTACGAGCAGCAGCTGCCGCGGCGTCGCGTCGCCGTCAAGGTGCTGCTCGCGGACCGCATCGCGAGCGCGTCCGCACAGGAGTTCACCGACGAGGCGAACGTCATGGCGATGCTGTCGACGCATCCCGCGATCGTCACGATCTACCAGGCCGGCGTCGCCGGCGATGGCCGGCCGTATCTCGTCATGGAGTACTGCCCCCGGCCCAACCTGCAGTTGCGCGCTCGCCGCGAGTCGTTCTCGGTCGCCGAGGCGCTGCGCGTCGGCATCCAGGTCGCCGGGGCCGTCGAGACCGCGCATCGTGCCGGAGTGCTGCACCGCGACATCAAGCCGGCCAACATCCTCGTGACCGAGTACAACCGTCCGGCGCTGACCGACTTCGGCATCGCCTCGACGACCTCGGCCATGTCCGAGGCCACCGGGATGTCGATCCCGTGGTCGCCGCCCGAGTCGTTCGGCGATCCGCCGACGAGCGGCACCCGGTCGGACGTGTGGGCGCTCGGCGCGACGCTTTACACGCTGCTCGCCGGCCGTTCGCCGTTCGAGCGCGCGGGGGAGCGCAACTCCAGCGCCGACCTGATCGAGCGCATCGAGCGCGCGCCGCTGCCGCAACTGGGCCGCCCCGACTCCCCGGCGAGCCTGCAGCGGGTCCTCGAGCGCGCGATGGCCAAGAACCCCGCCGACCGGTACCCGAGCGCCGTCTCGTTCGCCCGCGCCCTGCAGAAGGTGCAGATCGAGCTGTCGCACTCCGTGACGCCCGTCGACATCGTCGACGACCACCCGGTCGAGCAGATCGAGGATGACGACGACGGTCTGACGCGTGTTCGTCAGGTCGTCAGCATCGACCCGGATGCCGGATCCACACGCCCGTCCGCGCTGACCCAGCCGTTCGCCGGCGGTCCGCTGGGGACCCCGGCACCGGCGACGTCCGCCATGCCGGTGTTCGATCCGCCCGCCGCGGCATCCGGATCCGACGCGACGGTCGTCCGGGGGCCTGCGACGATCTCGCCGCAGCCGGCACCGGCATCCGCCGACGACCGGACCCTGCTGCGTCCGCCGCGGGTGCTGACCGCGCAGGCCGCACCTGCACCTGCTGCGGCATCCGTGCCGACGGATGCCGAGGCGAAGCCGCGACGCCGGACCGGTCTGCTCATCGGCGGGGTCCTCGGAGCGCTGGTGCTCGTCGCCGCAGCCGTGGTGGGGATCACCCTCGTCGCGAACACGCTGAACGCCGCACCGGATCCGCAGGAGACCGAGGAGGTCGTGGATCCGAAGGAGGTCATCCCGGTGGGGACCCCGGAGATCACCGAGCTCGCCGGTGCCCGCAACGGTGCGCAGGTGACCTTCACGTGGACCAACCCGGATCCGAAGGACGGCGATTACTACATCTGGGAGCAGGTCGTGCTGTCCGGCGAGTCGAAGAGCGAGAAGGCGAACGAGCCGACGGTGACCTTCACTCCGCAGGGCGCGGGCGAGGTCTGCGTCGAGGTATCGCTGGTGCGTGCGGACGGAGACTTCGCCGAACCCGTGCGGGGGTGCGTGGATTGATGGGATGGAATCCGACGGCATGATCTGGGAGATCGACGACAGCAAGCCGAAGATCGAGGGGCTCGACTCCGTGGGGCGACCCGATCCCGCGTACGCCGCTGCGCTCGGTCTGCTGCGCGCGCCGTTCGGCCGGCGCAGCCTCGCCCTGGTGTGCGACGTCGCGCTCTGGATGCTGCTGCAGCTGCCGCTGTGGCTCGGAGCGGTTCCGCTGCTCCTGAAGCTCGCCACGGGCGCGATCTCGCCGTACGGGTTCCTGAACCACCCGGGCTTCATCCTGGCCGTCGTGATGGCGAGCGTCTCGACCGTGCTCTCCCTCGTTCTCCTGATCGTGCAGTGGGTGCAGCACGGTCGTCAGGGACGCACGATCGGCAAGGCGATCGCCGGCATCCGCAGCGTCGACGTGCGCACGCTCGAGCGACCCGGTGTCGGGCGCGTGCTGCTGCGGTTCCTGATCTTCGGCGCATCCGGAATCGTGCCCGTGCTGGGACCAGCGCTGCTGCTCAGTACACCGACGTTCGACCCGGAGGGCCGCGGCCGAGGCTGGCATGACAAGGCCACCGGTATCTGGCTGGTCGATGCGCGCCGCGGGCTCAACCCGTACGACGAGAAGCGGATGCGCGTGGCGCGCAAGATGGTCAAGGCGGAGCCGACGAAGGGCCGCTCGACCCTGCCGTCGCTGGCGACCCACGCGACCGCGGACGCGCAGCCCGCCTATCGGCCGGGCAACCGGATCAGCGCCGGCGTGCTCGGCGTCGCCCGCCCGTATGCGGCGAACGAGCGCCCCGAGGTCGGACTCGCGACGGCTGCGGCCGAGTCCGTGCAGGTCGAGACGGGCAAGCCCGTGCTCGGCGGCTACCGGGGCGAACCGGCATCGACGCCGGCCCCGAGACTGCCGTCGATGGGGAGGCCGGGCGGGATGCCGGGACCCGTGCCGACGTCCACGTCGCGTCCGCAGCAGGCACCGGCTCAGGCTCCCGCGCCCCAGCCGGCTCCCGCTGCTCGGCCGGCACCCGCGCCGCAACCCGCGCCCGCGCCGCTGCCGACTCAGCATGCTCCCGCATCGCAGCCGGCTCCGGTGGCCCAACCGGCTCCCGAGTCCCACCCTTCCCCCGTGCAGCGCATGCCCGCGGCGCGCTTCGGGCTGCGGCTCGACACCGGCGAGAGCATCCTGGTGTCCGAACCCGTCCTGCTGGGGCGCAACCCGGATGCGACCGAGCACCCGGAGGCCCGGCCGATCGCTCTGACGGACGACAGCAGATCCCTGTCCAAGACGCACCTGCTCGTGCGTCCGGTCGATGGCGGGCTCGAGATCATCGACTGCCGCTCGACGAACGGGTCCGGGCTCGTCAGGGCCGGTGTCGAGTACGCCGTCGCCGCAGGCATCCCTGTGCTCACGATCGATGGTGACGTGATCCGGCTCGGCGACCGCGTGGCGTCCGTGGTGCGGGTGTGACGGTGGGCGAACAGATGTGCGCTGGCGAGCCCAGCGGGATTGAGGAATACGCATGAGGCTCAAGCTGACCCTGCATCGCCCGGCAGGGGACCCCGTCGACATCGTGATCACGACCGACTCCACGGCGACCGCGGGAGACGTGGCACGCCACGTCGCCGCTGCCGACCCGACGCGCTCGACACCCGTCGCCGACGGCGATGTGCTGACATTGGCCGTCGCGCCTCCGACCGGCGAGCGGCTGGTCCCGCTGCAGCCGGACGTGCCGATCGGCGAGGCGGCGGTCGGCTCCGGCTTCGCGGCGTCCATCCTCAACTACGGGCCCGACTTCGCCGGCGCGAACCGGCGGGAAAGCGCGGGCGTCCTGGTCGCGACGGCCGGCGCGCTCGCCGGCCAGGAGTTCCCCATCACCACCGGCCACGTCTTCGTCGGCCGAGAAGCTGGCAACGACGTCGTGCTCGCGGACCCGATGGTGTCCAAGCGGCATGCCAGACTCGAGGTCGGCACGCACATCGAGGTCGTCGACCTGAACTCGGCGAACGGCGTGCTGGTGGACGGTGTGGCCGTGCAGCGCGTGCGGGTCGAAGAGGGCGAACCGTTCGTGATCGGCGGCACCACGCTCGTGCTGCGGCTCGCGCGATCGTTCGACGGCTCGACGGCCGAGGATCCGATCATCGAGCGCGGCGGCGGTCTGCTGTTCAACCGCAGCCCCCGCGTCGAGGTGCGCTATCCGGGGACGAAGTTCAAGCCGCCGCGGCTGCCCACCGAGAAGATCGGGAAGATGTTCCCGTGGCCGATTCTCGTCGCGCCGATCCTCATGGGATTGGCACTGTACGCCTTGAATGAGAATCCGCGATCGTTGCTGATGGTCGTCATGACGCCGCTGATGGCGTTCGGCAATATCATCAATCAGGCCGTGCAGAGCAAGAAAGGAACGAACCACGAATTCCTCCTGTTCGAACGCCAGTACGAGCAGCTGGAAGAGGACTTCTTCCGCGGTAAGCCCGAAGAGGAGCTGGCGCGCAACGCCGAGGCGCCGCCCGTGGCCGAGGTCTTCGACCACGCCATGCGGCTCGGGCCGCTGCTGTGGACCAGGCGACCTGAGCACTGGAACTTCCTCGGCCTCCGGCTGGGCAGCTGCCGCCTCCGTGCGCGCAATCAGATCGACGACGCTGACGCACCCGAAGGCCTCCCGGAGTTCATCGACCGCATCGACCGGCTCCAGGAGCGCTACGCCTTCGTCGACGACGTGCCCGTGTACGACGCGCTCGCCGACGCCGGCTCGATCGGCATCGCCGGGCCCCAAGCACCGGTCGCCGACGCGATGCGCGGGATCGCCGTGCAGCTGTTCGGGATGCACGCTCCCAACGACGTCGTCGCGGTCGCCTTCGCCGACGCGGCCTGGACGCCCGAGCTGGACTGGCTCAAGTGGATGCCGCACACCTCGAGTGAGCGCAGTCCCTTCCGCGATGTGGCCCTCGCCGACTCGGCGCCCACCGGCGCCGCGCTGCTCAGCACGCTCGAGGAGTACGTCGCCCGCGCCGCCGCGACCGAGGGCGCGGGCGAACCGCGCGGTCCGTTCAAGGAGGACTGGAACCCGATCCTGTACGGCACGGACGTGTCGCGGGCGGCCGGTGAGCACAAGAGCACGCCGAGGGTGTCGGTCATCGTGTTCGTGACCAGCGACGCCCCCGTCGATCGCGGACGCCTGACCGATGTGCTCGAGCGCGGTGCGGATCACGGCGTGCATGCGGTGTTCGTCTCGCCCACCGTCGAGTCGCTGCCCGCGGTGTGCCGCAGCTACATCGACGTGACGACAGGGCTCGAGGACGCGACCGTCGGACTCGTCCGCAACGGCGAGAACTTCGAGCACGTCCGTGTGGAGGGCGTCTCCAACGCGTACATGCACATGCTGGCCCGACGCCTCGCGCCGGTCGTCGACGCGAGCACGGTCGTGCACGACTCGTCCGACATCCCGACCGCGGTCATGTTCCTGCAACTCGTGGATCCGGCGATCGCCGAGGACCCGCGCGTCGTGATCGAGCGATGGCGGCAGAACAACACGATCCTCGATCGATCGCCGAAACCGCGCCCGCGCATGAAGAAATCCGGGACGCTCCGCGCGATCATCGGGCAGGGGCCGAGCGACGCCATGGCGCTCGATCTGCGCACACACGGCCCGCACGCCCTCGTGGGCGGAACGACCGGTGCCGGAAAATCCGAGTTCCTGCAGGCGTGGGTGCTCGGCATGGCGGCAGCGCACAGCCCCGATCGCGTCACGTTCCTGTTCGTCGACTACAAGGGCGGATCCGCGTTCGCCGATTGCGTCGAACTGCCGCACTGCGTCGGACTCGTCACCGATCTCAGCCCGCACCTGGTGCGGCGCGCGCTGACGAGCCTCCGCGCCGAGCTGCAGCACCGCGAGCACCTGCTCAACCGCAAGAAGGCCAAGGACCTCCTCGAACTCGAGAAGAGACAGGATCCGGAGACTCCGCCCGCCCTCGTGCTGGTGATCGACGAGTTCGCGGCGCTGGCGTCCGAGATGCCGGACTTCGTCGACGGCGTGGTGGACATCGCGCAGCGAGGGCGCTCGCTCGGCATCCACCTCATCATGGCGACGCAGCGTCCTGCCGGCGTCATCAAGGACAACCTGCGGGCGAACACGAACCTGCGCATCGCACTGCGCATGGCCGACGAGTCCGACTCGCGCGACGTCGTGGACGATCCGATCGCGGCGAGCTTCTCGCCCGCGCTTCCCGGTCGCGCGATCGCGAAGACGGGGCCGGGGCGCCTGGTGCCCTTCCAGTCCGCGTACGCGGGCGGATGGACGACCGACGACGACGCCGCGGTCGCGGAGGTGCGGGTCGCCGAGCTCCGCTTCGGCGCCACCAGCGAGTGGGAGGCGGATGGCCTCGCCGAGTCGGATGTGCACGAGGAGGACCTCGGCCCGAACGACCAGAAGCGCATCGTGTCGACGCTCATCAAGGCGAGCGCCGCCGCCGGCCTGCCCCGGCCACGGCGCCCGTGGCTCGACGACCTGTCACCGCTCGTCGACCTGAGCGATCTGCCCAACGAGGGCGACACGCGCGTTCCGATCGCGCTCGTCGACGTCCCCGAGAAGCAGTTGCAGCAGCCGGCAGTGTTCTCGCCGGACCGCGACGGCTCGCTGGTGATCTACGGGACCTCTGGGTCGGGCAAGTCGACCCTGCTGAAGACGATCGGCACCGCGGCCGGGATGCGGCCCGACAAGGGCCGGGCGCAGGTGTACTGCCTCGACTTCGCCTCCGGCGCGCTGTCCGCGCTGTCCGCGCTGCCGCACGTCGGCTCGGTCGTCGACGGTGCGGATGCCGAGCGCATCCAGCGGCTCTTCCGAACGCTCGATCGTGAGATGGACCGCCGCTCCGCAGCCTTCGCCTCGGCCAGCGCCGGCTCCGTCCAGGAGTACCGCGAGCTCGCCGATGCGAATATGCCGCGCATCGTTCTGCTCATCGACAACTACCCCGAGTTCAAGAAGGACTGGGAGATGGCGCCGGGACGCGGGCCGTTCTACCGGATCTTCATGCGCATCCTCGGCGAGGGACGCACCCTCGGTCTGCACGTCGTGATGACCGCCGACCGCGGCAACGCCGTGCCGAGCGCCGTGGCGTCGAACATCTCGCGCCGCGTCGTCCTGCGCATGGGTGACCCCAGCCAGTACATGCTGCTCGGTGTGCCGCGCGACGTCCTCGACGAGCAGTCCGCGCCGGGGCGTGCCGTCATCGACGGGCACGAGGCGCAGATCGCCGTCCTCGGGGGCACATCGAACGCCGTCGAGCAGACGAAGGCGCTCGCCGCCCTCGGCGATCGCCTGCGCGAGGCGGGCGTGCGCGATCTGCCCGAGATCGGCGCGCTGCCGACGATGGTCCCGGTGGCCGATATGCCGGCCCAGGCCGACAGGATGCCGGTGTTCGGCGTCGCGGACGACACGCTCGCTCCTCGCGGCTTCGAGCCGATCGGATCGTTCGTCGTGTCCGGGCCCCCGGCATCGGGCAAGACGAACGCGCTCAAGGCGCTCGTCGTCGCGATGGAGCGCTTCGACCCGAACGTTCAGCTGTATCACTTCGGCAGCCGCAGAGCAGAGCTCAAGGACTTCCGCCCCTGGGTGCGCAGTGCCACGAAGGCCGAGGACGAGAAGGACCTCGCCGCCGAGCTCGCCGAGCTGGTCGTGAGCGACGCGCAGCGTCAGCGGATCATGATCGTGATCGAGGACATGCCGCACCTCGCGGACGGCCCGGCGGATCGGCCCATGCGCGCGCTGCTACAGGCGATGAACAACAGCGACCACCTGCTGGTCGGCGAGGCCGAGATCACCAGGGCGAGCGGCAGCATCGGTGTGCTGGGCGAGTGGAAGACCGGGCGCCAGGGCATCGTGCTGAAACCGGACACCTACGACGGCGAGTCGATCTTCAAATCGCCGTTCGGTCGGGTCAAGAGGAGCGACTTCCCGGTGGGGCGCGGAATCTTCGTCCAGGCCGGTCGTGCGGTCACGATGCAGATGCCGTTCGTGCCCGATGCGCCAGCCCGCGGGTGACCGCGTGGGGAGAACTGCCATGGGTAGTTCTCCCCGTATGCCGGTCGACGTTCATTGGCTAACCTCGACGTAAGAGGCCGCAACGGCCTGAAGACGACAAAACGCTGGGAGGCGGTTTCTCATGGCCGGACATGATTTCGGGGCAACATACAGCGAGATGGAGAGCGCGGCTTCGCGTCTCCGCGACGGTCGCAGCACCGTCACCGACACGCTGAAGGAGCTGCAGGCGGTCATCGATGACCTCGTGCAGGACGGATTCAAGACCGAGAACGCGTCCGACGCGTACTCGACGGCCTACAACGAACTGACTTCATCGCTGGACGACGCAGCAGAGGCCGTCAACGACATGGCCGACGCGCTCGACCGCATGGCGGACTCGATCCGCGACAAGGACGCGGAGCTCGCCGGCGGCTGAGCCCGCACTGCTGTCAGAGAGGTCGTGGCGCCTGTCCGGGGGGACGGGCATCACGACCTTTCGCATAGAATCACCAAGACGAGCGGAGGAGAGCGCTGATGAGCGGTTCACAGCCCTACTGGTACAACCTGAGCACCCAGATGGTCGTGCGCGCGGACGAGCGCCCGTCGGAGGACACCCTCGGCCCGTTCGGCTCGGCGCAGGAGGCGGAGGAGTCTCCTGCCGTCCTGCTGGAGCACGCGCGCGCGTGGCTGGAGAGCGAAGAGAGCGAGCCGTACCGCGAGATGGCCGCCGAGGCCGACGACGGCACCGACTACGTGTGACGGCGAGGTCATGAGGGCGCATCGCCGCATCTCGGCGACGCTGATCGTACTGCTTGCGGCGGGCCTGGCCGCCTGCGCGCCTGCGCTGCCCGAGACCGTGGTCCCCGGCTCGGCGATCACGGTGGGCTGGACCGGGGAGCTCACCTCCACGAACGCGGCCGCCGCACCGACGTCCGGGAACGTCGACATCGCCGAGATGATCCGCGCCGGGTTCGGGGATGTGATCGACGGCGAGTTCGTCCCCGATGAGGGCTTCGGCACGGCGAGCATCGTCGGCGACGACCCGTTCACGGTCCGCTACGACCTCGCAGAGCCGGCGTGGTCCGACGGCATCCCGCTCGATGCCGCCGACCTGATGCTCGGCTGGGCCGGGGCATCCGGGTACTTCCCGAAGCAGCCGGAGGATGCCGAGACACCCGTCGAGCCGCAGATCGCCGAGGAGACGCCGGCGGTCGACGAGTTCGCCCGCGCGATCGACGTGACCTTCCCGGCGCCCGATATCGACTGGCAGCAGCGCGTCCCCGTGCCGGTCCCTGCGCACGTCGTAGGACAGCGGGCGCTCGGCATCGACGATGCGATGGAGGCGAAGCAGGCGGTCATTCGGGCGATCGAGGAGGCGGACACCAGCGCTCTCGAGAAGATCGCCGAAGTCTGGAACGACGACTTCGCGTTCACCGACGCCTCGGACATCCCCGCCGACCTTCTGATCTCGAGCGGCCCGTTCACGATCGACGAGATCGTCGCCGACGAGGCAGGGCAGAGCGTGACGCTGGTGCCCAACGGCGCGTATCGCGGCCAGGTCACGCCGCAGATCGCCCGGATCGATCTCGTGCCGCCGGGAGACGACCCGGTGGGTGCGATAGGTCAGGTGCTGGATGTCGCGCAGGTCGCGCCGACCTCGTCGAACCGGGCGCCGATCCACGATCTCGAGCGCCAGGACTTCACGGTCACGACGACCCACGACGGCACGCTCTGGAGTCTTCTGCTGAAACCTGCGGGTGTCTTCGCGGGGCAGCAGGCGCGGATCGCGTTCATCCATGCGCTGCCGGTGCGTCCCATGGTCGATCGCGGGGCGGGCGAGTGGGCGTCCGCCTACACGGCGAGCACCGCGATGCTGGCGGCTCCAGGTTCGCGCGCATTCGACATCGTGAACGAGGACTCCGGTTTCGCAGAACTGCTCGGCGACCCGGGCGACGACCCGGCGCTGCAGCGCGAGTTCGCCGGAGTTCCGGACGGTGCGGCGGTCTGCGTTCTGTACGACCGGCACAGCGAGTTCGCGGCCGGTGCGTTCGCGGCGCTGCGGGAGAGTGCGGCGGAGTCGGGCTGGAACGCGATCGACTGCGGCAGCGACGACTACAGCGCGGCTCTCGCGCAGGGCCGATGGGATGCCGTGATCGCCCGGGTGCCGATCCCGCAGACGCCGGAGCAGATCGCCGCGCAGTGGGGCAGCGGTGGCTCGGCATCCGTCACCGGCCATGCGGATGCGGATCGGGATGCTCTGATCACCGAGCTCGCGCAGACCACCGACGTCTACGAGGCGCGAGAAGTGCTCGCGCTCGTCGAGGCCTCGATCGTGCGCGCGGCGGTGGCGCTTCCCCTCGCGGCGAACCCGCGGATCACGATCGTCGACAAGGACGTGACCGGTGTCGCGCCCCGCAACGGCGTCGCGGCGCCGCTGACGTACGGCGCCGTGCAGTGGGCGGCCGTCCCGTGAGCGGCACTTCACGGAGCGGTTCCGTGCAGGACTGGGCGCGCTTCTGCCGGCTGCTCGACGACGACTCCGAGCTGCTCGCTTCGGTGGAGACCGCCGCGGCGGATCCGGATGGCGACCCCTGGCTCGCGGTCATCGACGGGCTGGACGACGCTGGCGCGCTCGCGTATCTCGAGACTCAGGATCTCGGCGCCGAACTCTCGGACGCCCTGGCCGGATTGCCGCGGGTGTTCCGCACGTCCGTCGACCTCGGGCCGGTCGCGGACATCGACGAGCTGCCGGACGCGATCGCCGCGGCCGATCTGCTTCTCGCACCGCACGACCTGCGCGTCGTGTTCCTCGAAGAGGACTCGGATGCCTTCCCTCTCGTCGTCGTCACGGCGTCGGATGCCGAGGCGATCGTCGAGCTGGCAGCGCAGTTCGGACACGAGGCGCGCGTGTTCTGAATATGGGTTGTTCTCCCCATCGCGACGGTTCGCTCCCTGCCCGTAGAGTTCTCGAGGAGGTTTGCGCCGTATGGGAATGATGTTGCCGAATGAGCTCATCTGGGTGATGGAGAAGCTCGGTTTCGAGTGGCCGGATATCGATGAGGACGAACTGCGCCGTGGCGCGGGGATCGTCGGCGTCTTCCGCGACGAGCTGGAGACGAAGATCCAGGTCATGGATCGCAAGGTCAATGGCGATCTCGCGACCGCCATGCGCGGGCAGGCCGGGCCGGCGTACGTCGGCGCCTGGAACACGAACCGCTCCCAGAACCTGCAGGGGCTGATCGATCTGCTCGGACCAGTGCCGTCGGCGATGGACATCGCGGCGGACGCCGTGTTCGCGCTGAAGATGAAGGTCATCGTCGACGTGACGACCACGATGATCGCGCTGGTGGGCATGCTGACGAACCCGATCACCGCGGTCGGTGCGGGTCCGATGGTGCTGATCAAGAAGAAGCTGCTCAATGCGGTGGTCGATATCGCGATCGAGCAGCTGCTGAACCAGCTGCTGCCGATGGCGATCGAACCGTTGGCGGAGCAGCTCCCAGGCATGATCATGGCGGCGCTGGATTCGCCCATCGTCGAGGCCGTCGCGGGCGATCCGGACGAGTTCTACGCGGACCTGCAGGCGCTGGAGCAGGCTGAGGGCGAGATGGAGCAGCACGCCTCGGACGTCGAATCGCTGACGGACCGACTGATGGCCGATCTGTCCGGCCTGAACATCGCGGGAGACTGACATGGGTAAATTCGGTGATGACGCGATCCGGCCTCTGCTGCGATCGCTGGACGACATGCCCGTGCACATCAAGCAACTGGCCGAGATGTTCCGCAAGCACGGCGCCGCTTCGAAGCGGAACACGAGCGAGGTCCAGAACCTGGACTCCGCCGACGTCACGCACCCGCTGCAGGACGGGTGGAGGACCGATACGGACTGGACTCCGGACGCTGTTGTGAGTTGGAAGGGGGACGCACCTCACCCCAACGAGTACCTCGACGAGGATTACATCCAGCAGCACCTGGCACGTTTCGACGATGGCGCGAGCCGCATCTACTTCTCGGACAGTCTGCACGCGCACGGTCCGGGGCAGCGGGACCACTCGACGTTCGTCTTCCCGACGTCGGACCTGCAGCGGATCCTCGATGAGTCGGGCGGCGATGCCAACCTGATCGCTGAGCAGCTCGGCTTGGATCCGGACTGGTTCTTCGACGACAACGGCAACCCGGTACCCGTCGAGATCCGGCATTTCGCACCTGAGGAACTGACCAATCTGCGCATCCCGTCCGGTAATGAGTCCGGCGCGAACGAGCACTGGATTCCTGGCGGATATCTTCCGACCGGCGTGCCCGAGGCCGTGATCGATGTTCCGGAGTCCGCGACCGGGGTCGGCACTCCGGATCGTCCAGGGGATTACAACCCCGGGCTCTGGCCAGGAACAGCGCAGGGGTTGACGTTGCATCGATGAGCGACGACAAGGATGAAGTGGACCTCCCTGCAGCGCTGACGAGCGATGCCGTGCGCGACGGTGCGGCGGTCTCGTTCAGCGGGGATACGTTGGTCGTCACGGGTGATGGCATCGTCGAAGCCGTCGAGACGCGGCTGCTCGGCGGAACGCAGCAGGCGGAACGGCGGGATCACTGGTTGATCGACGGCGTTCCGGTGCTCTCCCGGGGCGAGGCGTGGATCGTGCCTCTGTCGTGGGAGCCGGTTCGCGACGGCGGGAGGGCGGCCCCCGATGACGTGCTCCGCGGGAGGGCGCATGATCTGTGGATGAGTGTTCGCAGCGCCTGCGAGTTCCGGCAGGGGATGCAGATCGGTGTCGACCTCCGATCGGAGTCGCCGCGGAACCCGTATGCGAAGGAGCTGGCACGAACGGGCGTCAGGCGGGCCGACTGGTGGGCGTTCGGCGGGTTCGCTACGGTGCTCGCCGTCTACGGTGAGCCGCTCCCCGCTCCGGTGAGCAAGGTCGCGCTGCACGTGGTCCCGGTGGGTTGGGTCTCGGCGCGTCGGCCGACTGCGGCCAAGAAGATGCCGGCACTCGATCTGTCGTGGTCATGGGCGGACGTCGTCGCGTTCGCCGAATCGGACGCGGCCGGTAGCCTGGCAGAGCACAAGACGGAGGGTCAGGGATCGTGACGAGCGCGTTCGGGAATGTCGAAGTGAGCGGGACCGCTCGCGTGTACGGGGCGAGTGAGCTCGGCGTGCTGTCGATCACGGCGCCGGGCGAGGCGCACCCTCGCGTGGAGTACGTCGGCGGTGAGATCTTCGTGGGCCTGAACGCGGCCGGCACCGGCGCTGCGGTCACGCAGGGCGACGCGCAGGCGTGGTCCCGCCCGTTCGGCGACGTCGTCGCCGCAGCGGTTGCCTCGGCCGGCACGCTTCCGGATGCTGTCGACGGAGTGATCCTCATCACCGACGAGTCGCTCGCCGCGGCCGTCCTGGTGGAACCGGCCGGGTTGCTGGCGGGTGACCCGGTGGTGTTCGCGCTTTCGCGCGACCGGCTGGCGATCGTCGGAGCGGATGACGAAGCGGCGGTCGGGCGGGTGCTGGACCTCGCGGAGGAGCTGTTCGATGCGGAGGGGCCGTTGGTGTCTGCGCATCCGATCGTCCTGACCAGCGACGGGTGGGCGCCGTTCGGATGGTTCGAGAAGTTCCCTGCGCTGGAGATGCGGATCCAGCGGGTGCTGCGGCTGTTCAGCGTTCGCGCGTACGAGGCGCAGACGGCGGCGCTGCAGCGTCCGGACGTGCGCTACATCGATCCGAAGATCCGAGTGCTCGAAACCGGTGTGACGACGACGTTCGCGGCATGGCCGAAGGGCACGGCGTCGCTGCTTCCTGTGGTCGACAACGTGATCGTCGCGGATCCGTCCGGTGCGCTCAGCGTCGCCACGATGGACCAGTTCCTGGATGCCGGCGGCGACGCGATCATCCGCACCGGCCTGTCGCCGGCACGCTACTTCGTGCCGGGCGAGCCGCCCCGCGACTGAGGAATCCCGCGCACGTCCATGGGTTGATCTCCCCATCGCGGCATCTCCGGTCGATGGCTAGCGTCGAACGCGGAGGTGATCGCCGTGGGAATGATGCTGCCGAACGAACTCATCTGGATCATGGACAAGATGGGGCTGGAGTGGCCCGACATCGATGAGGATGAGGTGCGCAAGGCCGCTGTGCTCGTGCGGGGCTATCGCGACGACATGGAGACGCTCGTCCAGACCGCAGACCGCCGCATCAACGGTGAGATCGCCGCCGCGATGCGCGGCCAGACCGGTGCGGCGCATGTGACGGCGTGGAACCGCAACCGTTCCGAGAACGTGCAGCAGCTGCTCGACGTGCTGGGGCCCGCGGCCGTCGGCATCGACGTGGCCGCCGAGATCGTGCTCGCGCTGAAGGTCAAGGTGATCGCCGAGGTCACGCTCACGCTCATCCAGCTGGTCCCCCTGCTGGCCGCCGGTCCCTTCGGAGCCGGCGGCGCTGCGCTGCTGATCCTCGCCCGCAAGAAGCTCTTCTCGATGCTCATGGAGGCGACGCTCGAGAAGGTCATCGGCGAGGTGCTTCCGCTGGCGGTCGAGCCGCTCGTGGACCAGGTCCCCGGTCTCGCGATGGCGCTGCTGGACTCTCCCGTGGTCGAGGACAACATCGGCGACGTGGACGAGTTCTTCGCCGACCTGGAGGCGCTCGACCAGGCTGCGGAGGACATGGATGCCCACGCCGCGGATGTCGAAGACCTCACCGACCGCCTGCTCGCCGACCTCGCCAACCTGCAGATCTCGGGGGACTGACCCATGTCGATGAAGAAGGTCATGCGCGACATCATGGATGCCGTCGACGGCGCGGGCCACGAGTTCAAGAAGGGCTTCTCCGGGGCGTTCCGCAAACGCGGCGGAAAGCATCGGGCGGACGCGGACGCCATCCGCGGTGTGGATCGCAGCAACGCGGATCGTGTGCCGAAGCACCGCGCGGACAAGCCGACCTCGCATGCCAAGAAGTACGACGTGCTCGAGGACGTCAGCCGCGGGCGGGAGTACCAGCTTTCAGGGAAGACGCCGCGCCATCGCGACCCCGACTACGACCCTGCGCGGGATCTCGGCGGTGCCGTCGGTCAGGCCGTGCGCGAGACGCCGGGAGAGGTCTGGGACGAGGTCAAGGGCATCCCGAAGAAGGCGGGGAAGCAGGCGGTCGAAGAGCTCTACGAGGATGCGATCGGGCAGGACAACCCCGACAAGTACGGCAGAACAGGCCAAGGGGATTCGCGGTTCCTCGCGCCGACGAGCGAGACCGCCGTGCTGGAGAGCATGAGCAACGCCGAGATCGCCGCCCGCTTCGGACTGCCGGCCGGATCGCTCGACGACGCGACCGTGAAGGTCACGCAGATCCCGGGTTCCCGCTTCGTGAGCGTCGAGGTCGACGTCCCCGGCGAGTGAGGGGCTGCGCCTGCGGCGGCGCATGGGGAGTCCTGCCCATGGTGCTTCCGGCATCCCTTCCGTATGGTCATCGCAAGGAGGTGCGATCGTGGGAATGATGTTGCCGAACGAGCTGATCTGGGTGATGGAGAAGCTCGGTTTCGATTGGCCGGACGTGGACGAGGACGAGGTCCGCCGCGGGGCCGAGATCATCCGTGTCTTCACCGACGAGTTCGAGGGCCGGCTGCAGGCAGTCGATCGCAAGGTGAACGGTGACTTGGCCGCGGCCATGCGCGGCCAGGCCGGCCCGGCCTTCGTCGCGGCATGGAACACGAACCGGTCGCAGAACCTGCAGAAGATCCTCGACGTCCTCGGCCCGGTCCCGACCGGGATGGAGATCGGCGCGACAATCGTCACCGGGCTCAAGATCAAGGTCATCGCGGATGTGACGCTGACGATGATCACCCTGATCGGGATGCTGACGAATCCGATCACCGCGGCCGGAGCCGGGCCGATGCTGATCATCAAGAAGAAGCTGCTGAACGCCGCCGTGGACATCGCCGTCGAGGAGGCATTGGCTCAGGTGCTGCCGATGGTGGTGGAGCCGCTCGCGCAGGAACTGCCCGGGCTCATCATGGCGGCGCTCGACGCGCCGGTGGTCGAAGCCGTCGTGGGTGACACCGATGAGTTCTACGCGGACGTTCAGGCCCTGGAGCAGGCGGAGGAAGACCTGGACCTTCAGGCCGGGGATATCGAGACGCTGCTGGCTCAGCTCGGATCAGATCTGGGCGGACTGAACATCACGGGGGAGGGTTGACGATGGGGCGAGACATCGGTGATGAGCTGTTCAGGCCCATGGCGAGGGAGCTCGGGGATCTCAACGTCAGGATGGCGCCGGCCTCCGACGTGATCCGGGGCCTGCGGCACAAGAAGCGCGAGGATCGCGACGGGGTCGACGAGGTCGACAGGTACGACAGCGACGGCTCTGATGGGAGCGGAACCCCGCCGCGCACCCCGAACAACCCGAACAACGGCTCCGACGGCGACTCGCCGCCGCTGCCCTCCCCGGCGAGCCAGCATCAGGCGCGGGTCGAAGCCGGCAACGCCAGCGAACCGGACTGGCACAGGGTCACGACGGGCCATCACGGTCCGCCGCCGCCCGACATGGACGCGGCGCACGGCCATCACATCGTGTTCAAGAAGGGTGTCGGCCGGCGCCAGCAGGAGGTGCTCGCGGACGCGAAGGCGATCCTCGACAAGCACGGAATCAATTGGTACACGGGTTCGGAGAACCTGATCTGGGCGCCGAACGTCGCCGGCCAGCACACGATCGCGAACGTCCGCGAGGTACTGAAGCGCCTGCAGGAAGCGGACGGTCAGGGGAGCGAAGCCGTCGCAGAGGCGCTGCGGCTCGCCGGCCGTGAACTGTTCGGAGGGAAGCCGTGATCGAACAGCACCGGGACAGTAGGGTGGTGGCATGAGTTTCGAACTCGAGTCGTGGGCCAAGGATTTCAGCGACAGCATCGGGAAGGCGATCGAGCAGGCGCTCCTCGCCGTGACCAGCCGTCTGCCCGCCGAAGACATCGTCGGCGTCGGCATCGCGACAGACGCGGACTCCACATCGATCGTCGCCTTCGCGAACTCCCGCGAGAACCTCGACCGCATGATCGCGGAGGAGCCCGAGTACGCCATCGATTCCCGCTGGCACCTCGGTGAGTGGGACATGGACGTGACGCAGGTCGATGCCGAAGATCCGCTCGAGCCGGTGCGTGCTGAGGCGGAGCGAGCGAAACAGCTCATCGCATCACCGGACGGCGTGCAGGCGGGTTCCCGAGATCTCGACGCGTTCCGGACAGCCGTCTGGAACGCCATCTCGAATGCCATGGCTCAGTCGGTCGCCGACGGATTCTTCGACCGGTGGCCGGACGCGAAGAGGGTGTTCCTGCCGCTTGACGCCGATGTCTCCGAGGAGCAGATCGCCGCCTGGAACGCGCCGCTCAACCCGCCCGAGGATCTCGCGGAGTTCCGAGAGTTCCTTCAGCTCGACTGACGAGGGGCGACACGATCCGCGAGGAACTGCGCCCCCAGTTCGCCTGAGCACCGCCCCATGGCAGGATGGACGCCGAGGGGGCTCACGTGACTGAATCGACATCTGCGCCGGAGACCGATCCGCTCGACCGGTCCACGGAGGACCGGCAGCCGGTTCCACTGCGTCTGGAGTTCGCCGGCGAGTGGCATGACATCCCCGCGGAGCGCTCCTTCATCATCGGGCGCGAGGGCGACCTCGACATCGACGACAACCCCTACCTGCATCGGCACTTCCTCGAGCTCCAGTACCGTCACGGACTGTGGTGGCTCGCGAACATCGGCGTCCGCCTTGCGGCCACCGTGTCGAGTGCGGGCGGCGCGGTCCAGTCCTGGCTCTCGCCCGGTGCACGGATGCCGCTCGTCTTCGAGCGCAGCGTGATCGTGTTCACCGCAGGACCGGTGACCTACGAACTCAACCTGCACACCGAGCAGGCGCCATACGAGGTCTCTCGTCAGGTCGAGGCGACGATGAGCGGGGAGACGACCGTGATGCCCGCCCGCTTCACGCCGCTCCAGAAGCAGCTCATTCTCTCGCTCGCCGAGCCGATGCTGCGGCGGGAGGGTGTCAGCATGAACGAACTCCCGTCATCGAGCGCCGCCGCCAAGCGCCTGGGCTGGACGATCAGCAAGTTCAACCGCAAGCTCGACAACGTGTGCGACAAGCTCGACCGCATGGGAGTGCAGGGTCTTCGCGGTGGGCCGGGCAAGCTGGCGACCAACCGCCGCGCACGCCTGGTCGAGTACGCCGTGACCTCTCAGGTCGTGACCCGCGCCGACCTGCCGTTGCTCGACGATGAGTCGCTGCGGAACCAACCCGACCCCGACGGCGACTGAGCGGGCGGTCAGCGCATCGCGTCGGCGAGGTGCCGGGAATCCTGGCTGAGCACCTTCACGATGATGCCGCGCTGACGCAGGTCCGCCACGGTGCGGCTCTCCTCGTCGCGGTCGCGGCCCAGTGCGTGGACGTTCGCGACGACGAGGACGTCGCCCTTGTTCAGGGTCGAGATGAATCGGGTCAGCCGATCGCTCCAGCTCTCCAGGATCTCGGGAGCCGGATGCCGGAATCCCTCGATCGGGACGCCGAATCGGGTCAGCTCATCGCGCTGCGTCACCACCGACGGCATGCCGTCGCGTGCGACGACCAGTCCGACAAGTCGTGATCCGCTCGGGCGGGCGTGCCACCAGTCGTGGTTCTGCTGCAGCTCGGTGAAGCACTTCGGGCACTCGGCCGCCGCGTGCGGCAGGTGGACCGGACTCGTCAGCGCACCGCCGATGTGCATGGCACCCGTCGTCAGGTCTGTCGTCTCGCGCATCGGTGCACCTCCGGGTTCCATTCTGCCCTGCCCGGGGCGCACATCACACCAGTCCGAGCCCGCGGACCGCCTCCCGCTCGTCGACGAGCTCCGCGACGGATGCCGAGATGCGGGCCTGCGCCCAGGCATCCGGCTCCAGTCCCTCCACGATCTGCCACTCGCCGTCGACGGAGCGCACCGGGAACGAGCAGATCAGCCCTTCGGGGACCCCGTACTCGCCGTGCGACACGACGCCGGCGCTGGTCCAATCCTCCGTGCCCCGCACCCAATCACGCACGTGGTCGATGGTCGCGTTGGCCGCAGACGCCACGGACGACGAACCGCGCACCTCGATGATCTCGGCACCGCGTTTCGCGACCCTCGGGATGAACGTCGACTCGAGCCATCCGCTCACGTCGCCCACTCGCTCAGCGAGGGCGTCGGATGCCGGTCGGCCGTCGACTGTGGCGTGCGAGATGTCGGGGAACTGGGTCGCCGAATGGTTGCCCCAGATCGGCACACGGCGCACGGACGACACCGGCGCATCGAGAGCGAGGGCGAGCTGCGCCCGCGCACGGTTCTCGTCCAGCCGGGTCAGGGCCGAGAACTGCTCGGCCGGCACGCCGTCCGCGGATGCCGCGGCGATCAGCGCGTTGGTGTTCGCGGGGTTGCCGACCACGGTGACCCGCACCCCAGGTGCCGCGTTCTCGGCGATCGCTGCGCCCTGCGGGCCGAAGATGCTCCCGTTCGCCGCGAGCAGGTCGGCGCGCTCCATCCCCGGCCCGCGCGGACGGGCGCCCACCAGGAGGGCGAGGTCGCAGCCCGCGAAGGCGGTGGCCGCGGCATCCGTCACTTCGACGTCCTCGAGCAGCCCGAACGCGCCGTCCTGCAGCTCCAGTGCCGCACCCTCGGCGGACTTCAGCCCCTGCGGGATCTCGAGCAGCCGCAGCCGAACCTTCTCGTCCGGCCCGAGCAGGTCTCCGGCGGCGATGCGGAACAGCAGGGCGTAGCCGATCTGCCCGCCCGCGCCCGTGATGGTGATCGTGGTGGTCATGTCCCGAGACTACGCCGCGCGCTACCCTCGTTTCCATGACGTTCAACCCGGATGCCGATATCTCCGGACACCGCACCAGGCGGCGGGGCCGCACCGCAGCGATCGCCGGCGGAGGAGCGGTCGGGCTCGGCGCGATCGCCGTGCTCGTCGTCAGTCTGCTCTCCGGCGGCGAGATCGACCTGTCGCCCTTCCTCGGCGGCGGCACCGGCGACCAAGGGTCGTCCAGTTCGGAGGGCACGCTGGACGAATGCGACACGGGTGCGGACGCCAACGCCAAGGTCGAATGCCGCATCGCCGGTGCACAGGTCGTGCTCGACGAGTACTGGGCCGAGAACGTGGGCGGCTACTCCGAACCGGGCATGATCGTCGTGGACGGTCAGACCTCGACGGCATGCGGCACGGCATCCAACGCCGTCGGACCGTTCTACTGTCCGGCCGACGTCACCGTCTACATCGACCCGACCTTCTTCGATGTCATGCAGCAGCAGTTCGGCGCCTCAGCTGGCGAACTGGCCCAGCTCTACATCGTCGGGCACGAGTGGGGCCACCACATCCAGAACATCACCGGCACCATGGCGGACCACCCGAACAACGGCACCGGCCCCGCCAGCAACGGCGTCCGGATGGAGCTGCAGGCCGACTGCTACGCCGGCGCGTGGCTCGGCGACATGACGGAGCAGAAGGATGCCGACGGCGACCCGTACCTGTTGGCGCCGACCGAGACGCAGCTGCAGGACGCCCTCAACGCCGCTCTCGTCGTCGGCGACGACCACATCCAGGAGATGTCCGGCTTCTCGAACCCCGAATCGTTCACCCACGGATCCAGCGCGCAGCGCCAGTACTGGTTCGCGAACGGCTACCAGAACGGTCTCGGCGTCTGCGACACGTTCGCCGTGCCGGACAGCCAGCTCAAAGCCGGGTGAACCACGCGGTAGCGTGAAACGCAGTGGTAAGTACGAAGACCGGGGGGTCGAAGACGATGAACCTGGATGCGCTGTATCCGCCCATCGAGCCGTATGACAGCGGCGTGCTGCTGGTCGGCGACGGCCAGCGGATCGCATGGGAGGTCAGCGGCAACCCCGAAGGCAAACCGGTCGTCTTCCTGCACGGCGGTCCCGGTGGTGGCACAGCGGACTGGCACCGCCGGTTCTTCGACCCGGAGAGGTACCGGATCGTGCTGTTCGACCAGCGCGGCTGCGGCCGGAGCACCCCGCACGCGAGCACGCCGGACGCCGACCTGCGCTTCAACACCACCGCGCACCTCATCGCCGACATCGAGCTGCTGCGCAAGAACCTGGGCATCGCCCGTTGGCAGGTCTTCGGCGGCTCATGGGGCAGCGCACTCGCGCTCGCCTACGCGCAGACGCATCCGGATGCCGTGACGGAACTGATCCTCCGCGGCATCTTCACGCTGCGTCGCGTCGAGCTCGAGTGGTTCTACGAGGGCGGGGCTGCCGCACTGTTCCCTGACCTCTGGGAGGACTTCATCGCGCCGATCCCGGTGCTCGAGCGCAACCGCATGATCGAGGCGTACCACCGCAAGCTCTCCGACCCCGACCCGGCGGTGCACGTTCCGGCCGCTGTCGCGTGGAGCACGTGGGAGTCCTCGACGATCACCCTGCGCCCGGACGCCGACACCGTTGCGCGCATGACGGAACCGGATGCCGCGGTGGCGTTCGCGCGGATCGAGAATCACTTCTTCGTGAACAGGGGATGGTTCGCCGACGGGCAGCTGATCGCCGGCGTCGACGCGATCCGGCACATCCCCGCCGTCATCGTGCAGGGACGATACGACGTGTGCACGCCGATGATGACGGCGTGGGACCTGCATCGCGCCTGGCCGGAGGCGGAGTTCGTCATCGTCGAAGACGCCGGACACGCGGCATCCGAACCCAGGATCCAGCAGGCGCTCCGCGACGCGACCGACCTCTTCGCGGACGACTAGCTTCGCAGCGCCTGCAGGAGCGTCTTCACGAGGCCAGGGATCCCACCCGTCGCGCGGAAGCGCGTCAGACCCTCGGACACCGCGGCTCCCGTCCGCGACGTCACGAACCACGGGGGCTTCGGCAGGATCGTGAACCGGCCGCCGCCGTTCACGCTGGGCAGTGACCGAGGGAACGGGCGGAACGGGCCGCGCACGATCGATCGCTCGACGTCGTCCAGCAGCAGCGCGTTGTGCACGATGCCGATGCCGCTGCCGACGTCCTGGATCGTGCCGCCGGGGAACGCGCCCCAGGTGAGCGTCGGCGTGATGAAACCGAAGGCGGTCCAGGCATTGACGGCGATCGATCCGTAGTGCAACGCCGTGAGGGCGCGCTCGAAACCTGTGCCCAGTGCGCGCTCGGTCGCCGGATCGATGAGCAGGTTGGCGCCCAGCGTGCCCTGCAACTTCTCGTTCGCGTGCTGCACTGCGGCGTCCACGAAGTCCTGTCCGAGGCCGGGCAGCGCGACGACGCCGAGGACCGGCGCGAAGTACTCGGTCGTCTCGAGCGCTTCCGCGTCGTCGGTCGAGCCGAGCTCGACCAGCAGCCGGTCGCCGAGGGCGAGGGCGTCGGGATAGTCGCCGCCGGCCTGCGCCATGCGGGCGTCCGCACCGGGATACCAGATGGGCCGCTCCGGCGCCTTGGCGTACGCATGCCGCAGCGCCGTGAGGAACTGCTCGCGCTGCGCCCAGTCGCTCGAGAGGATCACGACCTGGCCGGCGATGCAGTTGTGGCCGCTGTTCTGCAGGCGCATGGTCGCGATGTGCTCGGCGTGGAAGGTGAGATCGGCATCCGTCCACTCGCCGGGGACGACGATGATGGGGGAGACGCCGCCGAGTTCGGCGGTGATGGGCTTCTTCAGCAGCGGGCGGTTCTCGCGGCGACGCCGCTTGCCCGCGGCATCCCGACCCCACACGATCGCATCGAAGGTCGCCGCCGAACCGGTGATGTGGACGTGCTCGAGGCCCCTGTGGGTGGTGAGGTAGGCGCCGGCGGCAGCTCCGCCGCGGACGATCCTCAGGAAGCCGGGCTCGATGATCGGTGCCAGTGCGTGCTCGAAGACCGGCACCAGCGCATCCTGTGTCGGATTCACCTTGAGCAGCGAGACGCGGTTATGGGCGAGCAGTTCGTACAGCACGTCCAGCACAGGGATCGAGGTGACGTTCCCGGCACCGAGAACGAGGCCGACGCCGCCGGGCTCGTGCGGAGTGCGCTGAGCCAGGCCGGAGCCCGCACGCACCTGACGCGGCGTGGTGCCAGGCGCGAGCCAGACCTCGCCGGTGAAGCCGGACAGCAGCACCTTGTCGGTGCTGGTCAGCGGGAATGCGTGCACGCGGGTGCGTCCGCCCGGAGCCCGGTCGATGCGCACGCTCTCGAGAGGGTTGCGTCCATCGGCGATGCGGGTGAGCGTCTCGAGGTAGGCGTCCAGGGCGCCGAGCGTGCTGTACGGACCGCTCAGCCACTCTTCGCCGCGCAGCGGATGGCCGCCGGTGAGGCCTTTCGAATCGGCCGCGGTGTTCGCCCACTCGTCGGCGGATGCCGCGACCGCAGCGCGCACGGCGCGCAGCAGAGTGACGCGCTGCGCGACCGACAGGTGCGACCAGGTGCGCGCTCCGGCGGAGAGCTCATCGATCGCGGCGTCGAGCGACGCGCGTTCTTCCTCGTCGAGTCCGCTCGCGGTCTTCTCCGTCGTCGAAGCCATCGTCGCCTCCCTGTCGCGTGCTCTCAGCCTATGCCGCGAGGACCGCGGCCCAGGAGGTCAGATCAGCGACAGCTCGCGCAGCTTCGACTCGACGTCCGCGTTCGACGGCTCGACGTGGTGCGAAGCATCCGGATAGACCACCACGGGGATGTTCGTGCGTCCGGAGATCTCCTTGGCGACATCGGCCGCGGACGGCTCCTGGACGAGATCGATGTAGGTGTACTCGATGCCGAGTTCATCGAGCTGCTTCTTGGTGCGGATGCAGTCGCGGCACCAATCGGCGCCGAACATGGTGATCGAGTCAGCTGCGGGAGTGGTCATGCTTCCAGGATATGACGCTCCGGCTGGGTGGGCGCCGGGATCGGGGCTTGCCAAGTTAGGTGACCCTTACTTAGAGTCGTAGCGTGACTTCTGCGTGCGAGCATCTGGACGACCCCGACTGGGAGAACCTCGAGGGCGCCGTGCTCATCGCGGGCGACGCGCACGATGTGGCCGGCATCCGCGACATCTGCACGCGGTTGCCGTGGGATGCCAACGGGGTCGTGATGATCGAGGCGGTCGCGCGTGTCCAGCAGCGCCGCATCGACGTGCCGGACGGCGTCTCGGTGCGCTGGCTGCTGCGTGGCGAGGGCACCTCGGCGCGCACCCGCGGGGAGCGGCTCGCGACCGCCGTGCATGCCTGGTGCGTGGAGTGGACCTGCAGCGACGAGCCTGCAGCGTCGTGGACGCTGTGGCTCGGCCCGCACACGCCGCCGCGGGTCGCGCAGATGGCGCGCAGCCTGCTCGGTGTGGGCACGCCTCCGGACGCGTGACTACCGCTGTCCGGCCATCGCCGGAACGGCTCCGGCTGTGAGCGCATCCAGCGCTCGCCGCAGCGCCGTGCTGGAGGTGTGCGCGGTGTACGGGAAGTACACGACCTCCACCCCGACCGCATCGAACTCGCGCTCGAGCCGCAGCCCCTTCTCGGTGCCGCGCCAGTCGTCGCCCTTGAAGAAGTGCGTGAATCCGACGTCGCGCCAGGCGTCCATCTTCGAAGGCGTCGTCTCGACGTGCACATCGTCGACGAACGAGATGTGCCGCACGATCTCTGCGCGCTCGGCGGTCGGGATCAGCGCCTCGATCCCCTTCACCTCCCGGAGCATCTCGTCGCTCACCACCCCAGCGACGAGCACGTCGCAGTGCTGTTTGGCGTGGCGGAGCAGGTTCAGATGCCCCACATGGAACAGGTCGAAAGCCCCAGCGGCATAGCCGATACGCGTCCCCATGATCTCCCCAGATCAAGAATCCCCAGAATAACGGCCCCCACGGCCGTCAACGGCTCCCACAGCCGTATCCGCTCAGTGTAGCGACCGGCGCGCGGGTCCGCACGACTTTTCCGCCGCGGCGCGAAACCCATAGCCGGACATGAAACGATGGATGCCGACATCCGGAGTGCGGGAGGGGGACGCGTGGCACTTGACGTCACCGTGATCGTCCCGACCTTCAACGAGCGGGACAACATCGCCGAACTCGTCGCACGCGTCGGTGCCGCACTCGAGGGGCGTCGCGCCGAGATCCTCGTGATCGACGACAGCACGGACGCGACAGCTGCTGAGGTCGAGCGCGTCGCGGCATCCGCACCGCTGCCCGTCCGCGTGATCCACCGCGAGCACAACACCGGAGGTCTCGGCGGCGCCGTCGTGCTCGGCCTGTCGGAGGCCGAGGCGGACATCTGCGTCGTCATGGACGGCGACCTGCAGCATCCGCCCGAGCTCATTCCCGCGATGCTCGACCAGCACGCGGACGGCGACGCTGACGTCGTGGCGGCGTCGCGCTACATCGGCGGGGGAGACTCGCAGGGTCTCGGCACCGCTGTGCGCTTCGGCGTCTCGCGGGCGGCGACCTGGCTGACCAAGGCGATGTTCCCTCGGCGGCTCTCGCGCAGCACCGACCCGATGACCGGGTTCTTCCTGGTGGATCGCCGGCGGATCGACGTCGCCGATCTCAAACCGCAGGGGTTCAAGATCCTGCTCGAGATCCTCGCCCGCTCCGACGTGCGCATCGCCGAGGTCCCGATGGAGTTCGCCGAGCGTCGCCACGGCACCTCCAAGGCCAGCCTGCGCCAGGGGGCGACGTTCGTCGCCCACCTGACCCGCCTGCGGTTCGGCAAGATGTCGCTGTTCGCCCTCATCGGCCTGTTCGGGGCTGTGGCGAACCTCGCGATCATGTGGTTGCTGACGACCGCGGGAATGCCCTACATCTGGGCGGCGATCATCGGGGCCGAGGCCACCATCGTCGGCAACTTCCTGCTGCAGGAGCGCTTCGTCTTCGCCGACATGCGCTCGGATGCCAGGGGTCTGGGGGCGCGGTTCGCCGCGTCTTTCGCGTTCAACAACGTCGAGGCGGCCCTGCGCATCCCGATCATGGCGCTCATGGTGGAGTCCTGGCACATCTCCAGCGTCCTCGCGACCGCGATCTCGCTCGTGGTGGCGTTCTTCGCTCGATTCCTGTTCCACTCGCTGGTCGTCTACGCGCCCACGCGCGCCCGGGTTCGTCGTGAGGATGCCGAGGCGACCGGTGCCGCGTCGGCCGGCGCAGAGCCGAAGCCGGACACCGCGGCTCTGCGGATCATTCGGGCGATCGACGCCGAGGCGATGAAGCCGGGGGAGCTCTAGGGGCGGGTGTACTCCAGGTGCCGGCGCCCGAGGGCGCCATTCGCCATTCCCCACCCGCGGTACGCGGTCCGCATGCCGCGGGCGTCGTCCTCCAGATCACCGCGCATGCGCCCCCAGGCATGACGAAGCCAGCCGAGCGCTGCCCTGACGAGCCCGCCGACGAGCCGTCGCACCCGGATGGCCTGTCGTCTGACGGCAGAGGCCTCCAGACGCAGATCGTTGTCGACGGCGAGGTTGCCTCCGTTGTAGGCGCGTCGCATGGCCCACTGACGGGTGAGGCGCTCGGCGGGGACGTCGTCCTCCGCCCGCGACTCGTTGCACCAGACGATGCGTCCGCCGGCGGCGACGAGCATCCGGCTGAAGAGTGTGTCCTCCCCGCCGGCGAGCCCGAGCGACGTGTCGAAGCGGATGCCGAGGGCGCGGACCTGGTCGAGATCGAGCAGCAGGTTGCCCGCGGCTGCGACCGGGATCTCGAGTCCCGTCGGTCTCTCTCGCCGGCGGAACACTCCGGTGCCCAGCAGCCAAGGGTCGACCTCGTCGGGGAAGACGGAGATGACCCGCCCCATCACCGCAGCGCTGCCGTGCGTCACCCATGTGCCGACGAGGGAGGACAGCCAGTGGTCGAGGGGGCGTTCGTCGTCGTCGATGAAGGCCAGCAGGCGGCTGCCCTCCGCTTCGTCCATCAGCCGGTTGCGCACCGCGGCGATGCCCGGCGTCGGCTCGATCGCGTACTCGACACCAGGCCCGGCGGCCTGGGCGACGGCGCGTGCGGAGCCGGACGGGTCGTTGTCCACAACGAGGATGCGCACGGGGCGGTCGAGACCGACTTCCGCGATCCGCGCCGGAAGCTCCGCCAGGAGCGCCGCGAGTTTGTCCGGCCGGCGGAAGGTCGGGATGCCGATGGCGACGTCGAGCATCGGATCAGGCCGTCTCTGTCACGACAGCGGGAGCCGAACTGCGGATGAAGCGCATCTTGCCGCCGACCTGCGGGATGCTGTCCACGATCTCCACGGTGACCGGTACGAGGTCGCGGGTCGCTTCGCGGAGCTTGCGCGTGGCGCCGGCGATGCCGTCGGCCGAGGTCGCGGGGTCGCCGGCGATGCACCGGAGGATGACGCTGTAGTCCTCACCCTGCACGATCTCGAACTGCCTGACCGACAGCGGAGCCTCGTCGAAGATGTGACCCAGCGCACCGGCGATCGTGGTGCCGTCGGGCAGACGCACGGCATCCGATGCCCGACCCGAGATCGCGCCGAGCCGGGGGAGCCCGCGGCCGCACGCGCAGGTGCCGGGCAGGATCCGGCTGATGTCGCCCAGCCGATAGCGCACGATCGGGAACACGCGGTTGGTCAGATCGGACACGATCACGTCGCCGTCCTCGCCGGGGGCGGCGGCATTCCCGCTCTCGTCGAGGATTTCGACCCGGCGGACGTCGGCGAAGACGTGCAGGCCGTCCTGCTCGGCGCACTCGCCTGCCAACCAGGGCACCTCCGCCGAGCGGTAGTGATCGAAGCAGGGAGCGCCGAGTGCCTGTTCGATCTCGCCCCGTGTGCCGGGCGTCAGCGGCGCGGCGGTCACTGCGACCGCGCGTGGAGGGGACAGGCGGATGCCGAGGCGCTGCAGCCGGCGCACCAGATCGAGGACCCCGCCGCCGTACCCGATGAGGAACGGCGGGCGCACGCGGTTCCAGCTCTCGGCGAATTCTCTCGCCGAGTCATCCGTGATGCGGAAGGCGTCCAGCTGGACGCGGCGCGAGGGCAGCCAGGCCAGATCATGGCGCAACCGGCTCGCGCCGGTGAGCACGTGTCTGGCGACGATTCCGCGGTCGTCCCACGGCTGCACTCCCCACCAATCGAATAGACGCCATTCCAGTGCTCGTGCCGGGAAGCGCAGGTCGCGCAGGATGTGAAGCGGGAGTCCCGTGCTGCCTCCGGTCTTCGACAGGGAGGTGTTCCGTGCGTTCGCCTCGTCCGTACGGATCGCGGTGAGATTGTCGCGCAGCATCTGCTTGTCGACGAACGGCAGGGCGGAGAACGCCTCGTCATCACGAAGGTCTGCGGCGGTGAAGCCGTGCGCGGAATACAACTCGCGGTAGAACGGGCTATGCGCGAACGCGAACCGGGCATGCGCAGCCGAACGCCGGCGGGACAGCTCCTCGATCGCCTCGGCACTCAACGCATCGGCGGTCAGGAAATCGCGGTAGGCACGGATGCTGCTGCGTCCGGTGGTGGCGGTCTTGAGACGAAACGCGGCTTCGCGGATCATGCGAGAACCTCCGCGGGTCGCGCTGCCGCCTCGAGAGGGCGCTTGTTCGCGATCGCCGCGCGGTAGGCGTCGGCATGCGCGGTACCCGCGTCACCCCACTCCCGCCGCGATAGGTCGGGGCGATCGCCCCGACGAAGCATGCTCGCCGATCGCCATGCCGAGACCAGAGCCTGCCCGTCCAACTCGCCGTCGTACATGAGCACCCAGTCGCGACCGACCTCGCGTGCGAGCGACTCGTTCACCTCGTTGCGCGGCACCAGCACCGGTCGGTCGAGCGAGAGTGCGGCCAGCACACTGCCGGAGTTGTGCATGAACCGGTAGGCCAGCACCACGAGCTCGGACGTCGTCGCGAGTTCGACGAGTTCGGCATCCGAGAGGAATGCCAGCTGCAATTGCACGCCGGCGAGATCGGCCGTTCGCCTGCGCAGGTCGTCGCCGAGTTCGGGGGTCGACGGGCGGCCCCCGATGCTCAGCGTGAGGTCGGGCTCGATCGAGACGGCGTCCGCGTACGCGGCGACGAGCGCGTCGACGCTCTTGTAGCGCCGGACCCCGCCGAAGGTGCCGAGCCGGCCCGGTACCCGGTCCCGATGGAGCTGAGGCGCGTACCAGTCCCGGTAGTGGCCATGCAGGATCAGCGTGTGCGGCGTACCCGCGGGCAGGCGGGTCGTCGTGTTGAGCACGATGCGGTGGTCGGTCTGCGCGTCGATCCGGCGCAGCAACCAGGTCCGCGCGGTGTTGTCGTCCGGCAACTCGACATTGTGGACGGTTCGGACCACGGCGATCCGTCGTGAGAGGCGATGCCGCAGGCTCAGCAATGCCGTCAGTGCGTACTTGCCCGCGGACTTCCACCAGGTCGTCCCGTGCAGCTTGCCCTCCGGCCAGTGCCAGTGGAACACGTCGTAGCGTCCGAAGAGCGCCCCTGCCCAGGAGAACCGGCGGTGCTGGATCGTCGGGTCGTCGGCGAGTGCGTCGTCGAGCATCGTGATGTACGGGTTGGTCGTCGCACGGGGCGCACGGAAGGACTGCATCACGCGCAGCGGCTCGCCGGTCATCGCGGCAGCTCCGCCGGGGTCGGCGACGCGATCGATGCCGCCTCCATGCGACGGATCGAGCTGTACCAGCGCGCAGCGGCGAGGCCGAGTACGAGGACGTTGGCCACCGCGAGCAGCGAGTACACCGCGACGAACGCGGGTTGCACCCACAGCAGCACGAACGTGAGGCACAGGAATCCGTAGTCCGTCGGCAGCACCACGAGGGAGTAGAGCGGGCTGCTGCGCCACGCCTCTGCAGGTGCCGTCTCGTCAGCGATCGGATGCTGCGCACGATGGATCCGCCGCAGGAGATCGGTCGCGATCAGACCGAAGAAGAAGATGCTCGCGACGGCGCCGAACGTGAGCGGAACAACGAGCCACGGCAGCGGGAGCTCGAAGAACCGGAACCAGCAGATCAGGACGGCGGCATGCAGCGTCGCCGCCTTGGTGGCGTCGAAGAAGTGGTCCAGCCACTCGCCGGCCAGGCTTCCCGTCCCCGTCAGCCGCGCCAACTGCCCGTCGGCGGAATCCAGTGCGTAGCCCAGCACGAGCAGCACCGCCACGAGCGCGGATGACCACCAGGTCGGCCGGACGAGTGCGATCATCGCGATCGCCGAGAACGTCGCGGCCGCGCTGAACAGCGTGACCTGCGTCGGTGAAAGGCCGCGCGCATACGCCAGTGCGGCGAGCGGACGGCCGAGCGGGCGGTTCACGAAGCGCGAATACGCCGCGGCCCCCTTGGATGACTTCTGCGCGGCGGACAGCCGCGACATCGCGTCGGAAAACATGCTCATCGGATCCCCCAAAGATCTCGAGCGGGCGTCCAGATGATCCGGCCCCCTGCCGGATCCCGCCCTCAATTCGCGATCGCGAACCGTCTGGCGACGGCATCCCGATAGCGATGCACCACTGCGCCCCAATCGCAGCGGATGAGTACATCATGACGCAAAGAGGCCTCGGATGGCGACCCCCATGCGAGATCGATGGCGGCGGCGGCCGCGGACGGCGCGGCATCCAACGGCACGAAGCGGGCGACAGCGCCGACGTTCTCGCGGTGCACGGGGATATCGCTGACGACCAGCGGGGCGCCGCAGGCGACCGCTTCGATCGGGGTGAGGCCGAAACCCTCATCACGGGACAGGCTGATGCTCACCGCGCAGTTCCGGTACAGCCACGCGAGCTCGTCATCGTCCAGCCGCCCGGCGAACAGCACGCGGCCGTCGGCGCGCAGCCGGTCGACCTCGGCGGGCAGATCGGCACCGACTCCCGAGTGCTCCGCGCTGCCGACCACGACGAGCGGGCTGGTCGGCGTGATGTGCGCACTCGCGGCAGCGGCCTCGATGACGGCGAGGAGGTTCTTGCGCACGTTCAGCCGGCCGACCGTCAGAGCGAAGGCCTCCAGCCCGGTGGCGATCTCCGGACGCCGAGGATGCGCGTCGACGATCGCGGGCGGTGCGCCGAGCGCGATCGCGACGACCGGAGCGTGCGCACGGGGGAGGTGACGTTCGAGGCGATCGGCCTCGGTCTGCGACGATGTCACGACGAGTCCGGCGCGCCGGGCCGTCGGCAGCATGGCGGAGAAGTACAGCCTCTCGGAGCGGCTGAACCACTCAGGGTGCTCGACGAACATCACATCGTGGATGAACGTCGCCGACCGGCCGCTCCAGGGCGTGTAGTTGTGCGGGATGACCGCGTCGACGTCGTGCCGACGTGCGATGCGGCCGAGTTCCACGACATTCGACAGCGCATGCGGCCAGAGCCGGGTGCCGGCGCGCTCTGCGCGGTCGGGGAGCCCGGCTCCCGATGCGTCGCGCCGCAGTGCGACGATGATCTCGTCATCCGGGAACTCCGCAGCCCAGGCCGTGATCAGTTCGCGCTGCACAGAGCGATTGGCGGCGGGTCCCCGATCCCACCAGTATCCGTCGAACAAGAGCCTCATGTTCTTCCCCCCAGGGTCGGCTATACACTACAGACGGTTCTGGGGATCGGGGGATGCATGAACGGGACGCTGGCTGTCGTCGTGGTCAATTACGGGTCGAGCGCCCTCGTCGAGAGCAATCTCGGTGCCACCGCGGATGACGCCGAACCGGCGCACGTGGTCGTCGTCGACAATTACTCGACACCGCAGGAACGCGACCGGATCAGCGAACTCTGCGCTCGCCGCGGGTGGGACCTCGTCGCGCCGGCCGACAACACCGGCTTCGGCACCGGCATGAACATCGGCGCCCGCCGTGCCTTCGAACTCGGGGCGACGGAGCTGCTGCTGCTGAATCCGGACGCGCGCATCGACGCCGCCTCCGTCGATGCCCTCCGTGCGGCCGTCGCAGGACCGGGATGCATCATGGCATCGCCGATCGTCCGCAGTCCCGATGGTCGGGTATGGTTCGGCGGCCTGGATCTGTATCTCGACGATGGCACCGTCCGCGGTATTAGGCGACGTGCGGACTTCCCTTCGGCGGAGCGCATCGAGTGGCTCAGCGGCGCGTGCCTGTGGATCACCCGCGAGGTGTGGGATCTCGTCGGCGGCTTCGACGACGGGTACTTCCTGTACTGGGAGGACGTCGACCTCTCGGCACGGCTCCTCGCCGCCGGGGGTGAGGTGGTCGTCGTCCGTGACGCCGTCGCCTGGCACGATGAGGGCGGCACGCATCGCGGCGCGGACCAGCGGTCGGAAGCGAAATCCGCGACGTACTACTACTACAACATCCGCAATCGGATGCTGTTCGCCGCCCGCCATCTCGACGACTCCGGCATCCGCGCCTGGTCTCGCACGTCGCTGCGCGCGGCGAAGGCGATCCTGCTGCGCGGAGGGCGACGCCAGTTCCTGCGGCCGGTGCCCCCGTTGCGGGCCGCATACCGCGGTCTCAGAGACGGGCATCGCATCGCTGCAGAGGCCATCCGTGCACACCGCACCGCTGCGAGCGCACCGCGCGCGTAGACTGCGCTCAGAACAGGAGCCCCGTGGACAATCCTTCGTCGCAGACGCGCCGCCGCTGGCCGGTCATCGCGGGAATCGCCGCGCTCGTCGTGGCGGCCGTCGTCATCTGGCTGCTGATCGCTCGACCGTGGTCGACCGACACCGTGGCGACACCGCCGCTGCCGTCACCGACGTCGACTCCGACGGCCGAACCGACCCCGTTGACGTCCGCGAGCGGCACGCCGGTCACGCCGACACCGCTGCCGACGGCATCCGACAGCCCGATCGCGCCTGAGCTCGCGCCGGTCGAACCGACGCAGCCCGCGGTGGGCTCGGACGGCGTCGTCGTCTCGCTGCCCCTGGTTGAAGCCATCGAGGGCGAAGGCGTCGCACCGGGTGAGACATCGGGGCCGGCGATCCGCGTGACGGTGCGCATCGAGAACGCGACCGACGAGCCGCTGGACACCGCGTTCGTCATCGTGAACGCGTACACCGGCGCCGATCGCACGCCGGCGCCTGCGCTGACCAAACCGGGCGGCGAGCCGTTCGAAGGCACCATCGCGCCGGGCGAATCCGCCGAGGGAGTGTTCCTCTTCACGGTCGCCGCCGACGCCCGCTCGGACGTGACCATCGGAGTCGATTACCGCGCAGGCGAGGCCACCGTGGTGTTCGAGGGCGCTCTCGACTGACCCACCGCCGCACATCGGTACTTCCCCTGGAGCGTTCGTACCGCTACACTGACGCCCGGGACCGCATTCTTGTGCGGTGAACATGCCGTGGGGACGGCTCATCTGGGGAAGGTCACGATCGTGACAGCTTTTGGGGAATCGGCGACGCCTTTGCGCCGCAGCAGGACGCGTTCACTCGTGATCGCGACGGGCATGACGATCGCGGCGCTGTTCGGTGCTCTCGTCGTCGCGCCACCGGCATCAGCGGACACCGCGCCACCGCCCGAAGCGGTCAATGCGCCGGCGACCGTGAGTGCGGACCCGTTGCCGACCGTGCAGATCAACGGCGTCGCGTGGACGCAGTCGGTCGCAGGGACGACGGTGTTCGCCGGTGGTGAGTTCACCAGCGCACGCCCGGCCGGTGCCGCCCCTGGTACGAACGAGACCCCGCGAGCGAACATGCTCTCCTACGACATCGAGACCGGGGTGATGAAGTCGTTCGCCCCGGCGGTGAACGGACGCGTCCTCGGCTCTGCGGTCTCTCCGGACGGCACCCGGCTCTACGTCGCCGGTGGGTTCACCAGCGTCGACGGCGTCGCACGGTATCGGCTGGCTGCCTTCGACACCGCGACCGGTGCGCTGATCGGCAATTGGGCTCCTGGCACCAATGGTGCGGTGATCGACATCGTCGCGACCGACACCACTGTCTACATCGCTGGGGAGTTCACGAACGTGAACAACACGCCGCGCACCCGTGTTGCAGCGCTGAACGCGCAGACGGGGGCGGTGCTCCCGTTCAACCCTGTGCTCGCCGGCGGCTACGGCGCTCGCGCCGTTGTCGTGTCGCCTGATGCGTCCAAGGTGGTCATCGGCGGCTCTTTCACGTCGACCAACGGATCGACGAACCCAGGCCGCGGGCTCGCGGCGCTGGATGCCTCGACGGGGGCAAGCCTTCCGTGGGCGATCAACAGCGTCATCCGCAACGCCGGCACCGCATCCGCGATCTACTCGCTGGCCTCGGACGGAGACAGCGTCTACGGCACGGGGTACGACTTCGGCGGCAGCAAGACCGAGGACGATTTCGAAGGCTCCTTCCGCGCCAGCTGGGCGGACGGATCCATGGTCTGGATGGAGGACTGCCACGGCGACTCCTACTCCGTCTTCCCGTTCAAGGGGGCGGTCTACAAGGCGGACCACTCGCACTACTGCGGCAACATCGGTGAGTTCCCGCAGTTGAATCCATGGAAGCTGGACTACTCCCTCGCCTTCTCCAAGGAGCCGTCCGACCGCACCATCACGCCGGACATCTGGGGCTACCGCAGCTTCACCGGTCAGCCTGCAGGGCGCCTGCTGCACTGGTACCCCGAATGGGTTTCCGGATCGGCGACCGGCATCAATCAGGCGGGCTGGGACGTCACCGGCTCCGGGGATTATCTCCTCTACGCCGGCGAGTTCACGCGCGTCAGCGGTGTGGGTCAGCAGGGACTCGTCCGGTTCACGACGGTCGACAAGGCACCGAACGACTTCGGACCGAAGATCCTCGGAGGCGCGTGGCCGATCACCACGACATCCTTCCGCGCCGGCGCCGCACGCATCGGCTGGCAGGCGAACTACGATCCCGACAACGCGCAGCTCACGTACGAGGTCTTCCGTCGTGGCGTCGCGGCGCCGGTGCACACCGTCAAGGCCGAATCGACGTATTGGGTGCGCCCATCCCTGGGCTACACCGACACCGGACTCGTCGCGGGGCAGACCTACGAGTACCGCGTCCGCGTGACGGATCCGACCGGAAACAGCACGGTCTCCGACTGGCGGGCGGTGACGGTCTCGGCGACCAACACCGGAACCGCGTACAACCAGGCGATCATCGACGAGCAGCCGGTCGGCTACTGGCCGCTGTCCGAAGCATCGGGGACAGCCGCGTACGACTGGGTCGGCGCGAACGATGTGAAACTGACCTCGAACGTGACGCGCAACGTCACGGGACAGGTCGTCGGCGAGCCCTCCAAGGCGAGCAGCTTCTCCGGGTCCAACTCCTTCGGGGCCACCACCACAGCACGACCGGCACCGGACGTGTTCTCGGTGGAGGCATGGTTCAAGACCACCAGCACGAATGGCGGCAAGATCGTCGGGTTCGGCAACGCGGCCACGGGGAACTCGGCGAGTTACGACCGGCACATCTACATCAACGGCCAGGGGCGCCTCACCTTCGGCGTGTACCCGGGCTCGGTGCAGACGATCTCGTCCGGCACCGGATACAACGACGGCGCGTGGCACCAGGTGGTCGGAACGCTCGGGGCCGGAGGAATGGAGTTCTTCGTCGACGGTGTGCGCATCGGGTCGCTTCCCGGTGTCACCAACGGCCAGAGCTACTCCGGATACTGGCGGATCGGCGGAGACAACCTCTCGTCGTGGCCGCAGGCCGGATCGACTTACCTGAACGGTCAGATCGCGGATGTCGCAGTCTACGATCGCGTGCTCAGCCGCGAAGAGGTGGATGAGCATCGTGTCGCCTCCGGACGGGAGTCGACCATCCCCGCCGCACCCGCCGATGCGTACGGCGCCGCCGTGTACGGCACGTCGCCGTCGATGTACTGGCGGCTCGGCGAGTCGTCCGGTACCACGGCGGCGGACTCCAGCCGGGAAGGATTCCCCGGCGTATACAACAGCACCAGCATCGTGCGCGGCGAATCGGGCGCGATCGACGGAACGAGCAACTCGGCCATCCGGTTCACATCCTCGAAGAACGTCTTCGGCACCTGGAACAACCGGCAGACCGTGATCAGCTCGCGCGCCGTCACGAGTCCGTCCACCTTCGCGATCGAAGGCTGGTTCAAGACGACCAGCACGGGCGGCGGCAAGCTCGTCGGATTCGGCAACAGCAACGCCAACACGACGAACGCCAGCGGAACCTACGACCGGCACGTCTACATGACGCCGTCCGGTCAGTTGAAGTTCGGCACGCACGACGGTGCGCAGCACATCCTGGCGGCGCCGGGCACGTACCGCGACGGCAGCTGGCATCATGTCGTGGCACAGCAGTCGAGCGCCGGCATGCAGCTGTTCGTCGACGGCGCGCTGGTGGATTCGAACACCGTCTCCACGGCATCCGTCTACTCCGGCTACTGGCGCCTGGGCGGCGACACCACGTGGGAAGGCGATCCGTTCTGGGTTGGCTCCCTCGACGAGGTCGCGGTCTACGGCACCGCTCTCAGCCCTGCGCAGGTGCAGCAGCACTTCGAGGCGGGCACGACCGGCGCGGTGAACCAGTTGCCGACGGCCGAGTTCGCCTCCGCCGTCACCGACCTGTCTGCGAGCTTCGACGCTTCGACGTCGCAGGATGCTGAGGGGCCGCTCGAGGCGTACACCTGGGACTTCGGCGACGGGGAGGCGGGCACCGGGGTGACCGTCACGCACACTTATGCCGCGGCCGGCACGTACCCCGTCAGCCTCACCGTCCGCGATTCCGGCGGCCTGGAGAGCACGACGACGCACGACGTGACGGTCGCCGCTCCCAACGCTTTGCCGACGGCCTCCTTCGTGGCCGCAGCGACGGATCTGACCGTCGCCGTCGATGCGACGGCGAGCACCGATGCGGACGGGACGATCGCGACCTACAGCTGGTCGTTCGGCGACGGTGCGAACGGCACAGGCGCGACGGCCGAGCACACGTATGCGGCTGGCGGGGTCTACGAGGTCTCGCTCACGGTGACGGACGATCGAGGCGGCAGCGCGACGACGACGCAGCAGGTGTCGGCGGCTGCGCCGAATGCCGCGCCGACGGCGGCCTTCACTGTGTCCACGGACGTCGAGAGCCTGACCGCTTCGGTCGACGGGTCGAACTCGACCGATCTGGACGGCACGATCGCATCGCACGCCTGGGACTTCGGCGACGGAGCCACCGGGACGGGAGCGACTGCCACGCACGCGTACTCGGCGCCGGGCAGCTATCCGGTCACGCTCACCGTGACCGACGACGACGGTGCGACGCACAGCGTCACCCACGATGTCGTGCTGATCCCCGAGGATGTGATCGCGGCGGACGCGTTCTCGCGCGATGCGACCGCCGGCTGGGGTGCTGCCGATGTCGGCGGTGCCTGGACAGCCACGGGTGGTTCTGCCGCCTTCGGCGTCTCTGATGGTCGCGGTACGATCGCGCTCGCTCCGTCGCACTCCCGTGAGGCGAGGCTGAACGCGGTGTCCTCCGCGGACAGCACCGTCGACGTGCTGCTGTCCGCCGACACGGTGCCGGCCGGTGGCTCGGCCACCATCTCGGTGGCCGGCCGCGTGGTCGGCAGTTCGCAGTACGTGGCGCGAGTGCGGCTGGAACCGGGCGGCGTCATCCGCCTGTATCTCCTGCGCAACAACGACGTGCTCGGAGGCGGGAGCTTCGTGCTTCCCGGCGCTTATGTCGCGGGACAGCAGCTGCACCTGCGGATGTCCGCCCTCGGTGCGGGCACCACGAACCTCGGCGCCAAGGTATGGGTCGAGGGGACGGCCGAGCCGTCGGCCTGGCAGTTGCAGGCCACCGACACGACACCGGAACTCCAAGCCGCCGGAAGCATCAGCATCCGCACGTCTTCGAGCTCCGTGTCGACCGTGCCGTCGCTCGTGCTCGGCTTCGACGACCTGCGGGTCGTGGCAGGCGAGGTCGCGGCTCCGCCGGCGCCGAACCAGGCGCCGACCGCAGCGTTCACGTCGACGGTCGATGGACTCGCGGTCGCGGTCGACGCTGCGGGCTCGAGCGACCCGGACGGGTCGATCGCCGGCGCGACGTGGGACTTCGGCGACGGCGCGAGCGCAACGGGTCTCACAGCGTCCCACGAGTACGCGTCGGCAGGGACCTACACCGTCACGCTCACGGTCACGGATGACGACGGCGCGACGGCCACGGCGACCGAGGAGGTCATCGTGAGCGATCCGCCCCCGGCGCACGTCGTGGCTGACGACTCGTTCGACAGGGAGGTCACCGGCGGTTGGGGCAGCGCCCCCGTGGGTGGAGCCTGGACGACGTCGGGAGGCGCCGCGGCCTTCGCCGTCGGCGGTGGATTCGGCGCGATCTCTCTCGCACCATCGCACACGCGCGAGGCGCGGCTGAACGCGGTGTCGACGACGGATGCCGTGATCACCACGAACTTCGCAGCCGATGTCGTCCCGGCCGGTGGTGCGATGAGCATCACCGTGCTCGGACGAGTGGTCGGCGCCTCGACGTATTCCTCACGGGTGCGCCTCGAGTCGGGCGGCGCGATCCGCGTGTACGCGCTGCGCGACGAGACACCGCTCGGCGGCGGGAGCGTCGTCCTTCCCGGTGCCTACGTCGCCGGTGACGTCATCCACGTCCGCACGAACGTGACGGGGACGAATCCGACGACCGTGGCGGTGAAGGTCTGGGTCGGAGCCGCCGCGGAACCAGCGGGATGGACGATCCAGGCGACGGACAGCACGGCCGCTCACCAGGCGGCTGGCGCGCTCGGGATCAAGGCTGCCGTCAGCGCGAACTCCACTCACCCGGTCACGAAGCTGACGGTGACCGACTTCCACGTCGAGAACGGGCAGTAGACGGCGCCAGAGCCAGCGCCGCCATCAGGGCGAGCGTCGTGTAGGACGTCAGCAGCGGGCTGAAGAAGGTGTCCCAGACGCCGAGCGCGGTGAGGAAGATCAGCGCGGCCGATGCGGTCCGCAGTGAGACGTGCCGCGCGGTCGCGTACACCGCGAGCACGCAGATCGCGAGCGCGAAGACGGCACCGAGCGGTCCGTAGCGGATCCACAGGTCGCCGAGCACGGAGTGGACCTCGAACTGCCCGCCGAACATGTAGCGCTCGACGTAGCCGTTGTTCGGGTCGTAGTTGAGCGCGCTCATCCCCGTCTTGGCGAGCCAGACGTCGTTCGATGTCGGCACGGTGCCGCTGCCGTATCCCCACGGCTGGGCGGAGATGAGTCCGACGGCGGCGCCCATCTCCGGTCGACCTCCGGCGAGCAGCGAACCGGAGGTGTCGATCTGCGCCTGGGTGCGCTCCGCTGCGGCCTCACCCAGCACGCCGTCCAGGATCAGCGCCTGGAACAGGAGGAACACGCTCAGACCCAGTGCCGCAAGGCCGAGGATCGTCTGCCAGGGCCGCGGTCTCAGCCGGCCTGTTCCGCCGCTCGTCATCTGCCACAGCACGAGCACGGCGGTGAGCAGCAGGAACGCCGTCATCGAGCGCGAGTCGGAGATCGCGGAGACTCCGGCGACGGTGACCAGTGCGATGAGCTCCAGGATGCGCGAGTTCCTCATCGCGGCGATCCCGAGCAGGATGAGCGCGACGGGGATGGCGAGCGAATACTTCCAGAGGTTCGCAGGATTGCCGCCCGTGAGCACGATGTTCACGAGTCCGCCGACGCCGAAGGCCACGATCGTCGCCCCGGTGCCGATCAGCGAGCGCGCCCACAGCAG
Organism: Microbacterium sp. STRO-1N; assembly: GCF_057748015.1. Next base: position 615,270 of record NZ_CM173234.1, read on the forward strand.
CATCCCGATCGAGCAGAGGAACGACAGCATCATCAGGGTCTGTGCGATCAGCAGGGAAGTGGAAGAGCTGCGTCCCGCGTCGAGCTGGGTGAGGACAGCACCCCAGGCGACGGCGCCGGCTCCGACCAGCAGAAGGGACCGTGCGCGACGGAACCGCTTCAGGTTCGTAACCCACATCGGTGCGAGGGCGACGCCGGCGATGAGGCAGATCGTGACGCCAGGCCCGTACTGCGCGCGCATCGCCGCTGTCATCGCCGCCACCACGGCGACGATGACCGGCAGCAGCGCGCTGTCGCGAGGTGTCGCGGACTCGGCGGTGATCGTCCGTCGCCATCGATGCGTCATCGGCTCCATCGTGTCGGTTCACCCCCTGTCGCGACACTGCCCGTCGCGTGATCACCGGCAGGAAACGGCGGCGCGAACTCTAGAATGATTCTACGCGGACTTCCCGTCTGATCAGGGGCTGCGCTGAGCGATCGGAGGCCCGCGTGGGGACGCAGTTCGGAGGCGGGGCGCCCACGCCGGATGCCGTCCCCCACGTGGTCGTCGTACTCAGCGCCGACCAGGACGCCGTCCAGTGGCGGCAGCGGCACGCTCGCGGTGAGACGCTCGACGAGACGCCGTACGGCTACGAGCGTGCGGAGCCCCTGGTGCGGCTCTCGTGGACGCACTCGAGACCGGAGTCCGGGCGCGCGCGTCGCCGGCGACGCGCGATCGCTGGCCGGCTCGGGTTCGACATGGTCCACGTGTGGCGCAATCGCCGACTCATCAGAAGCGCCGATGCCATCTGGACGCATACCGAGCGAGAGCATCTCGCGGTCGCCCTGCTGCAGCTCTTCGTACGCAGGAGGCGTCGGGTGCCCGTGCTCGCGCAGTCCGTCTGGCTCTGGGATGCGTGGGCGGAATGGGGCGCGGTGCGCCGCCGTCTCGTCGCGGCCCTGCTGCGCACGCACACGATCGAGCTCGTCCACAGCCGGGTCAACCGTGACATCTCCCGGCAGAGCGTGACGGAGCGAGTCGTCGAGCTCATCCCGTTCGGCTCGGCGACGTCGGCTCCGCCGATGGCCCAGCAGGATGCCGGGGCCGAACCGCTCGTCCTCGCCGTGGGAAACGACGCCGACCGCGACTGGGCTGTGCTCGCTGAGGCAGCCGCTCGGCTTCCGAACGCGCGCTTCCGGGTGGCGTCGTCGTCTCCGAGGGCCGGTGCGGTCGAATGGCCGGCGAACGTGACCGTTCGTCCGGCTGCGACGCGCACCGAACTGATGGATCTGTACGCCGCGGCATCCGTCGTCGTCGTCCCCCTCAAGGAGAACCGGCACGCGTCGGGGGCGACCGCGTGCATCGAAGCGATCAGCGCCGGCCGGCCCCTCGTCGTCACCGCCGCGGGTGGCGTGGACGACTACGTTCGCGACGAGGCCCGGCTGGTCGAGGTCGGCGATGCCGAAGGGCTGGCGAGCGCGCTCGCAGATGCGCTGGCCGGTCGCGTCACCGCCCCCTCCGCGGATGCCGCGGAGCGGCGCGGCATCACGCAGCGCGACTATGTGAACCGCTACCTCCTGGTGACGGCGTGGATTCTGGGACGTCAGGAGTGGGACGCTGCCGTTTCCGAGTTCGCGTCCGTCCCAGCGCCGTCTTCCGGCTGAGGCTCTTCGGGCGCGCTCGCCGTCTCCGATCCGAGCAGCCGTGCACGGTGCCGGATGATGTACCACGAGAACGGGATGACCTGGAAGACGACGACGGCCACGGCGTTCCCCAGCGGGGGACCAGCCGTGCCGATCGCGGGGGTGAGCACGATCGAGAGCGCGAGGCTGGCGAGTGCCATCAGCAGCGTCGGCACGACCTGGAACCGGATACCCGGCTTGTCCATGATGAACATGCCGAGCGGATACAGCCCCGCCGTGCACGTGACCATCAGGCCGAACGCGAGGATCGTCGTCGTACGCACCTCGAGTGTGCCGTCGGTGATGAAATCGAACACCCAGGGGCCGACGAGTGCGACGAACACGGTCGCGGCGCCGACGCCCGCCGCGAAGATGCCGGCGAGCAGAAACGGACCACGGCGGAGTTCACCGCGGTGTCGTCGGCGTGCGTACATCGGCCAGAGCGCGAGCCCCGCCGCGACGACGAGTCCGTTCAGCGCGAAGAACACCTGGCCCGCGACGCCGTACTCGGCCACGTCCTGGTGCGTTCCCCATTGCGCGAGGACATACCGCTGGGTCGATACGGCAACGGGGTAGGACAGCAGCTGGGCCAGCATAGGCCAGCCGACATCCATGACTCGAACGCCCGGATGACGACGCGGATGCAGCACCATGGCTGCCGCTCGGGGAACGAGAGGGCGGGTGCCGTACGCGGTGAGGCCGAGGCCCAGCGCGCCGACCAGGAACGAAGCGACGTACGAGCTCGTCGCCAGGAACGCATAGGTGTCTGCCGTGCCGAAGGTCAACAGCATCCAGACGCCCAGCAGCGTCAGCGGTGAGATCAGGCCCTGCAGCAGGATGATGAGGTGGTTGCGGCGCAGGCCGAGCATGATGCGCACCCAGATGCCGACCGGCACGCCGAGGCAGAAGATGGTCAGGCATACGAAGGCGGCGAGATCCGCCCCTGGCAGTTCGCCGGTCACGCCGAAGGCGATCGTCCAGCCACCGGTCAGGAGCAGGACGGTGTTGACGAGCATCGTCACCGCGGCGAAGCCGACGAGGATGCGCTCGACCGACGTCAGCTGCGCCGCGAGCGTCCGATCCGAGCGGATGTCGTCACTCGTGGCGATGCCGTTGACGACCACCGCTCCGGCGCCGAGGTCCGTGAAGGACAGCAACGACGGCAACGACGTGAGCATGCTGAACAGGGCGTAGTACTCCACGCCGGCGTCGCCGAGCACGAGACGCGTGGTGAGGACGCCGCACACCAGCGAGATCACCATCGTCAGCGCCTTCGCCCCCAGCGCCAGAATCGAGTTCATCGTGCGATGCGGTCCCGCGCCGCGCGACGGGTGCGCTGCTCGTCCTGCGCGTAGTAGGGACTCTTGTCCGACTTGCGCACCCCGTTCAGCACGATGCCGAGATGCGACTGATGCGTCGAGCCGAGCGCGGTCAGCGCAGACTGCAGCGACTCCCTCTTGGTGGCTCCGGCGCGGACGACGAACAGTACAGAATCGACCTCGGGCGCGAGCCACAGCGCATCGCTCACCGAGAGCACCGGTGCGGTGTCGACGATCACGTACTCGTAGTCCTCGCGGGCCTGGCGGATGATCGCATGCAGCTGTCCGCTGGCCACGAGCTCGCCGGGGTTGGGCGGGAGCACGCCGCTGGTCAGCACGCGCAGGTTGGGGTGGCCCCACTCCTGCACGGCATCCTCCAGCGTGCTGTCGCCGATGAGCACCGTGGTGAGGCCGACGCTGCCCTCCAGCTGGGTGTACCGCGCTGCCGTGGGGCGACGCAGATCCGCCTCCAGGTACAGCACCCGGTGGCCGACCTCGGCGAGGGTGAGCGCCAGCGCCAGGCTGACCGACGACTTCCCTTCGGACGATGCCGCCGAGGTCATGAGGATCACGCGACGCTGGTCGTCGACTTCGAGGAACTTCAGGGATGCCGCCAGTTGGCGCAGCGACTCGGCGACACGGCTGTCCGGGCGCGCGAGAATCGTCGACGCGAGCTCGCGACCCCCTGGCGCCTCCAGCACTTCGCCGAGCAGAGGCTGTTCGGTCGCTTCGGCGATGTCGGTTCGGCTCGTCAGGCGCGACCCGAACCGGCGCAGCAGAAGCGCGGTCACGACTCCGCAGGCGAGCCCGACGGCACCGCCGATGACGGTGTTCATGCGGGTGTTCGGCGCGACCGGATTGCGGGGCAGCTGCGCGGGCGCGATGGTCTCGATCCGCACGGCCGGGCGGTCGTCCGAGCCGGTGGGGGAGAACTCGCCCACCGCGACGGCCAGCTCCGCGGCGATCGCGTCGGCGGTGGACTGCGCGCCATCGGGCGTGGCGTCCGTCACACCGATCTCGATGACCACAGTGTTCAGCGGTGCCGAGACATCCACACGATTGGCGAGGCGAGTCGGCGTCTCATCGATCTCCAACTCCTCGATCACGGGATCGAGGACGGCGGGCGACGTCGCGAGCACCGTGTACGTCTGCACGAGGTTCTGCACATAGTTCGACCCCTGCACGAGCTCGCTGGTGTTGTCGCCGCGCACCGGAATCACGATCACCGACGCCTGTGCGCGATACTGATCCGGCAGGAACTGCGAATAGCCGAACCCCGCGGCCGCGCCGATCGCAGCCAGCAGCACGACCACGATCCAATGCTTCCTCAATGCGGTGAGGTAGTCGTGTAGTGTCATGGCCTGCTCCCTGTTGAGGTGGGGACGTGGATTCTTGCCCGGTCGCACGGAAAGGACGAGGGGTGACTCAGCGCCTGCTCGTGGTGTGCCACGCCAACGTCTGCCGTTCCCCGATGATGCTGTGGACGCTCCGGTCCTTCATGAACGCGGATGCCGTTTCGCTCGCGAGTGCCGGGACCCACGCGCTGCGCCCCGATCCGATCTGCGAGGTCGCGCTGGACGTCCTGGGTGATGCCGTGCCGGCGGAGAGCCGGGAGCGCGGTGCCGTCCAGGTGACGGCGGCGGCGATCGAGGATGCCGATCTGATCATCACGGCGACGAAGCATCAGCGCGGCGAGATCGCCCTGATGTCGCATGACGCGCGCGATCGCACCTTCACGCTTCGCGAGGCGCTTCTGCTGGGCGAGATCGCCGAACGGGGCGACCACGGGCGCGCCGGTGCGGACCTCGCCGCGTACGCGACCCGACTGCACGGAAGCCGCGGTCTGCTGCAGCTGACGCCGCAATCGCGGCTGCGCCGCCTGAAAGCGGATCCGCTCGATCACGCCGATGTCCATCAGGAGCGAGCGCGGGGTCATCGGAAGGGCCTGATCGCCGTCCAGTCGGACGCGCGCCGTCTCGCGGTGCAGCTGCGGAGCATGCTCGGCCTCTGAGGTGTGGGGTGCGCTCATGGCGTCCGCACCTGCCTGCTCTGCTCGAACTCCCACTCCGCCGCCCGTCGGCGTGCGCGCCGTGCCGATCCGTGAATCGTCGAGCCGTCCGCGAGTCGATGAGCGAGCTCCTCGTACGCGTCGGCGACCTCGTCCCAGCGGAACGCATCGCGCGCCCGCTCGCGCAGCGCGGCACCGAGCTCGGCGGTCGCCACGGCATCCGCTTCGGCATCGACGAGATGCGCGGCCACGTCGGCCGCGTCGCGGAAGAACCAGCCCTGCTCGTGGAGCACCTCGCGATTGAAAGCGACGTCGTAGGCGATCACGGCCGTCCCCGCGCCCATCGCGCGCAGGAGGGACGGGTTCGTCCCTCCGACCGAGTGGCCGTGCAGGTACGTGGCCGCGTTCGCGTACAGGGCGTCCAGCAGCTCCTGATCGTAGACGCCCCCGACGAGGCGGATCCGGGCGTCGCCCTCGGCGGCGCGGTCGATCGCACGGGTGTAGTCGGCGCTGTACGGTGCGGAACCGACCACCACCAGCGGCAGCGTCGCCGCGCTGCGCCGGTACCCCTCGACGATCTCGAGCACGTGATTCTCCGGCTCGAACCGCGCCACGACGAGGTGGTAGCCACCGGAGACCAGATCGAGTTCCGACACACCACGAGCGGGGAGCTCATAGAGGATCGGCGCACCGTACCTGATCATCTCCGTCGGCACATCGAACTGGTGACGGTAGTAGTCGGCGATGCCTGGCGCGTCCGCGATCAGGGCATCAGCCGTCCGCACGCCGAACTGCTCGGCCCAGCGGTAGTACGCGCGCCCGCGCGGGCCCCACTTCGAGCGACGCCACTCGAGCCCGTCCATGTGCAGGGCCACCCTCGCACCGCGCAGCCGCAGCAGGGGGAGGAACGGCGAGTTCGCCGCGTTGAACACGAACGTCGCATCCGGTCGCCTCCGCCCGATGAGGTGCAGCGTCGACAGCCCGGTGTGGCTGAGCGTCTCGATCTGCTTGACCGGCAGCGCGGGCAGGTGGACGACCCGCATGCCGAGATACGTCTTCGACCGGCGCTCCGAACCGCGCGTGTACACGAGGACGCGATGCCCGCGGTCTGCGAGTCGGCGGCCGACTTCCTCAACCGCCGTCTCGAACCCGCCGTACGCGGCCGGTATCCCCCTCGTCCCCACCATCGCGATGGTGAGGCCCTCCCCGTTGCCCATGTCCTCAGTACGCTCCGCTCGGCTGAGCCATGACCTTGGCCGTGCGCCACATGATCTGCAGGTCGTTCATGACGGACCAGTTCTCCACGTACCGCAGGTCCAGTCGCACGCTCTCATCCCACGTGAGGTCGCTGCGACCCGATACCTGCCACAGCCCGGTGATGCCGGGCTTGATGTACAGGCGGCGGTAGACCGTGCCGTCGTACGCGGTGACCTCGCTGGGCAGCGGAGGCCGAGGGCCGACGACGCTCATGTCGCCCACCAGCACGTTCCAGAACTGCGGCAGCTCATCCAGCGAGAGCTTGCGCAGCACCCGGCCCACGCGCGTCACGCGCGGGTCGTCCTTGATCTTGAACAGGAGCCCGGCCCCCTCGTTCTGCTCCTTGAGGGCGGCGAGCTGCTGCTCGGCATCCGTCTTCATGGAGCGGAACTTCACCATTCGGAAGATCCTGCCGTCCCGGCCGACGCGCTCCTGTCGGAAGAAGACGGGCCCGGGGGAGTCCGCCTTGATGACGAGCGCGAGCGCCGGAGCGAGCAGAGCGATCGGCACGAGCGCCACGACCGCGACGGCGATGTCCAGCGCGCGCTTGAGCAGGTGGACCCCGCCCTCGTAGGTCGGGATCTTCACCTGGATCAGCGGCAGGCCCTCCACCTGGCGCAGCGACACTCTCGGGCCGGCCACATCCGTGAGTCGGCTCGAGAGGATCAACTCGGACGCCGTGCCCTCCAGCTGCCATCCGAGTTGCTTGACGAAGTCCGGATCCCCATCCGGACGGCTCGCCACGATGATCGTGTCCGCGCTGAGCTGAGTGGCCACCGTCGCGACGGTGTTCACGTTGCCCAGCACGGGGAAGCGATCCCCGTCCACCTCCAGTTCAACGGCGTTGCCGTCGAACAGCGTGGCCCCGACCACGTGATAGGCGGTCTCCCCGCCGCGGCGGAGCGAGTCGATGACGTACCTGACGTCCTCGGCATCGCCCGCCACGACGGTGCGCGACGCGTACTGCCCGTCGCGCCGGCGCTGCAGGAGCCACTTGCGCCACATCCACCGCGCGAGGAGAAGCCCCAGCATCCCCACGGGCAGAGCGATCAGCAGCAGCGGCCGGAGTCCCTGCCACTCCCACAGCACGCCGACGATCGCGAGGAACCCGAACGCGAGCCCGCCGGCATGCGCGACGCGCGTGTATTCGGCAGCCCCGGAGCCGAAGACCGCAGCGGCGCGCGTGCTCAGCGCGCTCAGCATCGGGAACCAGACCGCGATCAGCAGCAGCCCGTCACGCACCACGGCGTCGACCGGCGTCCCCAGCACGAACAGCTGCGCGAGCGCGGTCACCGCGACGGCGAGCACGATGATCGCCGCGTCGGTCACGCGCAGGCGCATCCGGTATCGCCGCTCCCACAGCTGCCGGCGCTCGAGCGTCGCAGACACCCGCGGCGTCACGACGGTGCGCGCGGCGACCTTGACGGTCCGCGGCGCGGCGACCGGCACGAAGGCCGGAGCGCGCGTGAGTCCGACGGCGTCCTCGACGGACGTCATGCTCGGACTCCCCGAGCGCAGAATGAACGCAGAATTCCCCAGTGCGCCATGACTTCCCCAGTTTTTTCCCCAGTACGCGAGCGTTGTGCTCGCGGAGTCGTCTGCTTCCCGACCCCTCGGGATCCTGCTGCTCGTCAAGACCCCACGTCTTGACGGATCGGATGGCGTTCCCAGGCGACATCCGGATGCAGCAGGCACTGCAGACTGCGCTCACTCTAGCGGATGGCGCGCGTGAGCGAAAGGTATTTCATCCGATTGGACGAAACGGATGCCGCTGGTGGCGACCCCTGCTCTACTCTGTTCCCGTGACAGATCAGACCGCGTCCGACCGCCTCCGCCTGAGCCGCATGCGGCCCCGCGACCCGCACGAGCCGCACCGCACAGCCAGCACGCTCGAGCTGTTCTTCGACCTCGTGTTCGTGGTCGCGATCAGCGTCGCCTCGGCGCAGTTGCACCACGCACTGAGCGCGGGAGACTTCGTGCACGGGCTCACCTCCTACGCCATGGTCTTCTTCGCGATCTGGTGGGCGTGGATGAACTTCACCTGGTTCGCGACGTCCTTCGCGACGGACGACTGGCTGTACCGCGTGCTGACGTTCGTGCAGATGGCCGGTGTGCTCATCCTCGCCGCCGGCGTCCCCGCCGCGTTCGAACACGGCGACTTCACGATCCCGGTGATCGGTTACATCGTCATGCGGGTCGCGATGATCGCGCAGTGGCTGCGGGCCTCTCGCTCCGACGAACCGCTTCGCTCGGTCACCCGCCGCTACGCAGCGGGCATCGCTCTCGTCCAGCTGCTGTGGGTGTGCTTCCTCTTCGTGCCTGCGCCGTTCCAGATCGCGGCCTTCGTGCTGTTCGCGCTCCTCGAGGTCGCCGTGCCGGTCTTCGCCGAGCGGCGGCATCAGACGCCGTGGCATCCGCACCACATCACCGAGCGCTACGGGCTGTTCACGCTGATCGTGCTCGGCGAGAGCCTGCTCGCCTCGGCCAACGCGATCGTCGGCGCTCTGGAGGAGGTCGAGTCCCTCGGTCCGCTCATCGCGATCGCCGTCCTGACCCTGGTCGTGACGGCTGCGCTGTGGTGGATCTACTTCTGGCCGCCGCACCACCGCGCGATCACGTCGTTCGGGCGGTCGCTGCGGTACGGATACACGCACTACTTCGTCTTCGCTGCAGCCGCCGCGTTCTCCGCAGGCATCGAGGTCGAGATCGACCTGCTCACGCACCACAGCGAGCTGTCGAGCACGGCCGCTTCGTTCACGGTGACCGTGCCGATCGCCGTCTTCCTGCTCGGTGTCTGGTGGATCGCGATCCGCGAGAACGCCGACCGCATCGTCAACGTCGTGGTTCCTGCTGGCGCGCTGCTCGTCCTGCTCGATCCGGTGCTGCCGATCCCGGTGGCGCTGACCGCGGTGATCCTCATCGGCATCGTCACGGTGCTGGTCATCCGACGCCCGGTCACCCGATCCGACTCCGAACTCATAGACGGCGCATAGGCCCGGCATACGACCCTGATCGACTCCTCCGCGAACCTGTACTCACTTCCGGTTCCACGTGAGGAGAAGATCATGAGCCGCATCCCCGACCCCGTCGACACCCCGCAAGGTCCGACCTATGAAGGCCGCCCGCTCGACCGCCCGGACGAAGAGGTGGTCGACCAGGGGGCTCCTTTCGACATCCGCACGCTGATCAGTCGCCGCAGCGTCATCGGCCTGGCCGGCCTCGGTGTCGGAGCCGTCGTCCTGGCGGCGTGCGCCCCGACTGCGACCAGCAGCACCGGCTCGTCCGGGTCATCCGACGCGTCGACGGGTTCCACCGCGGACGGCGAGATCCCCGACGAGACGGCGGGGCCGTACCCGGGTGACGGCTCCAACGGACCCGACGTCCTCGAGGAATCCGGCATCGTCCGACAGGACATCCGCTCCTCGATCGATGGCTCCGCCACGGCCGAGGGCGTTCCGCTGACGATCCGGCTCGAAATCCTCGACATGCAGAACGACGACGCGCCCTTCGCCGGTGCCGCCGTCTACCTCTGGCACTGCACGGCCGGCGGCGAGTACTCGATGTACTCCGAGGGCCTCGAGGACGTCACCTACCTGCGGGGCGTCCAGGTCGCGGATGCCGAGGGGAACGTCTCGTTCACCTCGGTCTTCCCCGGCTGCTACTCGGGCCGCTGGCCGCACATCCACTTCGAGGTGTACCCCGACGTGGACTCCATCACCGACTCCGCGAACGCGATCGCCACCTCTCAGATCGCCCTTCCGGAGGACACCTGCACCACCGTCTACACGGACTCGCGCTACGACGGCTCGACCGAGAACCTCGCGCAGACCTCGCTGGACGGCGACAACGTGTTCGGAGACGACGCGGGTGCCCTGCAACTGGCCACCGTCACCGGGGACGCGACCAGCGGCTACACCGCGACCCTCGTGGTCCGCATCGACACCACGACGACGCCCACCGCCGGCGCCGCACCGTCCGGCGGGGGTGAAGGCGGCCCCGGTGGCGGCGAAGGCGGCCCCGGCGAACCACCGTCCAACTGACCCCAGGAGACAGAGACATGTTCCAGAACCTCACCGGATGGCACGCGCTGATCATCCTCGCCGTCGTCGTCCTCATCTTCGGAGCGGCCAAGCTTCCCGCCCTCGCCCGCAGCGTCGGCCAGTCGATGCGCATTCTGAAGACCGAGGTGCAGACCCCGGCCGCAGAGCAGCCCGCGACCAGGGAGTGACGCCATGACCGACCTCGCCACGGCTCGGGTCGAGACGGACGCCCCGACCCGGATGCCGCTGTCGTCGCACCTGAGAGAGGCACGCACCCGCGTGTTCCGTGCGGCGGCGGCGCTCCTGGTCGGGGTGGTCGTCGGCTACCTGCTCTCCGGGACAATCCTGGAGGTACTCCGCGCACCGATCCTCGAGATCGCCGAGTCGCAGGATGCGAGCCTTAACTACGACAGCATCACCGGCGCATTCGATCTGAAGCTCAAGATCGCCCTGTTCGCGGGCATCGCCCTGGCCAGCCCGGTCTGGCTGTACGAGCTGTTCGCGTTCCTCGCGCCCGGGCTCACGCGTCGCGAGAGGACGTACACCTACGGGTTCCTCGGCGCGGCCGTACCGCTGTTCGCCGCCGGGTGCGCCGTCGGCTTCCTGCTGTTCCCGCACATGGTCGAGCTCCTCGCGAGCTTCGCGGATACCGAGGACAGCACGCTGCTGCAGGCATCCGCGTACGTCGACTTCGTCCTGAAGATCGTGCTCGCCACCGGCATCGCATTCGTGCTCCCGGTGTTCCTCGTGGTACTGAACCTGCTCGGCATCCTTCCGGCGCGCACGCTGGCACGCAGTTGGCGGATGGCGATCGTCGCCATCGTGCTGTTCAGTGCGATGGTGACGCCCTCGGCCGACGTGCTGTCGATGTTCCTCGTCGCCGTTCCGATGTCCGCCCTGTTCCTTACCGCGCTCCTCATCGCCTGGCTGCACGACCGGAGGGAGGCTCGGGCATGTTCGGACTGACCATCGAGAAGCTCTTCCTCACGGCGCTCGTCGCCACGGTGCTGATCGGGCCGCATCGGATGCCGGTGTACGCGAGTCGGTTCGCGGCCGTTCTGCGGCAACTGAAGGACATGACGCTGGAGGCCAAGCGGCGGGCGGAGGAGGAGACGGGCACTGCGATCGTCCGCGAGGACTGGCAGGTGCTCGATCCCCGCCGCTACGACCCGCGGCGCATCATCCGTGAGGCCTGGCAGGACGAGCCGACTCCGGCCGCGGATCCCGTGGCGACTGCCGCGGAACCGGAGCGGCCCGACCCCGTGGAGCCCGTTCCACGGCCGCAGGGCCGCTGGGTCATCGCGGGCTCATCCGCGCATCCTCGTCGCGTGTGGGTGGCCGAGGCATCCGTGCCGGACAGCACCCTCTCCGCAGCCGCGAGCTGACCGCTCCCAGGCCGTGTCGGATGCCGCCTGGTAGACTGTTCCTGCAACGTGAGTGACATCGCCGCAGATTCGGCCATCACGTCGCCATGATCAGGGCCATCACGGACCACGCACACCGACGCGCGCGGCATCCGCTCTGATCGAACGAAGAGCAGGGTGCGCACGCGCGCGCCCGCCACAGAGCAGAGCAATGAGCAGTAACACCATGAGCATCATCCACGAGTCCCTGGACTGGAAGCAGGCCGACGACGACGTGCACGTCGCGACGCGCGACGGCGAATTCGCCGGCTTCGTCGAGTTCGACGGCACAGCGCACCTCGTGCGCGACAACCACGGCACCGAGCTGGGGTCCTTCGGGACCCTCGCCGACGCCCGCCGCGCCCTCGAGGGCGGCGCCCGCCCCGACGGGCACCCGCTGCGGCTGCGGCTTCGCCGCCGGATCCGCCGCGCCCGGGCCTGAACGACCCCGAAAACCCCCTCGGCGTATTCCCGCTGCCGTATACGGGCCGGGTTACGCTGGGGGAAGCGATGGGCAACTGCCTTTGGCTTCCGCAGCTCAAAGGGCTCCCGATCGGCAGGAGAGCATCATCTCCAGTACTCAGCTCGACTCGACCACTTCGACTCTCGGACCCGTGCGCCAGACGTACGCGGGCAACGCCGACATACCCCCGATGGCCAGCGCCTATCGCGAGGTGCAGCAGGTGGTCCGCGAGACCGGTCTGATGCAGCGCACTCCGATCTTCTACTCCCTCGTCGCCGGCGCGCTCGCGCTGGCGTTCGGAGGGGCCATCACCGGGTTCATCCTCCTCGGCGACAGCTGGTTCCAGCTGCTGATCGCGGGTGCCCTCGGCATCCTGTTCACACAGGTCGCCTTTCTCGCGCACGAAGCAGCCCACCGCCAGATCCTCACCTCGGGGCCCGCGAACTTCCGCCTGGCCCGCATCCTCGCCGCCGGCGTCGTCGGGATCAGCTACGCGTGGTGGGACTCCAAGCACACCCGCCACCACGGCAACCCGAACCAGGTCGGCAAGGACCCGGACATCGACGTCGACACGATCTCGTTCCTGGAAGAGGATGCCGCGAAGTCGCGGGGCTTCATCCGCATGATCACCCGCAAGCAGGGCTGGTTGTTCTTCCCGCTGCTGACCCTCGAGGGTCTCAATCTGCACTACCTCGGACTCAAGCACCTGACCACCCGCAAGGGCGTCAAGGGACGCTGGATCGAGCTCAGCCTCATCGCCGTGCGCTTCGCGATCGTCCTCGTGCCGGTCTTCCTGATGCTGCCGCTCGGCATGGCGTTCGCCTTCATGGGCGTGCAGCTGGCCGTCTTCGGCGTCTACATGGGCGCCTCGTTCGCACCGAACCACAAGGGCATGCCGATCATCGCGCCTGACGCCCGCCTGGACTTCTTCTCGAAGCAGGTGCGCACCTCGCGCAACGTCAACGGCGGCTGGTGGGCCACGTGGTTCATGGGCGGACTCAACCACCAGGTCGAGCACCACCTGTTCCCGAACATGTCGCGCCTGCACCTGTCGAAGGCCCGCGGCATCGTCCGCGACTACTGCTCCGCCAACGGCGTCCCGTACACCGAGACGAGCCTCATCCGCTCCTACGCGATCGTGATCGAGTACCTGAACCGGGTCGGTCTCGCAGCGAGCGACCCGTTCGACTGCCCTGCCGCGTCGCAGATGCGCCGCGCCTGACGCGCCGACCCGCAGGAACTCCGACCTACAGGATCCCGAGTTCCAGGGCGAGGGTCACCGCGCGGGTGCGGTCCGAGACGCCGAGCTTCTCGAACACGTGCAGCAGGTGCGTCTTGACGGTCGCCTCGCCGATGAACAGTTCACGCGCGATCTCCGGGTTGCTGCGGCCAGCGGACACGAGCCGCAGGACCTCGAGCTCGCGGGGGCTGAGCTGCGGCGTGGCCTGGGCCTCCTGGCGCATGCGCGTCACGAGCGTCGCCGCGATCGTGGGCGCCAGCACGGTGTGGCCCTCGGCGACGGCCCTGATGCCGGCAAGGATCTCCTCGTGCGGCGCGGCCTTGAGCAGATAGCCGCTCGCGCCGGCCTCGATCGCCCCGAGGATGTCGTCGTCCGTCTCGTACGTCGTGAGCACGAGCACGCGGACTTCGGGCAGCAGCCGGGCGATGCGCGCGGTCGCCTCGGCACCCGAGAGCTTCGGCATCCGCAGGTCCATCAGGACGATGTCGGGCCGCGTCGCCTCGGCGAGGTCGACCGCTTCCGCGCCATCGGATGCTTCGCCAACGACCTCGATGCCGTCGTCGAGCGCGATGAGCCCCACGATCCCCGCGCGCACGACGGGGTGATCGTCGGCGACGATGACTCGGATCATGACGGGTCCTTCTCCTCTTCCAACGGGATGCGCACGGTCAGCACGGTGCCGGTCGGCTCGGCATCCCGAACATCCAGGATGCCGCCGACCAGCGCCACCCGGTCGCGCATGCCGGCCAGGCCGAAGCCGTTCCCTGCGTCGATCTCCGCGCCGCCCTGCCCGTCGTCGCTGACGCGGAGCACCGCGTCCGATCCGACCTGCAGCGTCAATCGGGCCGTGTCGGCGGCGGCATGCTTGCGGACGTTCGCGAGCCCCTCCTGCGCGCACCGCAGCAGGACGACCTGCACGTCGCGCGGAACCGTGCACTCCGATGCCTCCACGTGCACGGCCGTGCCCGTCTCGTGCGCGAAGCGCTCGCCGAGCCGCTGCAGCGCCTGAGCCAGGGAGCCGCACGGGTCGGTCGCCGGCGACTCCACAACCACGAGGGCGCGTGCTTCGCGCAGCGCGTCGCGCGCGGCATCCTCGATCAGTGCGATCGTCGCAGCCGATCCGTCGCGGCCGGCGCGCTCCGCCAGCATGACGATGCTGGTCAGGCTCTGTGCGATCGTGTCGTGCACGTCACGGGCGAGGCGCTCCCGCTCGGCCGTGGCGCCGGCCTCACGACTCGCGGCCTCGAGGTCTGCCTGCGCGGCGGTGAGCTCGGACAGCAGGCGCTGGCGCTCGGCGCCCCATTCCGCGATCCGCGTGATCCACAGTCCCAGCGCGATCGAGAACGCGGCGGAGAGGCCGGAGGTGAGGAAACCGGCCAGCAGCGCCCAGGTCTCGAAACCTCCCCAGCTCCAGTACGACAGTCCCAGGACCACCGCGTTGATGACGGTGGCGACGATCGCCTGACGGGGAGACCGTGCGGTCATCCACAGCAGCGGCAGCACGATCGTCTGCAGCAGCAGCATGCTCGGCTGGATCGCCACCCCGATGGCGAGCAGCCCCATCAGCGAGAACTGCAGTGCGTACGAGGTCGCGCGCGAGGGAATCGGGGACTCCCGGATGCTCACGTAGCGACGCGCGCCGAACGCGTAGGCGGCTCCGATCGCGAGTGCGACCACGACCAGGAGCCACTGCGTGCCAGGCGTCCTCGGCTCCTCCGTGAGGGCGAGTACGGACATCACGATCATCAGGGCACCGACAGCGATGTCCCAGCCCAGCTGCTCCCTGCCGATCCGACTCATCGCACCCACTCTGGCACTTCCGGCGGCCGGATGCGGTCAGCCATCGCGGCGGATCCACCGGAAGGTGATCCTGCTGAGGACGAAACCGATCACGAGCCACACGGCGAGCATGAGCGCGATCATGCCGAGCTCCCACGACCCGCCCACCTCGGCCGCCTTGAACGAATCCGGCAGGAAGACCGAGCGCATGCCCTGGGCGATCCACTTCACCGGCAGGGCGCCCGACGCGGTCTGCAACCACTCCGGCAGCATCGCGAAGGCGATGTAGACGCCGGAGATGAACTGGATCAGCAGCACGACCGGGATCACGACCGCTCCGGCCGTCTTCCCCGATCGCGGCACGGAGGACAGGGCGATGCCGAGCAGCGTGCAGGTGATCAGACCCAGCACGAAGATCCACGCGAACCGGAACCAGGCTTCGGGCTCGGTCGGAAGCTCGGCTCCGAACACGACGGCGGCCACCACCATGAGCAGAGCGATCTGCAGGATCGCGGTGACGAACACCTCGCCGATCTTGCCGAGGAAGTAGGTCACGGGCGAGATCGGCGTACCGCCGAGGCGCTTGAGGGTGCCGTCGCTCTTCTCGGTCGCGATCTCCAGCGCCGGACCCTGGACCCCCGAGAGCAGGATGCCACCCGCGATGAGGCCCGGCAGATAATAGGTCGCCATGCTCACGGCATCCGGCCCCTCGCCGATGTCCCCGGTGAAGATCGTCGCGAAGATCATGTACATCAGCGTGGGGAACAGGAAGGTGAAGAACACCTGGTCGCCGGCGCGGAAGTACTGCTTCAGCTCGAAGCCGATGCGTCGGATGCCGAGGCGGATCGTGCGCGACAGCCCGAAGGACGGGGACGGTGCCGGTGCGGTGATGGTCATGCTCGTTCCTCCACGAGAAGGTCTTCGGTGGCAGGGGTCTGATCGCGGATGAGCCCCAGATAGATGTCCTCGAGCGTGGGACGGACCACCTCGAGCCCGCGCGGTTCTCCGGCGTCGCGGTACAGCTCGGCGACCGCGGCGCCCGGCTCGGGTGTGCGGTGCTCCTGGACGGTACCGCCGGCATCCGTCCAGCGCACCAGCGGAACACGCGCCTGCGCGCCGCCGATCTCGTCGATCGCGCCGATGGCGACGAGCTGCCCTCCCGCGATGACGGCGGCCCGATCGCCGAGCTGCGCGGCCTCATCGAGGTAGTGGGTCGTCAGCAGGATGCTGGTGCCCTCCGACTTGAGCGAGCGGATGAGGTCCCAGAACTGGCGTCGCGCCTCTGGGTCGAAGCCCGTCGTCGGTTCGTCCAGGAACAGCAGTTCAGGGCGTCCGACGATGCCGAGTGCCACGTCGAGTCGCCGTCGTTGGCCTCCCGAGAGCTTCCCGACCCTGACCTTCTGTTTGGCCTCGAGCCCGACCGCGGCGATGACGGCGTCGACCGGGCGCGGGTTCGGGTAGTAGCCGGCGAACTCGCTGAGGAGCTCGTGGACCGTGAAACTACCGGTCTCTCCGCTGGACTGCAGCACGATGCCGAGGCGGGACTTCCATTCCAGCCCGCCGCGCTGCGGGTCGACCCCGAGCACGCGGACGTCGCCCGATGTGCGGTGCCGGTATCCCTCCAGGATCTCGATCGTGGTCGACTTGCCGGCGCCGTTCGGGCCGAGCAGGGCGAAGGTCTCGCCGCGGCGGATGTCGAAGCTGATGCCGTCCACGGCCGTGAACGCGCCGTACGTCTTTCGCAGGTCCTGCACCTGGATCACAGAATCGGTCATGGTCCCAGCGTGGCCGTCGCTTCAG
The DNA here is from genome assembly GCF_057748015.1 of Microbacterium sp. STRO-1N. The sequence goes on from NZ_CM173234.1 coordinate 632,240, forward strand.
TGCCGTGGTAGCCGTGGACGGACGGATTCCGTCATCCACCGGTCGGTGGATGGGCCCTGGCGCGCAGGGATATCCGTAGGCTCGAGACATGACCGAGCTCCACGACCTCACCGCGATCGAACAGCTGGCGGCGCTCCGAACGCGCGAGATCTCACCGGTCGAACTCGTCTCGCACTATCTCGACCGGATCGTGCACTGGGATGCCGGGATCGGCGCGTTCGTCGAGGTCACTGCGGAGGCCGCGCTGGAGCGTGCCGCCGCTCTCGGCAGCGCACGAACCGAGGGCGCCCTCTGGGGGCTGCCGTTCGCCGACAAGGACCTGGTCGCCCGTGCCGGCGTGCCGACGCGCTTCGGGTCCCGCCTGCACGACCGGTTCGTGCCGGATGCCACGGCCGATCAGGCGGCGGTGCTCGATGAGGCCGGTGGCATCAGCCTCGGCAAGACCGCGACTCCGGAGTTCGGCATGACCGGGTACACCGAGTCGCGCATCGGACCGCCGACGCGCGACCCGTGGAATCCGGCGAACGGCGCAGGCGGGTCGAGCGGGGGAGCGGCGGCGGCCGTCGCGGCGGGGATGCTGCCGCTCGCACCGGGCTCCGACGCCGGCGGATCGATCCGGATTCCGGCGGCCACCGTCGGACTGGTCGGCATCAAACCGTCCCGCGGGCGGGTCCCGTTCGCCTCCGGGCTCGACAATCCCGGTGGGCTGGCGGTGGCGGGGCCGATCGCGCGGACCGTGGCGGATGCCGCGCTGCTGCTTGATGTCCAGGCCGCCGGTCGCCCGTACGCGTATGCGACGGCGGCCCCCGGCGACGGGCCGTTCCGCGAGGCGACCGAACGCGTCGCCGGACGCACGCGCATCGGCGTCACGACGGTGTCGCCGTGGGACGAAGACGAGGACATCCGCCTCGATGCCGACGCCGCCCGCGCGGTCGAGGTGGCCACGGCGCTGCTCGCCGACGGTCACGACGTCGATCTCTTCGACTGGCGGCCCCGAGGGTACGCCTCGATGTTCACCGCGTTGTGGCGCACGAGTGCCGCCCGCATGGCGCTGACGGATGCCGAGCTCGAGCACGTCGAGCCGATCACCGCCTGGCTGGCGCGCGAGGGACGCAGGCTCACCGGCCGGGAGGTCCTGGAGGCGCTTGCCGCGGCGACCGTCTTCGAACGCGAGACGATCACGGCGTTCTCTCCCTTCGACGCCGTCCTCACTCCGGCGCTCGCACTGCCCGCGCGGCCGGTGGGGTGGTTCTCCGCCGAGGATGCCGCGGAGAATTTCGCTCAGCAGGTGCGGTACGCGCCGTATTCGAGTTTCGTCAACGTGTCCGGTCTGCCGGCGATCGTCGTTCCGGTGACGACCGACGCCTCCGGCCATCCCGTCTGCGTGCAGCTGATCGGCCGACCCGGTGGCGAGGCGATGATCATCGCGCTCGCGGCCGAGCTCGAGCGGCGGGTCCCAGCGATGCCTCGTCCGCCGATCTGGTGACCGGCGCCGTCGGTCAGTGCCGGACGCGGGCGCGCGACTTCGCGACGCCGGCGAGTGTCGCGCGCAGCGGAGTGCCGAGATAGAGCCCCAGGGACGCACCGGCGGCGAGGCCGACGCCGATCGAGGCCGCCAGGACGAGCGGCGCGATGCTGACGAGCATCGCCTCGGGGGTTCCGTCGGAATCGGCCAGCCCCAGCAGCCCCCGGAACACGGTCAGACCGGGGACCAGCGGCACGATCGCTGCGGTGGTGACCGCGACCGACGGCACGTGCAGTCCGCGGGCGATCAGGATCCCGAGGAAGCTGGCCAGCAGCGCTCCGAAGGCGCTCGCCGCGCCCTCCTGCACGCCCAGGAGGATGGCCGAGCTGTACCCGAGGATCGCGATCACGCTCAGCACGGCGCTCACGACGACGATCCGCAGGCCGGCGCCGTTGAACAGTGCGACGGCGACCGCGATGATGATGGCGCCGGCGATCTGAGCCGGCAGCGGACCGAACGGCACGGCGTCGTCCGGGAGCGCCATGCCGAATCCGAGCAGCTGCGCGAGCCCGAGGCCGATCAGGATGCCCAGCACGACGCCGACGGTCTGCATGATCAGGTCGAGGATGCGGCCGCCTGCGGTGAGCGCGAACCCGTCGATGGCATCCTGGGCCGCGGCGACGACCGACAGACCGGAGAGCATCAGCACGATCCCCGCGGCGACCATGATCGAGGGGCGCACATCGTCGAACGGCGGGATCCCCGCCGAGCCCAGAGCGGAGACGACGGTCGCGAAGACGGTGATGACGAAAGCACCCGCGATCTGACCGAAGAACGACGGCACCTGCAGGCGGGCGAGCCCGGCCTGCGCGAACGCCGCGCACAGCGCCGCGAGGAAGGCGAGCACGATGAGCGCCGGCGTCGCGTCGAAGAGGATGGCGACGCCGACCGTGAGCAGGGCTCGCGCGAAGATCACGACCACGGGCCGGTACAGGAAAGGCGTGCGTCGAATCGCGCGGAACGTGCTGCGCGCCTCGCCGAGATCCATCCCGTCGGTGATGTCGGCGAGGAGCGCCTGCAGTCGCTGCAGCTTCGCGTGATCGGGTGAGGAGGCGTGCACCACCCGCAGCAGCGTGGTCGGTGCGTCGTCCTCGCCGCGGTGATAGGACACGGTGATGGAGGTGAACGTCACGTCCACCTGCACGCCCTTGAGTCCGTAGACCTGCGCGACCCGGGTGATCGCGAAGGTCACGTCGTGCGCGGAGGCGCCGACCGCGAACATGGATGCGCCGATGTGCAGGGCGAGATCGAGGATCTTCGAGACGATCGTCGCGCTGAGCACCGGGTGCACCTCGGTGAGGGCGACGCGCGACGGGTCGCTGCGGATCGCTCGTCGCACCGAGCTCAGGAAGCGCCACTCGCGTTCAGAGGACATCTCCCCATTGTCGGGCAGACCGACCGCCGTGGCGGGCTAAACCTCCGGGAGGCGGTCACCGATCAGCGCGAGGTTCTGGATCGCGGCGAGTCCGTACTGCGCGACGTCGTTGGTCCCGACGCTCGGCGCCTCATCCACAGGATTGAGGACGCCGGGCCCGTCGATGTGACGCAGCACGAAGTCCCGACGGTGCACGAGCCACTCGCCGATGCCCTCGAACGCCTGCCACGCGGCATCCGCCAGCGCAGCGTCGCCCGTCTGGGCCGCGACGTACGCGGTCAGCCTGCTGTGCGCCTGCTCGAGGTGGATGCCGGTGAGCCGCTGCCCGACCGCGTCCTCCTGCTCTTCGGGGGAGGCGAGGTAGAGGCGGCAGTACTGCAGCCAGGCATCCCGGAAGCCGGGGACGTCGACGAGGGAGATGAGCTCGCTCGCCACTTCGACGAGCCCGAACACCGCGCTCAGGTGCGAGACCGAGACGCGGTCGCGCGACGTGTCGAAGCGGCCGGTCTCGATGTCGTACAGCGCCTCACCGGTGAGGAATCCGTGGGGCAGGGCGCCGATGTCGGCCATCGTGCCGAGCAGGCGATCCCGTGAGCGCTCGTTGCCGGTGCGCTCCCAGTCGGCGAGCCAAGTGGCGGCCAGTGCACCCCAGTCGGTACCGAGACCGACCGCCAGTGCGGCCCGATCGGGGCGGTACGTCGCAGCATCCGGGCGGACCTTGCGCGTCGGATCTGTGTCGACGAACCGCTCGTCGCTGTCTCGGAGTTCGGTGAGGAGGTCGCCGACCCGCTCGTCCGCCGTGAGGTAGTGGAAGATCCGCCGGTAGATCGGGCTGGAGATGCGCAGCTGCTTGGCGCTGCACCCCCAGTGCTGGACGTTGTGGCGGGAGCCGAGCCCCTGCCAGCGACCGAGGTGGTAGACGTCGACCTCGCCGGTGTGGCGGGTCATCGCCTCTGCCAGGCGGAACACGTCGGCGCGGCCGCTGCGCAGGTACGAGTACCAGAGCCAGAGGTCGGGGGAGAGCTCGCTGTTGTCCCAGGCGTATCCGCCGACGTCGTAGCGCCACACGTGCCGGTCGAGGTCGTAGGCGTGCATGACGTCGCCGTAGTTCCAGAACCCGTACCAGCGGCGCTGGTCGATCTGACCGAGGTAGAAATCGAGCAGGAAGTCGTTGCTGTCCTCGATCTCTGTGCGCGCCGGCGTCGAGCGGTCGACCGGCGCCCAGTCGCCGAAGACGCCGACCGCATGCAGATGCTCGGGGGTGGGCTGCAGCAGCGGCGGGCGCTGCATGTCGGCCACCGAGGCCGCCACGTCCTCCAGAGCCGGCGTCGCGTCGTAGGCGAACAGGGTCAGCTCGTGCGTGCGGGCCACGCCGTGGGCGTCGCCGAAGCCGGGCTCGTAGTCCTCGTACGTGATCTCCAGGCCCTCGAGCTGGGTCGCGAAGTCGTCCTGACCGAGTCCGTCGTGATAGAACCGGACGTCCATCGGCTGGGCCTCGGGCGCATACAGCCATGCAGTCAGCTCGGCGCGCTCGCCGGCTGCCCTGCGGAGGTCCAGCTGGCCGGGGTGCGATTGCCAGAACGAGCGGATGCCGAGGCCGAAGCCGCCCGTCGGGTCGCTGATCGCGACGTATCCCTCCGCCCTGGTCCCCGCGCCGGCGTCGATCCAGGCGTGCCCGGTTGCCGTGCGCTTGCGGACGCCGAAGCCGTCGGCGCTCAGCTGCGTCAGCGTGACGTCGTTCCAGGCGGGGATGAGGTTGAGCCGCTTCGAGACCTCGGGGTTCCAGGTCTCCGTCGGCGGCGTCTGCTCGCCGCGGATCTGCGCGGCGCGCACCTCGGCACCAGGGTCGCGCCGCAGCCCGGTCAGGCCGCGGACGGCTTCGGCGAAGAAGCCGCCGTCGGCGCCCGCGATGCGGACATGGCGGTCGTGCAGTTCCGCCCGCAGCGGCACATCGGCGCGGATGCCGAGGCCGGCGAGGAAGTCGTGCTCGGCATCGCCGTCCCAGATGACCGAGTGCACGAGGCGCACCTCGGCGGAGCCGGCGACGACGACGAAGCGCACGGTGAACGGCAACCATTCGCGTTCGCCGTCCTCGGAGCGGTGCATGCCCTCGACCCGCACGACCGCGCGGACGGGACCCTCCTGTTCGACCTCGACCGTCTTCACGCGCGAGCGGAACCGGCGGCGCGGCGCGGCGCCGCCGTCGTCTGCGATCTTGTCCTGCAGCAGGCTCACCAGGCGCAGGTCCTCGGCGATGACGACGCCGTTGCGGGTCACGCGGCGGGCCAGCACGTCGGCCGGTGTGCTCGGGAAAGCGATCCGAAGGATGCCGTTGCCCACGACGATCTCGTCGTCGGCGCGCTTCACCTGCACGGGGGATTCGGCGGCGGGCACGGCATCCTGACCCGTGACGATCTCGTACGAGCCGGGGGCATCGAGCGCGCCGACGGCGCAGCCCGCCCACTTCAGCGAGCCGTCCGGCCAGGTCGCGAGCGGCCAGAACTGCGCGGGCACGCTGCCGCCGTCGATGTCGCGCAGCCGCAGGCAGCCGGCGTCTGCGACGGTGCCCCTGGGCAGCGGCACCCCCCACGTCGCGCCGCCGCGCAGACGCGCGGGCGGGGCATCATCGAGCCAGCGGAGCGGGACGGTCACTGTCGAGTCGGTCACAGCGAGTGAACCTCCAGGTTGCGGTAGCAGGCGACGAGCGGCGACATCTGGCGGAACCCGATGCGCCCGTCGTGGATTCTCGGGCCGGTGCTCTCGTCATCGGTCCAGTCGAACAGCAGCAGATCGTCGATCGAGAAGGCGACGCGGGGGCCGTCCTTGATGATCTCGATGCGGTAGAACGCGTCGCGGGCGTCGATGACCGGCGGCAGCGGGTCGGCGCCCTGCGACACGAGGTGGAACCCTGGCGACTTGCGCAGATTGCACGTGTGGAACGCGCGCTCCTCCTCCCACCGGCGTCGGAAGTACGACACGTGCAGGGTGCGGATGTCGCCGGAGTGGTACTGCGGATACGCTCCGGTTCGGGGCGTCAGGGCGGAGTCGAAGATGCCGTCGGCATCCAGCGCCTGCGCGGCGTCCGCGGCGGCGCCGAAGAAGAGCATCGCCAGCCCCGGCTCCGACCGCGGCGAGAACTCCCATGCGATCCGGATGCGATCGCCGAACACCTCGGGGCACCAGAACGTGAAGTGGTCGTCGAATCCGCCGCTGTTCGAGAGCAGCATCCCGTCGTCCGCAGGCTGGGCCGAGACGGGGCCCTCGGCGACCCATCCGTCCAGGTCTTCCTGCGACGTCAGAGCGTTGCGGTAGACGAGAGTCATCCCTTCACCGATCCGATCAGCATCCCCTTGGCGAAGTGCTTCTGCAGGAACGGATAGAACAGGATGATCGGCAGCGTCGCGACGATGATCACGGCGAACTTGATGCCCTGAGCCGGAGGCAGCTGGGTCGGATCCTGCTCGACCACCGACAGGTCGGTGGCGACCGTCACCTGGCGCAGGAACATCTGCAGGGTCCACATCGAGTTGTCGTTGAGGTACAGCAGCGGCGACATGAAGTCGTTCCAGATGCCGACCGCGTAGAACAGCGCGAACGTGGCGAGGACGGGCTTGGACAGCGGCAGGATGATGCTCCACAGCGTCTGCAGCTCGTTCGCGCCGTCGATCTTCGCGGATTCCTCCAGCTCTGCGGGGAGCTGCTGGAAGAAGTTCTTGATGATGATGAGGCTGAACGGGTTGATCGCCATGGGCAGGATCAGCGCCCAGTAGTTGTTGAGCAGGCCGAGGTCCTTCACGACGAGGAACGTCGGGATCATGCCCCCGCCGAACACCATCGTGAAGACGATGAGCGACAGGATGAGCCGTCCGCCGGGGAGGTTCGCCTTGCTGAGCGGGTACGCCATGGATGCCGTCAGTGCGAGCTGCACGATCGTGCCGACCGCGGTCACCGCGATCGTGGTGACGAGAGCCCTCAGGAACGCGGGGCTGGTGAAGATCGCCTCGTACGCCTTGAGGGAGAACGTCTCCGGCCACAGGAAGAACGACCGGGTCGCCAGTTCCGCCTCTGTCGCGAAGGAGCCGGCGAGCACGAAGGCGAAGGGCACCAGCGCGAGGATCGCGACGGCGATCATCAGCGCGAGATTGAACACGTCGAAGACGCGCCCCGCGGGGGTGTTGAACCGATACTTCTCGCGAGCCATCAGAAGATCCCTGCCTGGGTGAAGCGCTTGGCGAGCCAGTTCGCGCCGAAGATGAGGACGACGCCGACGACCGCCTTGAAGAGGCCGACAGCGGTGCTGTAGCTGTAGGAGCCCTGCGTGATGCCCATGAAGTAGACGTAGGTGTCGAAGACATCGGCGACCGAGCGGTTGAGCGAGTTCGTCATGAGGTAGATCTGCTCGAACCCGGTGTTGAGCACCTGGCCCATCTGCAGCACGAGCATCACGACGACGGTGGGCGCGATCGACGGCAGAGTGATGTGCCACACGCGCTGGAACCGGCCGGCGCCGTCGATGATGGCCGCCTCGTACTGCGCCTGGTCGACGCCGGCGAGGGCGGCGAGGAAGATGATCGTTCCCCAGCCGGTGTTCTTCCAGATGTCCTGCAGCACGATGATCGGCCGGAACCAGGCCGGGTCGGCGAGGAAGTTGATCTCCGTGCCGAGGATGCCGTTGATGAGCTGGAACAGCGGACCGATGTCGAGCGCGAACAGCAGGTAGGTCAGCGATGCGACCACGGTCCACGACAGGAAGTGCGGGATGTAGATGAGCGTCTGCACGGTGCGCTTGAGGATCATCAAGCGCATCTCGTTGAGAAGCAGCGCCACGATGATCGTCAGCGGGAACGCGATCACCAGGCTCAGCAGAGCGAGGATCAGCGTGTTGGCGAGCAGCCGGGGGAAGTCCGGCGAGGAGAAGAAGTCCTCGAAGTGCGCGAAGCCGACCCACGGGCTGTCCTGGATGCCGAGGAACGGCACGTAGTCCTTGAACGCGATGATCGCGCCGTACATCGGCCAGTAGCGGAACAGGAGGAAGTAGATGATGCCTGGCAGCAGCAGCAGGTAGAGCCACTTGAACTGCGTGAAGTGCACACGGACGCCACGGCGCCGTTTGGACTTCTTCGTGACGGTGAGCGTCTCGGTCGCCGTCACGGCGTTGTCGAGCATGGTCATGGGAGCAGCCTCTCGGGAGGCCGGGGCGGCACGCGGTGCCGCCCCGGCGGTCCGGATCAGGAGTCGGCGTCAGCCAGCTCGTTGATCTCGGCGATCACGTCGTCGCCGCCGCTCGAGCGCCACAGGTCGATCGCGGCCTGCAGACCGTCGAGGTCGAGCTGGCCGGCGATGTACTGGATGCGGGCGTCAGCGACGATCGTGTCGAGCTGCGCGCCCTTGGACACGTACGTCTTCGAGACGTAGGCGGCCGACGGGTCGTAGACCGCAGACTCGAGGTCGGCCGCCTCGATCTCCTTGCGCTTGTCGTACATCTCCTGCTCGTACTCGGATGCCTGCTTGGGCAGGTATCCCTGGAAGCCGGTGACGTTGGTGCCGAGCTGGGCGTAGGCGGCGGAGGTGTCCTTGTCGACCTGCGTCGCGCTGTCGATTCCGACCGCGAGGTCGCCCTCGAGCTCATAGGTGACGCCCTCGATGCCGTTGTTCAGCAGCGGGCCGGCTTCTTCCGAGTTCAGCTCGTTCAGCACCTCGAGCACGCCGCGCAGCTGCTCCTCGGTCTTGACCTGGGCCTTGGGGATGGCGAGGAACCCGCTGTAGCCGGCGGTCGGGAGCGCGTTGAGCTCTCCGTCGGGGCCTTCGAGGTTTCCGGTGACGTCGACGTAGTTCTGGAAGCCCTCGGGGTCCTGCTCCTTGAGCAGGCTCATGAGCTGGCCGGCGCGGGAGTGCACATCGATGATGATGCCGCCCTTGCCGGTGAGGAACGGCTCGTTCCACTTCGCCGAGTCGAAGGTCGCGTAGTCGGCGTTGACGACGCCGTCCTCGACGAGCTGGCGCTCGAACTGCACGGCCTCGAGCCACTCGTCGGTGGTGAAGTTCGGCACGAGTTCGCCGTCGCGCTCGGTCCAGCGGTTTCCGGCGCCGTACCAGGTCTCGATGGCATCCCACGGACTGTTGGTGCCGATCGTGCCGGGCCACTTGGGGATGATGAGGCCGTAGGTGTCAGCAGCGCCGTTGCCGTCCGGGTCGTTCTCGGTGAAGGCCTTGGCGACCTCGTAGAGCTCCTCGGTGGTGGTCGGCAGTTCCAGGCCGAGGCTGGCCAGCCAGTCCTTGCGGATGATGACGGCCTCGCGCATGACGTCGCGCGAGCGGAAGATGCCGTAGACCTTGCCGTTGATGCTGGAGGAGTGCTGCACCTGCGGGAACGTGGTCTTGAGGTTCTCGTAGTCGTCGAGGTACTCGGTGAGGTCCCAGAACGCGCCGGCCTCGGCGTTGCGGACGAAGCCGGGGTCCTTGCCCTGGATGACCATGACCTGCGGCAGGTCGTCGCCGGCGAGGGTGATGTTGACCTTGTCGCCGTAGGACGAGTTCGGCACCCAGGTGATGTCGAGGTCGACGCCGATCTCTTCCTCGATCGCTTTCTCGAACTGGTTGTCGTCCTCGGGGGCGTTCGTGGAGAGGTAGGGCGCCATGATGGTCAGCGTGTCCAGTTCGGCGCCATCTGCCGCGGCATCCGGACCGGCGGAGCAGCTGGTGAGGGCGAGTGCGGCGACGGCGGCGAGGCCGATGCCGGAGGCGATGGTGCGGTGCTTCATGAGAGAACTCCTTCGTTCGGTGGGGCGTTCGGGGGCGGGGGTCAGTTCGGTGTGTGCGCTTCGGCGAGCCGTCGGTCGTTGGCGGTGAAGAAGCCGATGCAGAGCGCGGTGCTCAGCGTGAGCCAGGCCCCGAGCGAGAGGAACGGGATGATGCCGGGGAGGATCAGGCTGGCCGTCACCACGACGACCGCCGCGAGCAGCAGCAGGATGACGTGCGGCACGTTGCGCAGAGCCCAGCGGAAGGCAGTCGGGACGTAACCGCGCAACGGGAGGTCGTAGTGCGCGAACAGCGGAACGGCGACGGCGGTGACGGCGAACGACAGGGCGAGAGCCGCGGCGGTCAGGATGCCGAGGGGAGTGCCGATGGCGCCGGCGGCGTACTGGCCGAGCGTGCTGGCGGCCAGCAGGGCGGTGACGGCGAACGCCGGCCCGAGGGCGGCGTTCCCTCGCCAGAACTCTCGCCGCCATGCCTGGGCGAAGGAGCGTATGGCCGCCAAGCCGTCTCCGCGCAGGCGTCGGCGGGTCAGCTCGGCGGCGGCGACGGAGGCCGGTGCAGCGCCGAGCACGATGCCGCCCGCGAGGGTGAAGACGCACCAGAGCAGGTTGATCGTGGCGACCCACCAGATCCAGTCGAAGGCGGCGTGCACACGCAGAGCCCAGCCGGCGGCGGCGGTGTTCGTCGTCATCAGCTCTCCAACGTTGCAGGGCAGGGTGGCACTGCCTCGGAATGCGTTTTCCCAAAGCGGCTCCGTGAACGCTAACCCTCGTTCGGGGTGCCCGTCAAGCCGAAATCGGCTCTGTGATAAAAACGTTTCACATTGGGTCGTCGTGTGACGAGGTATCCGCCCCACGGGGAATGCGCGACCTCTCGCGTCGACGTAGCGCCGCTGGCAGGACCGGTTGGTAGCGTGGGGCGATGTTCGTTTTCGGAGTGCTGGCGGCGGTGACCGGCGTCGTCGTGTTCCATCTCGCGCTGGCGAGCACGATGCGGGCGAATGCCGGCATCCGGATTCCGTTCTTCCGCAACGCCGAGGTGGTTCCACGTGGATCCGTCGTGTTGCGGGCGAGCGGAGCGGGGCTCATCGTGTTCGGCGCTGTGATGCTCGGCCTGACGGCGTGGTACCTGCCGTTCCTGGTCATCCTGGTGGGACCCGTCGCCGCGCTCGTGGCGATCGCGGTGCACAACCGTGCAACGCAGCGTCGCGCGGAGGTCTGAAGGATGTCGCCTGGTCACGTCCCCCTTCCGCAGCCGGAGTCCGCAAGGCCGTTGCCGCCGGAGGAGTTCGCGCGGTGGTACGGGCCGTGGGATCCGCTGACGCCGGCGTCGATCGCCGCCTTCCTCGACGGGTTCGACCGGCCGTGGTGGATCGTCGGCGGCTGGGCGCTCGAGAAGGCGACCGGTGTCTCCCGCCGTCACGAGGACATGGACGTCTCGATCGCGCATCATGACGCCGAGGCGCTGCGAGTCTTCCTCGCGGACCGCGGGTGGACGACGTGGAACGCCGACAGCGGCTGGCTGCGTCCGTTCGACGAGCGATTCCGTGAGATCCGGAGCGGCAGCGGGATCTGAGTGCGTGCCGACGCGGTCTCGCCGTGGGTGCTCGACGTGCCGCTGACGCCCTTCAACGGCGCGCGTTGGACCAACAAGCGTCTTCCGTCTCAGGAGTACGACCTGGACGAGGTCACCTGGGTTTCAGGGGACGGCCTGCGCTATCTCAATCCCGAGGTGGTGCTGTTCATGAAGTCCGCGCAGGTGCGCGAGAAGGACATCGTGGATGCCGAGGCGAATCTCGGGCTTCTTGATGTGCGCCAGAGGGCGTGGCTGCGTGACTCGATCGCGCAGCTCGACCCGGCGCACCCCTGGGCGGGCTAGGGGAGAGGTGTCACGCCTGTTGGCGCGGCGGCTTCAGCCGGAACTGCCCGCGAAGGAACGGCAGTGCGGGGGCGCGGTAGCTCAGCATCCCCTCGTCTTGCGGACGGAGCGTGATCTCGGCCTGTCCGAAGCGCCACATCCGGTTGAACAGGAAAACTCCGAGGATCACGTCGTGTTCGGCCGACACCTGCCAGGTGCCGAGGCCCCACTGCGTCGGCTGGCCGCGGCCCTCGATCACCAGCGTCGGGCGGATGCCGGCGTAGAGCGCGAACCAGGGCTTGTGGAGGTTCAGCTCGATGCGGCGGGTCCCAGTGGTCATGCTGATCACGCTACCGGGCGGGGCGTTGCCATCGCGACGATGGGGCGGTGCTGAGTCAGCCGTCGGTTGCTGATGAGGACGTTCTCGGCGGCGTGAATCGAAGCGCATTCGTCTCTCGCCGTGCGAAACCGACCGATTCATACAAGCGCAGCGCCGATTCTCGGGACGGCCGCGACGTGAGGTCGAGGGTGCGCAGCCCTCGCTCCGCGGCCATTTCGGTCATGCGCTGGAGCAATGCGCGTGCGATGCCTTTGCCACGCGTGGTCTCGTCCACGACGACGTCTTCGACGTGGCCGCGAAGTCCGGAGAGCAGCGGAACCGTAACCAGGGTGGCCGCGCCGACGATGCGACCCTCCACACGCACGACGAGCAGATCCGTCGCGTCGTGGGCGACGATCGTGGCAAGGCGATCTCGATCGAAGGTCGCGGTTCTCGACAGCTGCGGGAGCAAACGCGCGATGTCGTCCGCATCTGCATCGGTGATGGCTGTGAGGACTTCCACATCGGGCGAGGGCGCATCCATGCCGACAAGCTACCGTTTGTCGTGGCGGCCGACAGTGCCGCTATCACCGTTGCAGAGCCGGGTGCGCGCCACACGGCATCCAGCGGGGCAGCATTGCCTACCAGGCGTAGACATTCTCGGACACCTGTGTAGCGCCCTCCGGGACCACGGCGCCGTCGGGGTGGATCTCAAAGGATCCCGGGCCGCCGCTCATTCCACCACCGCACCCGATGATCCAGTCGTCACCGCGTTGCGCGACGAGGCAGGCGGAATTCGGTTCTTCCCCCTTGGCGAGCCACAGTGACGTTCCGTCGTGCTTGCCGACGAATCGGCTGGTTGAGGCGTCGAGCGAGTCGTACGCGTACTGTTCCAACTCCGGCAACTGGTCGGCGGCGTCGCGTTCGCCTTCGAGATCTGTGAACGTGGCGTACTGAACGCACCCGGTGAGCATGACAGCCGACATTGCCATCAGAGTGACCGCAACGAGTCGAAGGCTTGCCATGTGGTCATCATGTACGGCTCGAGCCGGGATGTCCATGATCTGGCGTCCGGCGGTTGCGCTGGGCGCATCAGGGCAAAGCAAAACCCCCGCCATGTAGAAGCTAGGCGAGGGTATCTGGGACCGTTGTAACGACGGTCCGTGTGGCTCCGACGGGCGTCGATCCCGTGACCTCACGATTCTCAGTCAGATTTGCGCCTCATCGCCTGGATTCCTCGGCGCTCACACTCGCGGAGTTGCGGTGATCTGTGTGATCTATGTGATCACCTCGATCGTCGTTCGCGCCGGGAGTTGTGGTCAAACTGTGGTCACAGTGGTCAGCCGGCACGCGAACTCCACGTTGTTCCAGGAAGCTAGCCATGCGTCGGAGCTCAGCGAAGGATTCGGCCACGCGGTTGCGGAGATGCCCCAGATCGTTGAAGCCGGCGAACTTACGATTGACCTGAAGCGCCCTCGCTAGCGATTCCGTATGGTGTGCCACTTCCCGTCGTTGCATTTCATAGCTTCGAAGCGCGACCAGGGCAGCGGTTTCTTCAGGCGTCTCCGCGTTCACATCCATGAATAGTTGGTGACCCTCGAACGGGAGGGGCAGCCATTCGAGGAAGTCGATCGCAGACATCGTCGCGATCTCCTCACTGACTCCTGGAATCCCTGTCGGCTCGTAGGGACGGTGGTGGTCGACGAGGATCTGCTGTGGTGCAACGCCCAATGCTCTGGACAGCTCGAGAAGCTCGACGACTGTCAGATCGAGTTTGCGCCCCAGCTCGATGTTGCTGACGACCTACGCGCTGAGGCGTGCGTTAGGGATAGCGGCAGCTAGCTCGCGAACGGATCGGAATCCGCGACGCAGACGCAGCTCTCGGATGCGCTCACCGATCGAGCGCGCAAACGAATCTTTCCCCGATTCGGACCAATCCATCCCTCCATGGTGTCTCACACTTCAGACGTTGTCATCGTCGAAGCAAGTGCTCACAGAGAACGAGCACAACGAAACGAAGGGGACATGATCATGGATGACTCACTACTTACGCCCGCGGAAGCCGCCCTCATCGCCGGAATGACGACTGCCGCGCTTGCCCAGCTTCGCTACCTCGGCAAGGGGCCCGACTTCTACAGGCTGGGACCTCGAACGATTCGCTACGCGCGTTCTGAATTCGTTGAGTGGATCCGCCAGAGCCGCACCACGGCGAGCGGCAGGTGACCCGGTTGGTTACTCAGATACCTGAGCTCGCGGACGCGCTCGATTCTGCTCAGCGGGCTATTCGCCGATACTGCGTTCTGCCGGACGCGGCGTCGTATGACGCAGTGACGCTGTGGGCGGCCGCATCCCACGTGGTTCCCGCCCTAGATGTTGCACCGAGGTTGGTGATCCGATCAGCCGAGAACGATCGGGGAAGACGCGCTTGCTCGAGGTGCTGAGCCTGCTGGTCAACGACCCTGTGCGATTCGCCGACGTCAGCGTTCCGTATCTCTTCCGACGCATCGAGAAGGCAGGGGACACCCCGCCGACGTTGATGCTCGACGAAGCGGACGCGATCTTCTCAGCGGGACGGCCGAGTGAACGCTCCGAAGCCCTCCGCGGGATCCTCAACACCGGATTCCAGCGGGGTTTCGTATACGGCCGGGTCGAGAAGCCGAACAATCAGCTGAAGGAGTATCGAGTCTTCGCCCTGGCAGCGATCGCTTCGATCGGCGCACTGCCGGACACTATCGAAGACCGAGCGATAGTACTCACTATGCGTCGGCGTTCGGGAACTGAACTCGTTGAGCAGTTCCGGCTTAGGGACGCAGGGGAGTACCTCGCCGTAGTGCGCCACCGCCTGCATCGGCTGCTCACCGACCACCAAGATGAGATAGCCGGTGTCCGCCCCGAACTGCCGGTGGAAGACCGCGCAGCTGATCTTTGGGAGACGCTCGTCGCAGTGGCCCATCTCGCAAGAGACGAATGGATCAATCGTGCCTGGACAGCAGCAATCACCATGGTCGAGCGGGCGCGAGAGGACGAGAGTTCCGCGAACGTCGGCTTGGCGCTTCTGGAAGCAACTCGTGAAGTACTCGACGCATACCGGGATGGCGCATGGATCGGCAGCGTCCAGCTGGTCGAAGCCCTCAGCAAGGTGCCCGAATACCGCGATTTGGCGAGTGCGCTGGGAGTCGCGGGAGTCGCTCGGGTACTTCGTCCATACGGAGTCCGACCCGCCAACCATCGTGTCGGGGAAAGCGTGCGAAAGGGATATCGACTCGTCGATTTTCGCGACGCATGGATGCGGTACCTCGCCTCTGCGCTTTCGCCCGCTACAGGGGCTACGCCGCTACTTCCGCAGAGAGGTCAGGAGGAAGCAGCCACGCGACAAGCTACACAGCCGCTACGCACCGCTACCCACGAAGTGAATCGAGGGCAAGGGAATGCGGAGCATCCCGCGGCAGCCTCTGTTTCCCATGTCGAAGAGGTGACGCATGTTCGGTCATGAATCCTGCGGAGCAAGCTAAACGGTTGGGGCCCCTAACTCGGCTTGTCTGTCCGGTCGAAGTTTCTTCCGTTCGCGGCGCTGGGCATGGAGAGCATGATGGCCGCCCACGCGCGGCAGAACCGTCGACGACCGAACGCGCCCGCCTTGCGGGAGATTGTTCACAAGGTGAAAGTCAACGAGGAGGAAGAGGCCGCGCTGGTCGCTCGCTCCACGGAGCAAGGCGTGACCGTTGCCCGACTACTCGTCGAGTCGGCACTCTCACCCGAGCCCGGCGAGACGGCCGCCGATCGAAGGAATGCCCTGGAGATGTTCTTCCGTATCGAGCGACTCATCTCCAACATCGCTAGCAACGTCAATCAGATCGCGAGAGTAGCGAACACTACGGGCAGCACCGATCTGTCATCTCTACGCGAACACCTTCAGCAAGCGAAGGCAGCGTACGAATCCATTGATCGATGCGTCGAACGGTTCTCCTTATGACCGGGACTGGGCGACCGAAGCCCAGGAAGGTCTCTTTCTACGTCGATCTATCGCTCGATGAGCGTATGCGGGCGGCCATGCTCAACACGATGGTCGCAGAAGGACACCGCTCCCTGTCGGACTTCTTGAGCAACGCCGTGCTCTACGAGCTTGCTCGTCTCGAGGCGCGGTACAACTCGGGGGAGCCATTTGTGGTCACTGCCTCGGGCTCGGTTCCTCGGGGCCGACCTCCGGCGCTTCGGGCGCGGTCGAGGAGTGTCGGCGACAGAACACGGTCTCGTAAATGTCCTCACTGATCAGGCCGCGGCGTGCAGCGTCGCCGACCTCGGACCACGTGCCGGCCGGGTCGACGATCAGCGAGTCATACCCATCGGTATGGCCGTCCTTCACGTAGGGGAACCGCGTGAGCTCGTCCACCAGCTGCGCCCGATCGATGAACCTGGCGGCATAGCGCTGGCATATCTCGTACGGCGTCGCGCCGGAGAATCCGTCCAGAGGCATTGTCACTTTAGCGGCTGTGCGGAGTGCGCTGAGTACTGACGGCTGGGCCATCCCGAGCCATTTGGCGATCTCGCGTTGGCTGTATCGGTGCTGGTCGAACCGGCGCAGCTCGCGCCGGTAGTCCAGCTCAGCCATCTCTTTCCGATGGCGCGCGCGCACCGCCGCACGTGCCCAGTCCGGAACCTCTGAGATCGTCATATCAATCACCCCTGATAGGGAATCCTATCTCGTCCGATAGCGATCACTATCGGACGAGTGCTCGTCGCACGCTAGAAGTTCCGACTCCGAGCACGCGCGCGATGCTTGCCCAGCTCTGCTGCCCGGTACGCATGCGCTCGGCCTCAGCAATCCGCTCGGGCGTCATCACGCTCGGACGGCCACCGACACGACCCTGACTGCGTGCGTAGTCGAGACCGCGGAGGGTGTTTTCCCGGATGGTATCGACGCGGAGCTGCGCGAACACCGTGACGATGCCGTAGAGAGCTCGGCCCATCGGCGTGGTCGTGTCGATCATGGGCTCGGTGAGGCTGACGAGGTTCACCTGTCGCGCGTCTAGGTCCTGCAGCGTCTCGATCAGGATGCGTTCACTACCGGCGAGACGGTCGAGACGTCGCACTTTGAGAATGTCGCCCGCTCGCAAATAGTTCAAGCACTCGAGCCATTGCGGGCGGTCCGCGGAGCGGCTCGATTCGCCGTGGTCGACGAATACGCGTTCGCAGCCGGCGGCGCGCAGCTCGGCCTCCTGCGCGTCG